>JAIXRH010000077.1 GCA_027485285.1 Comamonadaceae bacterium | reverse complement strand
TCGCACTTTGCGTGGCCCACGCTTGCAGCGTTTTGAGCCAGTTGGCAAAGTAGTCGGCACGCAAGCCTTTGATCTTTTTCTGAGCGCCTGCTTCTTGTAGCGCTTGCAGCGTCGTCTCGTGCCAGGCTTCACGCGCAGCAAGTGCTGCAGCTTCCACCTGCGCTTGCCACGCCATGTGTGCGTCAATCGCTTGTGTGGGGGACACCTTGGGTGCCACCACCTCGCGTGGTTTGCGCTCTTGTTCCTTCCACAGCTGGGTCAAGGTGCTCAGCAGCTTGGCTGGGTCTTGGCCGATGAGGGGTGTGATGTGTTGCAGCGTGTTGCCACTCAGTGGGTAAAACCATTCGCGCCAATAGTCTTGCACCAGCGTGAGCTTGAGTTGGTCGGCGTTCTCAAGTCGCGTTTGTTCAAACAGGTTGTGGCTCTCCAGCGCGTGCTGTGTGAGCATGCGGCGTGACCAACCGTGAATGGTGTAGATGGCTGCATCGTCCATCCACTCGGCGGCGCAGTTGAGCTGCAAGGCGCAGCGTGGCCACAGCGCTTTGTCAAAGCTGTCGCGCAGTGTTTCTAAAAACGCGTCCACCTTCAACGAGGTGGGAAGCTCGCGCCCTTGCGCACTCAAGTCAAAGTAAGTGGCGGCTTGGCTTAGGCGTGTGCGAATGCGCTCGCGCAATTCTGCGGTGGCGGCGTCGGTGAACGTCATCACCAAAATTTGTGGCGGCAGCAAAGCCTGGGTGCGTTCGTGGCCCAGCACCAGGCGCAGGTACAGCGCAGCGAGCGTCCATGTTTTGCCAGTGCCTGCGCTTGCCTCAATCACTTGTCGGCCATGCAGCGGCAGGGTGTGTGGGTTGAGGGCGTTCATGCGTCAGCCCCCTCGGCGTGACCGACGCTGTCGGCATTCAGATGAATCACCTTGGCAGCTTTGAACATGGGTTCGTACAAGCGGGTGGCCCAATCTTGCAGGTCCGCCTCCACATCTTCAAAGCTATTGAACACGCGTTGCAAGGCGGGTGATCCTGTGTATTCGCCGCTTTTGCCAAAGCCGCCTTCAAACGCAGCCTGCGCTTTGCCCATTGCATCTTTGCTGCCGCCGTACACGCCCATCACAAACGCGCAGGCTGTTTTGGCCGCGACAGGCAGGGGCTGCGCCCATGCTTGCAAATACGCATCGCACAGGTCTTGCAAATGGCCTTGGGCTTGTTCTGCTTGGATGGGCTTGAGTTCGATGGCCGCATCAAATCCAATTTGCACGCTGGTGGTGGGCGTGCCACTGGCGCACGTGGCCAAGTGGTGCAGCCACAGTTGGCTGAGCGTGTCGATGCGTGCGACTTGGTTTTCTTTTTTGCCTTCAGTGACCGCGCCTGGGCGCAGGGCCACTTGCAGCCATTGCTGCCCAGCGTCCTGCGTTTTGCCGTTGGTGTGCCACAGGGTTTGGCCATTGGCCCATTCGGCACTTAAGCGTATTTGGCTCAGTTGCCAGTGGGCGGATTGCACGCTCAACTGTTGGGGCCACGTGGGCAACAACACATCCAGTTGCTCGCGCAGTTTGTCGCGGTCGTTCTCAAACAGGTGTTGCTGGGCTTCGCCAAAACCGGCCATGGCCAGTTGGCCACTCAGGCGCAATTGGTCAATGGCTTGCTGTGCATCTTCGGCCTGTGCAATGCGTTGGTTGAGTTTGTATTTTTCTAAACCGTCCAGCGAGAACGGCTCTTCTTCCTCGGCGGCTTCGTCGGGTTGGTCCAGGCGCAAGCGCAAGCGGTCCAACAAAAACACGTCCACAGGTTGACGCAGCAAGCGCTGCAAATGTTGCAGCGTCAGCTCGGTGGGCGTGGCTCCGCTTGGCGTTGCTTCGTTTGACGCAATTGGTGCAGACGAAGCCGGGGATGCCAACAACGCACGCTGCCAATCATCGGCATAAGTTTGGAACGTGGCGTCTTGCGTGAAGTACTTGGGCGAAAACGCTTGCAGCGGCTGCAGCGGTGCAACACATGCGGGCGTGGGTTCACCCTTGTCATTGTGCTGCGTCCACACCGCATTGAGGTAGTCCATCAGTTGCGCCACCAACACCGAAGGTGGCTTCACTTCATGGTCTGTCGTGCGACGGCCTTGCCAGCTGATGTAGAGCTTGTCGCGTGCGGACAGCAGCGCCTCTAAAAACAAATAGCGGTCGTCTTCGCGGCGCGAGCGGTCGCCTGCGCGCCAGTGTGATTGGGTGCTGCCTGCATGCGCGGCGTCGCTCATCAAATCAAAGTCGCGTGGGGTTTGGCTGCGTGGGTAGTCGCCATCGTTCATGCCCAGCAAGCACACGCACTTGAACGGAATCGAGCGCATGGGCATGAGCGTGGCGAACTGCACGCCACCGCCAAAAAAGCGGCGTTGCATGGCGGGCTGTTGCAGCTGGGCCATCCAGTGCTCGCGCACCACCACCAGGGGCAGCGGTGTATCAAGGCGGGCCAGTTGGCATTCGGCCAACCATGTTTCAAGCGGGGCCATGACGCGCTCGATCAATCGTTCATCGGATTCGTCACTCGGCTGAAAGAACAAGCTCACCAGTTGTTGCAACACGGCCACCCATTCGGTGGGCGTGTGGTCTTGGCGCAGTTTGAGCAGTGCAATTTGGGTGTGTCGCAGCCACTGCAGCAGGCCATCCACCACGCGTGCGTCTAGCCCGCCCATGCCTGCTTGCGGCAGGGTGTCGGCCCAGGGGGGGGCGAGGTCGTCGCTTGCGCCGGTGGCGTAGCCCAGCAGCAAACGTTCGATGCCAAACAGCCAACTGTTTTGGTTGGCGCCAGCCATGTCGGGCGCAATGCCCCACGCTTTGCGGTGGGTTGCGTCCAGACCCCAACGCACGCCGGCGTCGGCTAGCCAAGAGTCGATTTGGGCCACGTCGTGCTCTTCTAGGCCAAAGCGTTTGCGCACGGCGGCCACTTCAAACAGGCTTTGCCACTCCACGCGCGTCACGCGCAGTTGGGGCAGTTGCAGCAGTGTGTCAAGTGCCTGCACCAGTGGTTCGGTGCGCGGCGTGGTATCTGCCACCGTGTAGGGCAGGTGGCGCGGCGCATGGCTGGCAAAGCGGCCAAACACCGCATGGATGTGCGGCGCAAAGTTGGCCATGTCGGGCACCATCACCATGATGTCGGCGGGCTTGAGCGTGGGGTCGGCATCCAGCCACGCCAGCAGGCGGTCGTGCAGCACCTCCACCTCGCGCTGCGCGGAGTGCGTTTGCACAAAGGCCATGCTGCTGTCATTGGGTTGTACGGGCGCAGGGGTGTCTGGCAATGGCGCTAAATTGAGCAAGGACGACTGCAAGTGCTCCAGCATGTTGGGCGCACGGCCTTGGTCGGCTGCTGACTCGGCGGGGTCCACAAACACATCCACGCGGTTGAATTGGCCTTTGTATTGGTCTACATCGTCAAAGCCATCGAGCAAGTGCAAGTAGTCGCGGCCATGCTTGCCCCATGCGGCCAAGAGTGGGTGCGTGTCGGTGTGCAGGGTGTATTGGTCGGCCTCAGACAGCGAGCCATCGTCTTGCGGCACGGGCAAACCAGCTTTGTGCGCTTGGCGTTGCCTGCTTAATTTAGTCAGAGGCACACGGCTTTCCACCACATGGCCCCAGTGGTGCTGACACGGGTTTTGCACCAGCATGAGCACTTGGCACACGCGCCCCAAAGCGGCCAGCGCCTGCACGGTTTGCATGGGCAGCGAGGTCACGCCAAACACCATGAGGCGATGCGGCACACCCGCAGGGCGTTGGCCCTCGGGCAAGGTGGCCATCTTGGCCATGAAGGCCTCATGCACTTTGGCACGCGAGCTGAAACTGTGTTGCACATTGGCACTGAGAGCGGCTTGTACCTCGTCATCAGCGGCGAGGTCTGTCAGCAATGCGCGCCACAGCTCTGGCTGCCAGCTTTGTGCGGCGGGCAGGGGTGCTGCCATGCCTGCTTGCGTGCGCAGTTGGTCTCGGGCTTGGGCCCAGTCTTCTAGCCAATCGGCGCGGTAGTTTTGGTAGCCATCCAGCACGTCGGCCAGTTGCGCGGCCAGCTGGTAGGCGCGGCGGTTCATGGGCGACGTGTCAGCCTCGGCTTGGCCTAGGTAGTTTTTCAGCGGGGCAAAGCTGGGCTTGGCCAACAACACGGGCAGCAAACGCATGATGCGCCACACCAGGGGCGACTTGTCCAGCGGCATGTGCGCGGGTACGTTGCTGGGACCCAGCACGGCGCGGTAAATCTGCCACAACTTGGCAGACGGCAGCGCCACCTGCGTGGCCGCGCAAATGCCCAGGTCTTTGGCCAAGGCCAGCTCTAGCCAATGCTTCATGCCGTTGCTTTGCACCAGCAACACCTCGGGCGCGAGCACGGGCAGCGGGTGCTTGTGGATGAACTGCACCGCCAACTCGCGCAGGCCCTCTAGCTGGTTGCTGTGAAGCACCATAAAACCGGTGGCGTAGGGGTCAGACATGGGGGGCAGAGCAGGGGGCAAAGGGGCTAAACAGCAAGGTGAGGCGGTGAGCATACTGGATGGCTAGGCGCAAGTTATGAGCCTGTGGACCATCAAAAAATAGACACTATAGAATTCATATGAGTTAATTGAATGAATTCATAAAGGTTAATCGCCATGCGAATTTTGCAAACAACCACCCTGTGTGCCCTGGTCTTAGCCGCTTGGGGCTGCTCGCGATCTGAAATGACCACCGCCGAGCGAGTCACTTTGGCCAACCCCGCCTCAGTGGCTTGCGTGAAAGCGGGCGGAAAGCTCCTTGGCAGAGAGATCCATCAAAGCGAATTTGGCTTGTGCAAATTGCCCTCGGGCAAGGTATGTGAGGAGTGGGCTTTGTTTCGGGGGGAGTGTTTATAATAAAGATGCATAAGTTTTATTTTTTGGCATGGGCTAGGCGTTTGTGCAAACCGTGAGCGACAACAACTCCCGCCGCCAAGGCCTGTGGGAACAAGACTTGCAGTGGGACGGCAATAGGGTGAAAGACTTCACGGGCGGTTAAACGCCTTGCTTTGTTTTGTTACTCGGTGGTGATGCCGCGTTCTTTGATGACGCGGCTCCATTGGTTGATTTGTTGCTCGATGAATTTTCTGGCATCGTCGGGCGAACCCTTTTGAATGTCGCCACCCAGCTGTGCCACACGTGCTTTCACATCAGGCGATTCCAACGCCTGCTGAAACGCAGCGGCAAGTTTGGCCACCACAGGCTCGGGAGTGTTGGCGGGGGCGAACACGGCGTTCCACTCATAAATCTCAGCGCCCTTCAAGCCCGCTTCGGTGAGTGTGGGCACCTCGGGCAAGCTGCTGGAGCGCTTGGCCGATGTCACGGCCAAAGCCCTGAGCTTGCCCGACTGCACATGCTGCAAGGTCGAGGCGAGATTGCCAAAGAACAAAGGCACTTGGCCACCGATCACGTCATTCAAAGCAGGGCCGCCGCCTTTGTAGGGCACGTGCACCATGTCTACCTTGGCGGCTGATTCAAACAAAGCGCCTGCCAAGTGTTGGGCTGAGCCGTTGCCCGACGAGGCATACGACACCGCGTCTTTGCTTTTGCCCGCCGCAGCTGTGAGCTCTGCAATGTTCTTGGCTGGGAAGTTGGCATGGACCAACACCACGTTGGGAAACAAGGCCACCACACCAATGGGCTTGAAGGCCTTCAGGCTGTCATAGGGCAGCTTGGGGTAAAGAGCAGGGTTGGCCGAGAACGATGACGCATCCAACATCAAGGTGTAGCCATCGGGTGTTGCTTTGGCCACAGCTTGTGCGCCAATTTGTCCGCTTGCGCCCGGCTTGTTTTCGATGACCACGGATTGGCCTAAGGCTTCGCCCATCTTGGGGGCGATCAAGCGGGCCATGGCATCTGCGCCGCCACCGGGTGGGTAGGTGACCACCAAGGTGATGGGCTTGTTCGGAAATGCGCCTTGTGCCATGACCGTGGGGGCGGTGGCACAGAATGCGAGTGTTGCCAAAGCCAGCGTTTGCAGTGCATGGCGGCGCTGTGTGTGGATACGGTTTGTCATCGTTTGTCTCCTTGGTAGGTCTGTGTGTTCACTGCAATTGGGTGGTGTACTTGAACGAAAAAGCGTCGCCGCGCGTGGTGCGTAGCTCGACACAGCGGCCAGCCATGTCAAACGCTTGGCGCTCCACCAAGACGCAGGGGTGTGCGGCGACCAGCCTGAGTCGTTTGGCTTGTGCGGCGTTGAGTTGCGAAAAGCTCAGGTGGTCTTGAGTTTTTTGAATCACCACACCGCAGCGTTCTTGATACATGGGATAGAGCAAGTCATCCCACGCATCGGTATCCGAATCGGCCAGTTTGCCAAACAGGGGCAAGGGCAAGACGATGGTCTCTAGCAAGCAGGGTTCACTGGCTAAACTGCGCAGCCTTTCCAGTTGCAGCACCTGCGCGCCGTTAGTGATGCCAAAGGCGTTGGCTTCTTGTGCTGTGGCGGTGCGAAGACGGCTAGACAAAATGCGCGATTGAGGTGCTTCGCTTTGGCCGTCATCCACGCCGCGAAAACGAAAGAAGCGCATCATGGATGCGCCGTCTACCCCTTTGGTGACGAACGTGCCCTTGCCATGTCGGCGTTGCAGTACACCGTCTTCCACCAGCAGTGATAGCGCTTGGCGGATAGTGCCCAACGCCACGCCATAGCTTTGTGCCAAGGCTGATTCAGCCGGAATGACTTCACCCGGAGCCCACTCGCCCTGCAAGATGCGGTCGCGCAAGGCCAAGGCGAGCTTGCCGTAACGGCTTTGGCCGGGTGTGTGGGTTGTGAACATGGTGCTCATGTTGGCGGTAGACATCTAGAGGACTAGAATATAGCGCATGAGTCTGACAACGTCAAAAAACTGGGTAGACACCCATTTTCATGTGTTCCACGCAGGCATTGCGGTTGATCAAGCTCGCTATGTGCCGCAGTACACCGCAGCACTGAAAGATTGGCAGGCGCTTGCACAAGGCGTGGGCGTGACACGTGGCGTGTGTGTGCAGCCCAGCTTCTTGGCAACAGACAACACCTTGATGCTCAGCGCCCTAGCGGCGCATTCCGAAACGCTGCGTGGTGTGGCGGTGGTGGCTGCTAACATTCATCCAGATGAGTTGAAGGCGTTGCACACCAGCGGGGTGCGAGGCATTCGGTTGAACTTGGCGGGTGTTGATCACGACATACCCGAGTGGACGCGTGCCGAGCCTGTGTGGCAAACCTTGCACGACTTAGGTTGGCACTTGGAAGTGCACACAGACCAAGGGGCATTGCCAAAAGTGTTGGGCCAATTGCCATCGGACATTCCCTTGGTGATCGATCACATGGCCAAGCCCAGCGAAGCCAAAGCGCGAGACGCCACAGTGCAAGCCCTGGTGCAACGCGCACAACATGTGCCAACACACATCAAGCTCAGTGGTGCTTATCGCTTAGGGGATGTGGATGCCTCAAGTTTGGCGCATATCTGGTTGCATGAATTGGGCTCACAGGCTTTGTTATGGGGCAGTGATTGGCCTTGTACCAATCACGAATCATCGGCCAATTACGCTGCGCTCTTTGCAGCGTTGGTCACATGGGTGGGTGAGCAGCATTTAGAGGAGGTGTTGAGCCAAAATCCGCAGCGATTATTTTGGGATACTTGTTCGTAAATTCTTAAATGAAAGGCTACAGCCATGATTGCTCAATCCATTCCAGATTTCATCCGCACCCTCAACGCTTTGAGCGGCATTCTTGAAAAAGGCGCAGCCTCGGCCCAAGCCCGCAAGATCGACCCACTGGTGTTGACCAGCGCACGTTTGGCCCCCGATATGTTTCCCTTGTCCAAGCAAGTGCAAATTGCCTGTGATGCGTCCAAACTCGGCTTCGCGCGTTTGAGCGGCATCGAAGCGCCCAAGTTTGCAGACACCGAAACCACCTTCGAAGAATTGCAAGCCCGCATTGCTAAGACGATAGACTTTTTGCACACCGTCACCGCCGAGAGCTTGTCGGGCGTCGAAGACAAAGTGGTGTCGTTTCCTGCGGGTCCTGATCGCGTGTTGAAGCTCAAAGGTCGCGACTTTTTGTACCAGTGGATGTTGCCTAATTTGTATTTCCACACGGTCACGGCTTACAACATCTTGCGCCACAACGGTGTGGAAGTGGGCAAGTTGGATTACCTCAAGGGCGCAGACTTGCTGCCTTGAGGTTTATGTTTTTGCAGGTGCTGTCCGCTTGGAGAGTCAAGCCAACCATCACCCACAATTAGTATGAAATAGGAGACATGCCATGGATGCATTTCAAGACCACTACCCCGAAAACGTGTCGCATTGCTACGGCTGCGGCCACCTGAATGCGCATGGCCACCAAATCAAAACCGTGTGGGAAGGTGACGAAACCGTCACGCGTTTCACGCCCGAGCCTTACCACACCTCCGTGCCGGGCTATGCGTATGGCGGCTTGATTGCGTCACTCATTGACTGCCACTGCACGGGCACAGCGGCAGCTGCCATGTACAAGCAAGAAGGGCGCAGCCACGATTCATTGCCTGCTTTCCGTTTTGTCACAGGTTCCTTGCATGTGGACTTTTTAAAGCCCACGCCGCTGGCGTGTGAGCTGGTCATTCGCGGCCGTGTGAAAGAAATCAAAGGCCGCAAAGTGGTGGTCGAAGCCACTGTTTACGCGGGCGATGTGGCCACGGCACGCGGGGACGTGGTGGCCTTGCAAATGCCCGAGAACTTTGGCCAGTGAAGCCCTGTCTTAGGCTTTGGGCCGCGACATCTTGAACAGCTGCTCTGGCCCAATGCTGAAGTAGTCGGCAGGGCCGCCACCACGCAAGATGTGGCCCGCATTGGCTGTGTCGTAAATGCCGTCTTTGAGCAAGTGGTCGGCAATGTGCACACCCACCACTTCGCCCAGTACCAACCAGGTCGTCACCTTTTGTTTGTCCAAGCCCTCGAGCTGAATGATTTGCGTGCTGCGGCACTCAAAAGACACAGGGCTCTCTGCCACGCGCGGTACATCCACCACGCGTGAGGGGGCAGTGTTCAATCCGGCGAGTTCAAACTCATTCACCTCTGGGCCAACAGGGGCGCAGGTTTGGTTCATGGCTTCGGCCAGGGGACGGGTGACCAGGTTCCACACAAACATGCCGTTTTCTTGCACATTGCGCACCGAGTCTTTCAGGCCGGTGCTCGAGAAGCCAATGATGGGCGGGATGTAGTTGAAGGCGTTGAAAAAGCTGTAGGGGGCGAGGTTCAAAATGCCGTCGTTGCTGCGGGTCGATACCCACCCGATGGGGCGTGGACCCACGATGGCGTTGAAGGGGTCGTGGGGCAGGCCATGGCCGTCTTTGGGTTGGTAAAAATGTGTCATGTCGATACGGTAAACGCAAACCGGTCAGTGGGCTGTCGCCTATTTGCAAAACCGCTGTGCGTGTGGGTCTTAAAGTTTGCGTTTGGCCACGATGGCCAACACATCCAGCTCGGCTTGGTGGTCGGTTTGGATATGAGCCAAGCTTTTGCGCAAGGCGTCTTCACCCGTGGCTTGGGTAATCAAGCTCAGCTGATCGACCAGCAGCTTGAACTGCGCTGCGGCCAAGGCAGGGTGTGCTTTGGCGTCCAGCACCAAGCCGTTGGCGTGGGTGTGGTTTTCGGCTTCTTTGGCGGCAAACTCGGCGCGGGCTTCGTTGGTCAGGCGTGTGACTTCTTCGTGTGACAAGTGCAAACGCTCGGCCTCGGCAATGATGAGCTCACGCTCTGCATCGTTGAGCAAGCCATCTTCAAAGGCCAGCATGAGGCGCTGTTTGAAAGCGTCGCGGTCAATGCGCAACTGGTCGGTAAAGGCCGAAGCCAACAAGCCCGCCGGAATAGCAAAAATACCAATGCCCACCAGTGCCAACACCACCGTCAGGGCGCGGCCCATGGGCGTGATGGGGGAGATGTCGCCGTACCCCACCGAGGCCAAAGTGATGATGGCCCAATAAATGGATTGGGGAATGTTTTCAAACTTATCAGGTTGGGCCTCATGCTCCAGCAAGAAACCCAAGCTGGCGGTGAGCACCACCAACAACATCATCACAAACACCGAGGCAAAAATAACTTGCCATTCGCGTTGCACCACTTTGTAGAGGGTTTCCAACGCTGAGGTGTAGCGCGTGAGCTTGAGCATGCGCACCAAACGGAACACCCGCAAGAAGCGCAGGTCCAAGTGTTGGCTCAACAGGCTTTCTAAGACAAACGGCAAAATCGCCAGCAAATCGATGATGGCGGGGGCCGAACGAATGTGCGCCCAGCGTGCCATGCGGTGGTGGTACTTGGGGTTTTCTGGCGCGGTGTACACGCGTGCGATGTACTCAATGGTGAAGAGGGTGAAGGCGATCACGTCGATGATATGAAACTCCACCGCGAACAAGGCGCGCACCGATGCCACCGACTCAAAGATCACGCAGGTGATGGACAACGCCACCCAAAACACAATGAAGTTGTCGATGTAGGCATGCAAGCGGCCTGAGTGGCCCGTGGGCTCGAGCATGGCAAACACTTTGGCGCGGAATGTGCGGCCTTGGTTGAGCTCTTGAAACTCAAGCCAAGCAGGAATGATTTGGCGCGAAAGTTTGAACATCCGCGCCAGTCGCATGACCCGCAACACGCGCAACATCTCCATGTCCACATCCACAAAACGCGCAAAGTAAAAGGGCGCAATGGCGATCAAGTCAATCAGCGCATAAAAGCTCAAGGCGTAGCGCAAACGCGGCATGCTTTTGCCTGCGAAGTCGGGGTGCAGGTGCGCGGTGGCCACACGCATCACATACTCAACCGTGAAGATGCCCACGGTGAGCACGTCAAACCAATGGAACCACCCTGTGTAGCTGTTGTAAATCTCGGGCGTGTTTTCGATCAATACCGCAAAGACACTGGCCACGATCAGGAAGGCGATGCATCGCTCGACCGTGTGGTTGAAGCCGTGTTTGAATTCTGGGTCAAACAGCCAGTGGTAGGCGAGCGCCAGTAAAGAAGCTTTCGGTTTGTGAACGTGTTCGGTCATGGCCAAGATTCTCCTTCACATCGCGTGTTGATGGCGTAAGAAAAAGGCCCCAATCATGGGGCCTTTGCGTCAGATCAAATGCTGTCAGATGAACAGCAAAAACCCGTTGATGGTTGAGAAAATACCCAACAAGCCCAGCACGCAAGGCACCCAAAACAGCACATGGGCGCCCGTCAAGATGGCCACCGAGGTCAGCACGATGGCAATTTGCAGCAGCGCCTCGGCGTAGTCAAACCAAGGGTCTTGACGCAGCGCAATGTCGCGCTCGTGTTCGTGCGCTTTGGCTTTGGCCATCAGCTCTTTTTTGCCGTCGCCGGTTTCTGGCTCGGACTCATAGCGGGCGATGTTTTTTTCGTAGCCTTCTACCTTTTTCTCAGCGATGGCTTTGGCTGCCGGCGAGAGCTTGTCATTGGCCAGCTGAATGCGCAAATCGTCTGCAGCAATTTTGTAGTCGGTCTGACGAATGTTCTTGGCTTGGTAGAAGGCAAAGGCGTTGGAGGCCAAGATGTTGTGGCTCATGCTTTCTTTGGCGGCGTTGTTGCCGCCCAAGCTGGCAATGGCCAAGCACATGGCCAGCAGTGACACCAGCATGGCGCAGCGGGTGCGGAAAGGGTCGTTGCCGTGCTCTGGCAATTCGGTTTCTGGAACTTCGCTCATGGTGTTTCCTTTTTACTTGTGTTGATCGTCAGATGGCTTGTCTTTGCCGCCACCCTTTGTAAAAATTTTAAACAGGGCTAACACAGTCAAGACGACTGCGACCACACACACCACCAACTCGGCATTGGTGAGTTGATGCACGAATTGGTCCACGTACTCATAGGTGGAGAGCGGTGTGTAAACATCCGGATTCTCTTGCTTGTATTTTTCGTAAGCACGGTTGTCCATGATGGCCTTCGTTTCTTGTTAAGTGGATTGCTTGTTGGCTTCAGCGATTTGCTTTTCTTCTTCCATCTGGTGCTTGATGGCTTCAACTTGCTCATCTGACATGCCCAACTTGGCTTGCATGATTTTAAGTTGGGCTTGTTCAGCTTCTGTGACAACACCATCGGCCAAGACATTGCGCACTTCCATCTCATACAGAGCTTGGCGGCGCTCCACTTGTGCGCTGTAGGCCGTGGCGACCACGCCCGTCAAGATGGCCGCCAAGGCGATGGACAGCACTTGCGTGAGAATGACCAAGATGGTGCCTACAAACGTCACAGGTTCTACGCCGCCCCAGCCCGCCACGATGGTGATGACAAACCAGTGCATGGCTGCAGGGATAGAGGGGAACACTTCAGGCTGGTCATGGCCTTCGATGATGTAGATCAGAGACGAGAACAGCAAGCAGCTGATGAACAGCAAAAACACAGCCGAGGAGAAAGAATCTTTCTCTGCCTTGACGGCTGCCACCATGTCTTCAAACGCGCTGTTGTAGCGTGAAAGTTTGAAGATTCGCAGCAATCGGAACATGCGCAAGACGCGCAAGTCTGCACCCGGGAAAAGCAGCTGCAGATAAAACGGCACGGTGCTCACAAAGTCGATGATGCCGTAGAAGCTGAACAGATACTCCTTGCGGCCCTGCCAAGACGTGCCACCGCTGTGAACATATTTTTCGCTGTAAGACCACACGCGCAAAATAAATTCGACGGTGAACACGGCCACACTGAACATGTCGAATGCATGAAACTCTTGCAGGTAGGCATTGTGAATTTCAGGCACAGATTCCAAGATGATGCCAATGACGTTGGCCACCACCAAGAGGGCAATGAAGATTTCGACGAAGCGGCTGTATTGGTCAGGCACTTCACCTTCCATGATTTCGAAGGTACGGCGCTTGATGCGCTGGTAAATCGAGTGGTTGACGGCTGCGGTGTTCATGGGGACGCTCATTGTTTGCCGGACGATTTGTTTTGGGCACGGAGCAGCATGGCTTCAACTTGCTCATCCGACAGTCGGTAATGCGCCTGCAAGTTTTTCAGCGTTTCTTGTTCTTCTTCAGACATGTTGCCGTCTTTGAAAACTTCGCGTAGCTGTGCCTCAAACGCAGCTTTTTTGCGTGCCACTTGGTTTGAGAATGCCGAGGCCACGATGCCCGTCATGATCGCGGCCATGCAGACCCCCAAAAAGCCAGTGATGAGTGCGATTGCTTCACCCGACTTGGTCATGGGTTCGACGTTGCCATAGCCTGA
The DNA here is from genome assembly GCA_027485285.1 of Comamonadaceae bacterium. Classification (GTDB taxonomy): domain Bacteria; phylum Pseudomonadota; class Gammaproteobacteria; order Burkholderiales; family Burkholderiaceae_C; genus Limnohabitans. The sequence continues at coordinate 886 of JAIXRH010000077.1, read as the reverse complement.
GGTGATGGTGACGATGGCCCAGTAAATGGAATGCGGAATCGTGCCAAAGAACTCGGGCTGCGCATGGCCTTCGGCAAAGTGCATCAGCGAGGCTGACACGATGGTGGCGATGGTCAGCAAAAAAACCGCAGAGCCAAAGGCTTGGCGCTCAGAATGAATCGCATGAAACAAGTCTTGCAGCGCGGTGTTGTATTTGGAGAGTTTCAAAATTCGCAGCAGGCGCAACACACGCAGGATGCGCAAGTCCAACGTTGGGAAAAACACATGCAAGTAAAAAGGCATGGTGGCAAAGAAGTCGATCAAGCCAAAGGGGCTGAACATGTATTGAAAGCGGCCTTTCCAAGAGCCTCCATGTGCTGCATCGTACTTGGCACCCAGCGACCACACGCGTGAAATGTATTCAGCCGTGAAAAACATCACACTCCAAAATTCCAGCTCATGGAAGAAGTCTTTGTATTGGGCGTGAATTTCAGGAACGGAATCAAGGATCACCGCGGAGCAGTTGACCAGCACCACCAAGGTGATGGCCCATTCAACGTAATGGCTTGCCGCATGTTTGGGCGAGCCATCCAATATTTCCATCAGTGTTTTCTTGAAACCTGTTGTCATGGCGAAGGTCTAACGATCGTGAAGCGGTGAGGTGTCTGAACAAACAAGCGGTCACACAACCTGTGTGTGACCGCTTGTGATGAGGTTGGCCAAGTCAAGCCAAGCGGCGCTTAGGCCCAGCTTATGCTTTGCCTTGAATTTTCTGCCACAAGGCAAATTCTTTCTCGGTCAAGCGTTCGCCTGATTGAGCCAATTGGTCAAATTGCGCGGCATCAACTTGCACACCCAACTGACGGATTTGACCCAACAAAACTTTGTAATGCTCCACAGCCAAGGC
>JAIXRH010000001.1 GCA_027485285.1 Comamonadaceae bacterium | reverse complement strand
TCGACACGCGAAGAAGCCATGTCGTCTTTGAAACCCAAATAGCGTGTGATCACGCGTTTGACGTTGCCATCCAAAATCGCAATGGGCTCGCCAAAGCACAGCGAGGCCACGGCGGCGGCAGTGGAGCGACCAATGCCGGGCAAGGTTTGCAAAGCTTCAGAGCTGCGCGGAAACACGCCGCCATGCAACGCCACCACGTCTTGTGCTGCGCGGTGCATATTGCGTGCGCGGCTGTAATAGCCCAAGCCACTCCACAGCGCCAGCACCTCGTCTTGATGCGCAGCAGCCAAGTCCGCGACTGTGGGAAAGCGGGCCATGAAACGCGCGAAATACGCACGCACAGTCACCACTTGGGTTTGTTGCAACATGATCTCCGACAGCCACACGGCGTAGGGGTCTTGCGTGTTTTGCCACGGCAGGTCATGGCGGCCATGCTTTTTTTGCCACACCACCACCGTGTCGCCAAAGCTTTGTGATGTCGTCATGGTTTTTGGCACACGGCGCAGAAGTAGGTGGAACGCTGGCCTTGTTGGATACGTCGAATGGTCGTGCCGCACACGCGGCAAGGCTCTCCCACGCGGTCATACACATGGGCTTCGAGCTGAAAGTAGCCGGTCTTGCCGTCGGCGGCAGAGAAGTCGCGCAAGGTGCTGCCACCTTTTTTCACCGCACGGGCCAACACGTCTATCACGGCCAAGCGCAGCTTTTCGGCACGTGGTCGGCTGATGCGCTCGGCCCGCGAAGTGGGGCGAATACCTGCCAGGAATAAGGCTTCAGACGCATAAATGTTGCCCACACCCACCACCAACTCGCCACCCAATAGAACTTGCTTGATCGCCGTTTTACGTTTGCGCAATCCTGCATGAAAGGCATCTAGCGCAAAGTCACCGTTCAAAGGCTCCACACCTAAATGGCCCAAGAGCTTCACTGCCTCAGCGCTTTGCTCGCTGGGCGCAAACACCACGGCACCAAAGCGGCGTGGATCGTTCAGGCGGAGCAAGCCTTGGGTGGTGTCTAAGTCGAAATGGTCATGGGCTTGTGGCGCGCTGCGGTCATTGCCAAACAACAGGCTACCCGACATGCCCAAGTGCCACAGCAGCAAGCCATCGTTCAAATCGACCAGCAAATACTTGCCGCGTCGTCGAACGCCCAACACCTGTTGCCCCAGCAAGGAACTTGGCTCGCAGCCCAAGGCCCAACGCAAGGGCTTGCCCACACGCACCCCCGTCACGCGCGCACCGGCAATGCGATCGGCAAAGCTCAAACGGGTGACTTCAACTTCGGGTAATTCAGGCATGGGCAGCTAAGAAAAATAGTCAGGGATTATGATGCTGTTATGAAATTTCCCTTGTCCGCCGCCCGATCTTGGGCCCTGCGCCTTGCGCTGATCACGGCTGCCTCTTGCGCCATGCAGATGTCAGCCAACGCCCAAGTCCGCGAAACCGACAAGGTAGAAAACTCGGCCATGACGGGCGAGTTGCTGTATGAAATTTTGCTCGGCGAGATGAACCTGCGCCAAGGCGAGGCCGCTGCTGGGTTTGCGCTCTTGCTCGACGCGGCTCGCAAATCCAACGATGTGGCCTTGTTCGACCGCGCTGTCGAAATTGCCCTGCAAGCCCGTTCGGGCGACGGCGCACTGATGGCTGCACGCGCTTGGTCACAAGCGTGGCCAAATGACCGCAAGGCCAACAACCAAGTGCTACAAATTTTGTTGGCCGTCAACCAAGTCGCCGAAAGCTTGGAGCCGCTTAAAAAAGACATTGCCCTCGCGCCTGAAGCCCAACGCGACAACGCCATCAACCTCATTCCCCGTCACTACGCCCGCGTGACCGACAAGAAGCGCGCCACCGCTGTGGTCCAGCAAGCCTTAGAGCCCTACCTTGCCAAAAACAACAGCACCAGCGCCATGGCTTGGACCAGTTTGGGTCGCATGCGATTGGCCAGCGCTGACCTGGCTGGGGCCATCGACGCTGTCAAAAAAGGCCAAGCCGCCGACGGCAAAGCCCAAGGGCCCTTGCTGCTGGCCATGGAGCTGATGGGCAAAAAACTGCCTGAGGCCGAGCCACTGGTGCAACTGGGCCTGGGCAAACAAGATGGCACGGAAATGGCCATGAGCTATGTGCGCGTGCTGATTGAGTTGGAGCGCTACAAAGAAGCCACCGAACAACTCCAAGCCATCACGCGCAAAGACGCCAAGCTGGCCGACGCTTGGCTGGTGCTGGGTTCGCTGCAGTTCGAGCAGGGCCAAGACCAAGAAGCCGAAGCCTCGCTGGCCCGCTATGTGAGCCTGGCCACCCAAAACCCCACCAACACCAGCACACGCGGCCTCAACCAAGCGCAGACGCGCCGTGCCGCCCTGCTGGCTCGCCAAGGCAAGATAAGTCAAGCGCGTGAACTGATTCAACAAATTCCCGCCACCACGGCCGACGAGCAACGCAGCCGTGTGCTGGCCGAAGTGCAGTTGCTTCGCGAACACCGCCAATGGCAAGCCGCCTTTGAATTCCTAGGCGCCAACAGCGGGGGCGACATTGACTTGGTTTACGAGCAAGCCATGCTCGCCGAAAAACTCAACCAACTCGAGGTGATGGAAAAAATCCTTCGCCAAGTCATTGCACAAAACCCCAGCTACTACAACGCCTACAACGCCTTGGGCTTTTCGCTGGCAGACCGCAACATGCGTTTGCCTGAAGCCAAGCAGCTCATCATCAAAGCCCTCACCTTTGCACCGAACGACCCCTTCATCACCGACAGCTTGGGTTGGGTGGAGTTTCGTTTGGGCAACTTGGACGCAGCGTTAAGCCATCTGCAAAAAGCCTACAAAGACCGTGCTGATGCTGAAATTGCAGCCCACTTGGGCGAAGTGCTGTGGGTGATGAAGCGCCAAGACGAGGCCATCCAAGTGTGGCGTGAAGGCCTCAAACTCGCGCCTACCAACGAGACCTTGCAGGAAACACTGCAACGCCTCAAGCCTGCGCTGTAAGCCATGCGCACTTGGTGGTTTGCACTGCTCATGGGCATCCTGTTGGCTGGCTGCGCAACGCCTGGCCGCTTCACCAGCCCCATGCGTGGCGAGCAAGTCAACCGCCCTGAATGGCAAGGCCGCATCAGCGTCCAAGTTCAAGGCAACACCCCTTCTTCGATGAGCGCCAGCTTCTCTTTGCGCGGCGATGCCAAAAACGGTGAGCTGGATTTGTATTCACCGCTAGGCACCACGCTGGGCGCTTTGCAATGGACACCGCAGATGGTGCAATTCAGCGATGGCAGCAAACACCAATTCTTCAACTCGCTGGCTGAGTTGACCGAACACACCACTGGCGCAGCCCTGCCCGTCGACGCCCTCTTTGGCTGGCTGCAAGGCCGCGATGTGCAAGCCACAGGCTGGCTGGCAGATCTGTCAGCCGCGTCCATAGGCTCAGTCACCGCCAGACGCGTCAGCCCCGCGCCTGAAGTGATGTTGCGCATCAAACTCGACCACTGAGCCATGCGTTCGCTGCACCACGTTTTAGCCCCCGCCAAGCTCAACTTGTTTTTGCACATCACTGGCAGGCGTGAGGACGGCTACCACTTGTTGCAGTCGGTCTTCATGCTGATCGACTGGTGCGACACCCTGCACTTTGACGTGCGGGATGACGGCGTGATTGAACGCAAAGACCTCACCATCGCGCTGCCTGCCGATGATTTGGTCATGCGTGCCGCACAAACATTGCAACGCGCCAGCGGCACACCTTTGGGTGCGACTGTCGCCATAGAGAAACACATTCCTGCGCAAGCCGGTATGGGCGGCGGCTCGTCGGATGCAGCCACGACCTTGCTGGCCCTCAACCGACTGTGGGGCTTGAATTGGCCGCTCTCCAAGCTCATGCCTTTGGGCTTGGCTTTGGGCGCAGATGTGCCTTTTTTTCTGGGTGGCCACAACGCGTGGGTGGAAGGCATTGGCGAGCAAATCACACCCATAGACATTCCAGCGGCACGCTTTGTCGTGGTCAAACCCAATGCAGGCTTGGAGACCGCAAGAATTTTTCGCGCGCCAGAGCTAGAACGCGCAACAGAAACTGCTACAATGCCGGTCTTCGCTGTTAATCATTACGGTTTTGGTCGTAACGATTTGCAGCCAGTCGCTCAGGTGTTGTGCCCAGAAATTACCGAAGCCATCAATTGGCTAGGCTCTTTTGGATTAAGCCCTCGCATGACCGGTTCTGGCAGCGCAGTGTTTGCCAAGATCCCAGATGGTGTGTTGATTGACTCAGCCCCACACGACTGGCAAATGCGAATATGCAGCAACATGGCAGTCCATCCACAAGCGGGGTGGGCAGCCAGCGAAAGTTAACGGTTGGTCGCTGCAAAGCGTCCGACCTGTGTAGGGGATTCGCCAAGTTGGTTAAGGCACTGGATTTTGATTCCAGCATTCCGAGGTTCGAGTCCTCGATCCCCTGCCAAATTGTTCAAAAGCACACCTGTGCTTGGTTTGCAAGTGACGACTTACTGCGTCATTGGCCTTGAAGCGAAAGTCATACGTCATCATGTCGACCCACATCCCCGACTTCATGGTCTTTACCGGCAACTCCAATCCCACCTTGGCTGCCGAAATCGCAACGCACCTCGGGATCGAAGTGGGGGCTGCCAACGTCGGTCGCTTTTCTGACGGCGAAGTCACGGTCGAGATCAACCAAAACGTGCGCGCCCGCGATGTCTTCGTGATTCAAAGCACGTGCGCACCTACCAACGAAAGCTTGATGGAGTTGCTGATCATGGTCGACGCTTTGAAGCGCGCCTCAGCGGATCGCATCAGTGCCGTCATCCCCTACTTCGGCTACGCCCGCCAAGACCGCCGCCCACGCTCAAGCCGTGTGCCTATCTCCGCCAAGCTCGTGGCCGATTTGCTACAAACAGCTGGCGTAGCCCGCGTGTTGACCATGGACTTGCACGCAGACCAAATCCAAGGCTTCTTCGACATCCCTGTTGACAACATCTACGCATCGCCTGTGCTGTTGGGCGACTTGCGCACCAAGAACTACGAAGACCTGATCGTGGTCTCACCCGATGTGGGTGGCGTGGTGCGTGCCCGCGCCTTGGCCAAGCAACTCGGTTGCGATTTGGCCATCATCGACAAGCGCCGCCCCAAAGCCAACGTGTCTGAAGTGATGAACGTCATTGGCGACATCGAAGGTCGCAACTGCGTGGTCATGGACGACATGATCGACACGGCAGGCACTTTGGTCAAAGCCGCTGAAGTGTTGAAAACACGTGGTGCCAAAAAGGTGTACGCCTATTGCACACATCCCATTTTTTCTGGCCCTGCGATTGAGCGCATTGCCAAGGGCGATGCCCTCGACGAAGTGGTGGTGACCAACACCATCCCTTTGAGCGATGCCGGCCGCGCCTGCAAAAAAATTCGCCAACTCACAGTGGCCCCGTTGATCGCAGAGACGATCCAGCGCATTGCCAAAGGTGAGTCGGTCATGAGTTTGTTCTCCGACCAAGACCAGCTGTTTTAAACAGCTGACGCAAGTCGTCGAACATCGCCCCGGGCTGCCTTCCATGTGTTGTGCAGTCTATTTTTAAAACTGGAGCCACACTGGTCGCGGTGGGTTCTCACTGGAGTTAATTATGAAATTTGTCGCTTTTGAGCGCGCTAAGCAGGGAACGGGTGCGAGCCGCCGTCTGCGTATCACAGGTCGCACACCTGGCATCGTCTATGGTGGCACGGCTGAGCCCATCTTGATCGAACTCGATCACAACGCGTTGTGGCATGCCTTGAAGAAAGAAGCATTCCACGCTTCCGTTTTGCAAATGGAATACAACGGCACAACGTCCGAAGTGTTACTGCGCGACGTTCAATACCACCCGTTCAAACAACTCGTCTTGCACATCGACTTCCAACGCATCGATGCCAACACCAAGATGAAGAAAAAAGTGCCTTTGCACTACTCTGGTGAAGAGAACTCGCCAGCGGTCAAAATTGACCAATGCTTGATCAACCACATTGCCACTGAATTGGAAATCTCTTGCATGCCAAAAGATTTGCCAGAGTTCATCGCTGTGGACTTGAGCAACTTGACCAAAGGTCACTCTCTTCACGCCAAAGACATCACGCTCCCCGAAGGCGTGACTGTTGTGGCGCCTGGTACCTCCAACCCCGTGTTGGTGGCTGTTGTGGCAACCAAGGCTGAGGCACCGACACCGCAAGAAACTGCCGCTGCTGCTGGCGACAACAAAAAGAAGAAGTAATCTCTTTCACAGAGGACTTTGAACGGCCCACTTCGGTGGGCCGTTTTGCTTTGGAATAATGCTGACATGATCAAGCTCCTCGTTGGCCTCGGCAATCCAGGCACTGAATACGAAGCCACGCGGCACAACGCTGGTTTTTGGTGGGTAGACACCGCTGCGCGCGACCTCAAGGTCAACCTTCAGCCAGACCGTGCTTATCACGGTTTGTTGGCCCGCACCTCCGTCAAGGGCGAGAACGTCTGGCTACTAGAACCCCAAACCTTCATGAACCTGTCAGGCAAGTCAGTGGGCGCGTTGGCACGTTTCTTCAAAATTCAGCCGCAGGAAATTTTGGTGGTCCACGATGAGTTGGACATCACACCTGGCGAAGCCAAACTCAAACTCGGTGGCAGCCACGCGGGCCACAATGGTTTGCGCGATATCCATGCACAACTTGGCACAGACCAATACTGGCGATTGCGCATTGGCATTGGCCACCCGGGTGTGAAGTCAGAGGTTGCAAATTGGGTGCTGAAAAAACCAGCCCCCGATCAACGCTCCGCCATTGAAGACTGCATCACACGCACCAGTTTGGCCTTGCCGCATTTGCTTGCGGGCGACATGGTGAAAGCCACGCAAATGATTCACACCGCCAAGCCGCCCCGGCCCAAACCACCTCGGCCGGCCACATGGCCTGGCACAGAGAAGACGGGGGTTGATGCTGATGCTGACACATCACAAACCAAAGGGATCGACGCAAACTAACACCTCCGTGGGTGCCACGCCAGGTGGTCAGTGGCTACATGGCCTTGGCACAAGTTACCTCTCGCGCACTGCCGTGACCTGCGGGGCACTTGTCCTGCTGGTGATCCATCCCGCTTGGGCAGATATCGCCTACCGCTGCGGCGATGCTTACAGCCCCCATGCCCAGTGTGCCAACGGGCCAGCAGCCCCCGTTCAACCGACAGCTGAGTTGCGCCATGCAGGGCAAGACAGTGCCAACGCCAGCAGTGACTTGCGCGAAGCCCAAGCTTTAGAAAAACAAAGACGCCAAGCTGAGCGCCAAGCCGCCGAAACAGCGCCTGTGCGATTTAGCGCTCCCCTGGCGCAGCCTGCCAGTGTCACCCACCATGCACCCCAGCCACAGAGCAGCAAGCGCCAAGCTAAGCGCACGGGTCAAGCACCCAGCCCCTACTTCACCGCGGTAGACCCCAACGCAGCAGCCCAAAAGAAAAGCACCGCCAAAGCGGTGCCTGACAAACCTTCATCGCGCCCATGACAGCGCAGCGCGCTGCCAAAAGCTGGTTGACTAGGCGGTTTGCTGCAGCAGCCGAAACTTTGCCAACAAAGCATCACGGCCTTCCAGCCGCTCAGGGTTCACAGGAATGCACGCCACGGGACACACCTGCACACATTGGGGCTCATCAAAATGGCCCACGCACTCGGTGCATTTGTCGGGGTTGATTTGGTAAATCTCTGGCCCTAAGAAGATGGCTTCGTTTGGGCACTCGGGCTCACACACATCGCAGTTGATGCATTCGTCGGTGATCATCAGGGCCATAAAAAATCCGTCCGAAGGCTAAAGCCTCAATTATCCCGCGCTTGCAATAACCGCTTTTGGCTATACACCGGCTGCTCTGGCAAATCGGCCAAATGTGCGGCATCGGCCCAGGCTTGGATGTGCAAGGCACCGTCGCGCCAAGTCACTTGGTTCATGCCTGCGTTGGGTATGTCGCACTCACGCGGGCCACTGAGCGACAAGCCTTGCGCATGACGCCACACCATGTCAAGTACGCCGCCGTGCGTGACCACCACCACATGCTCACCTGCATATTGCGTGGCCAAGGCTTGCAAGGTGGCCATCACACGGGCATGAAACGCACGCGTGGTTTCAGCCCCCTCGACGGCCACATCGGCATCAAAGTCCAGCCAGCGCTGCCAAGCCTGCGGGTTTTGGGCTTGTATGTCTGGGCTACGCAAACCTTCAAACATCCCATAACCCTGTTCTCTCAAACCTGCATGCAAGAGGCAGCGCTGACCCAACACGTCAGCCACAGGTTGCGCGGTTTGTTGTGCGCGCAGCAAATCGCTGCTGACAATTTGGGTAGGCACTCGGCCTTGTGCTTGCCATGCCACCAAGGCTTGCGCGATGCGCGCCTTGAGGCGCTGCGCTTGTTCTAGCCCCAAGTCGTTGAGCGGCACATCC
>JAIXRH010000109.1 GCA_027485285.1 Comamonadaceae bacterium | reverse complement strand
TCAGGCCTGATTGGCAATGAAACCTTGGGGGTTGCAGGTACTGGCTCGCTGAACAGCAAAAATGTCTTGGAGGCCAACACCTTGACGGTGGGTTCCGTGGCTTTGTCCGATGGCAGCAATGGGGGGTTGGCAAGTAATTACGTGCTGGGTGCTGGACAAACTGCTCTTGCAACTGTCACGCCAAGAGATCTGTCAGTGATCAACACAGCCGTGATGGGTAAGGTTTATGACGCCACAACGACAGCAACATTGTCTGGTGGTGTGTTGGTGGGGGTGCAGGCGGGTGATGCTTTGACGTTGACTGAGTTGGGAAGTTTCAGTGACAAGCATGTGGGCGTTGGCAAAGCGGTCACGGCAAACAACAGCATCTCAGGTCTCAGTGCATCTAACTACAACTTCTTGCAACCCACGGGCTTGACTGGCACCATCACCAAAGCCGCCTTATCCGTCACGGGGCTGACCGTGAGCAACAAGACCTACGACGGCACAACAAACGCGAGAGTGACAGGAAGCCCTGTGGCGCAAGCCCTCGCTGGCGACAATGTCGTGGTTGACGGTTTGCCCAGTGCTCAGTTTTCAAGCAAGAACGTTGGACTCAACTTGCCCGTATCCGTTGCCAACTTCACGCTGTCAGGACAGGACGCAGACAACTACACAGCTACCGGTTTGACGGGCATCACTGCGACGATCAGCCCAGCACCTTTGACAGCCACAGCCAGCGCTTTCACAAAAGTTTATGACGCAACGACCAATGCAACACCTTCACTGACCATGTCAGGCCTGATTGGCAATGAAACCTTGGGGGTTACAGGTACTGGCTCGCTGAACAGCAAAAATGTCTTGGAGGCCAACACCTTGACGGTGGGTTCAGTGGCTTTGTCCGATGGCAGCAATGGGGGCTTGGCAAGTAATTACGTGCTGGGTGCTGGACAAACCGCTCCTGCCTCTATCACACCAGCAACGCTCAGCGCTACGGGTATCGCCGCTTCAAAGTCGATCTATGGATCGCCAGTTGCCCCCGGTTCGGCTGTAATTTCTGGCGTAATTGGCCGCGACGATGTCATCGTTGGCGTTGCCTTACAGAAGGTATCTCGAAGTTCAAGCAACCATGTGAACGCTGGTTCCTATCAACAAGCAGTGACAACACTCAGTGGTCAAGACGCAAGCAATTACAAACTAACGCCTTTCACAACGACTGACGCCAACTATGTGGTGGCCCCGTTGATGTTGAGTGGTTCAATTGAATCTCGCAGCACCAATGCTGGTGCAGTATTGACGCCGGGTGTTGCAACGTTGAACAATGTGATTCCAACAGACTCAGTGTCGATCTCTGAAGTTGTTGTTGTCATTCCAGGTGCTGCGCCGGGAAGCAAGACAGGCAATGTCGTGGGCTCGTTTGTCGGAAGCCAAAAGATTGCATCGTTAAATGGCGCTGATGCAGCGAACTATGATTTTTCAAAAGTTGTAGGTGACTACTCAGTAAAAACTGGTTTTTCAAGTGGGACCGTGTATCCACGGGAAATGACTTCTTCATGGGCAAGAGCAGAAGCAGTCACGCAATCATTCGCTGAATTGCCGGTTACTGCTCAGACTAGCAAAGTAGCAACTGCTCAAGTTTCGGCTCAGATGCCTCGTGAAAATCTTGAAGCAATTAAAAATGATGCCCCATCTGTAGGGTCTAAATCGGTCGCGAGTGTTCCCAAAGATCGGGGCGTTGTTTCGGTATTTGCTGCAAACAAAAATCCAATAGTTATTCAGTCGATCGCTTCATTTAACAAAACAACGCCATCGACTCCATTTTCTGCAAGCTATTCAAGCCTGTTGGGTGAAACAACAACCTTTCCTGGCCCATCGATTGTTTACAGTGGGGAAGCAAGTCAAATCTCTGCGGAATCTGACGGTACGAATCAAGGTGAGGTGATGGCGCCGATTTATGCCTCAATACGCGAACTACTTGCAAATCCGACCACTTATCAGGTGATAGGCGCTGCATCGTCCATTGTGTATATGGTGAAAACCTTGGTCATGCCCGCAATGACATCCGCATTGAGCCCTGCGCCCAATCACGCCCCTTCTAGGGCGCCTGTGAGAGCGCCAACACAGCCTTCATCTTTTCTCAACAACGCCTCGAACACGAGATTGAGTCGTCGTGCCTAGTGCTTGAGCCCAAGCTGAATTCCTATTTATCCCTTAACAGAGGCTGTGAATGCCACCGTTGTCAGTGCGTGGATTTCAGTGAGTGTTTTCTTGATAGTCGCAAAAGAGATCTTTTGTTTTTTCTCAATGTAGCCGTCGCTGTCAATATAAGCACTTGGTCCTGAGTAAGTGATCAAATTTACTTTGAATGCCATGTCTGCTGGATCAATGTCTCTTGGCAGTTCAAGTCCGCCATTGAGACAAATTTTGACTCGATTCAGCAACTGAGTTTCTTTGAATTGATGAAAAATTTCAGTTTGAGAGAAAACTGAATGACCGCCTAGTTTTTTGTATAAATTCAATTCTGACGGGGCGAGATAGTCTGTCAAATGTCTGCCTTTGGAGGGCACGATACGCTCAAGCGCACGTAATCCAATCCGCTGCGTCGATGTGAGGTTGAGTACCTTATTGACGATGAAAAAACCTTCTAAGAAGAGCATCAAGAACGATTCGATGTCTTTGAAGTCGCTGGTCTTAAAGGTGAGGCACTGTGCATTGAGGATGAAATGACTTGTTTTGTTTTTGTTTGAAAACATGTAGGCGTTATGCATCGTTGGAACAAGAACTTGCCTTTGATCAAGTTGCTCCACATTGAGTGTTTGACGCTTGATATTGGTTGAGTCTGTGTAGCGCGCAACTCTGAATGCCGCCTGAATCGTGTGTATCAGTTGTGCGATGTTTGCAGCGCTTTCAAACCTCACTTCGGCGATTGTTAAATAGTTGCTGGCGTTTCTTAGGCTAGTCATCGCCAGATCTTACGAATGCGACCTTTGAAACCTTGCATTTTTTTGTAAGTTGCTGGATCTTGGTTTCTCCCACAAGAGGCCAACAATTCCCGCATTGTGAAGCGACTCAAGGTCAGGGGAATGCACGGCGTAAAATCAACGTTTTCGCGCTTTCAAACACATACCCATGCTTCAGATTACGCTCCCCGACGGTTCGCAACGTGAATTTCCTGGTCCTGTCACCGTGGCCGAAGTGGCTGCATCCATTGGCGCAGGCTTGGCCAAGGCAGCGTTAGCTGGCAAAGTCGACGGCAAGGTGGTGGACACCAGTTACACGATGAGCAGCCATGCGAGCTTGGCCATCATCACGGCCAAGGACCCTGAAGGCTTGGAGGTGATTCGCCATTCCACCGCCCATTTGTTGGCTTATGCGGTGAAAGAGCTTTACCCAGAAGCCCAGGTGACCATTGGCCCTGTCATTGATGATGGCTTCTTCTACGACTTTTCGTTCACCCGCGGCTTCACGCCTGAAGACTTGGTGGTCATTGAAAAGCGCATGACCGAGTTGGCCAACAAAGACGAAGCCGTGGTGCGCCGTGTGTTGCCACGCGACGAAGCAGTGGCTTATTTCAAGGGCATGGGCGAACACTACAAAGCCGAAATCATTGCAAGTATCCCTAGCAATGAAGACGTGAGCTTGTACCGCGAAGGCGCTTTTGAAGACCTGTGCCGTGGCCCGCATGTGCCCAGCACTGGCAAGCTCAAGCATTTCAAGCTGATGAAAGTGGCTGGTGCCTACTGGCGCGGCGACAGCAAAAACGAAATGCTGCAACGCATTTATGGCACGGCCTGGGCCAGCAAAGACGATTTGCAGCTCTACCTAAAGCGCTTGGAAGAGGCTGACAAGCGTGACCACCGCAAGCTGGGTCGCGAGCTGGACCTGTTTCACATTGATGAGCACGCGCCAGGCTTGGTGTTTTGGCACCCCAAAGGCTGGTCTGTTTGGCAAACCATCGAGCAGTACATGCGTCAGGTCTACCGTGACAACGGCTACCTCGAAGTCAAAGGTCCGCAAATCATTGACAAGTCGTTGTGGGAGAAAACCGGTCACTGGGACAAGTACCGCGACAACATGTTCACCACCGAGTCTGAAAAGCGTGACTACGCTTTGAAACCCATGAACTGCCCCGGCCACATCTTGATCTTCAAGCAAGGCATCAAGAGCTACCGCGATCTGCCCTTGCGTTATGGCGAGTTTGGCCAGTGCCACCGCAACGAGCCTTCGGGTGGTTTGCACGGCATCATGCGCGTGCGCGGTTTCACGCAAGACGATGGCCACATCTTCTGTACCGAAGACCAAATCTTGCCCGAGTGCGACACCTTCACCAAAGTGCTCAAGAAGGTCTACCAAGACTTTGGTTTCAATGATATTTTGTACAAAGTGTCCACACGCCCTGAGGCACGCATTGGTTCGGACGACTTGTGGGACAAGGCTGAAAAAGCCTTGATGGACAGCCTGACCGCCGCAGGTTGCGATTACGTCATCTCTGAAGGCGACGGCGCTTTTTACGGCCCCAAGATTGAATACACCTTGAAAGACGCGATTGGCCGCGAGTGGCAATGCGGCACGATTCAGGTCGACTTCAACCTGTCGGAGCGCCTCGATGCAGAGTACACGGCTGAAGATGGCTCACGCCAACGCCCTGTCATCTTGCACCGCGCCATCGTGGGAAGCATGGAGCGTTTCATTGGAATTTTGATTGAGCAGCACGCCGGCGCATTGCCCACTTGGCTGGCCCCAACCCAGGTGGCAGTGCTCAATATCACCGATTCCCAGGCCGAATATGCCCAAGAAGTTGCAAAAACGCTGCGAAATCAAGGGCTTAGTGTCGATTTAGACCTCCGCAACGAGAAAATCACGTATAAAATACGCGAGCATTCAATGCAAAAGCTTCCCTACATCTTGGTCGTAGGCGACAAAGAGAAGGAAGCTGGCGCCGTCGCAGTGCGCGCCCGAGGCAACCAAGACCTCGGTGTGATGTCCCTAGAAGCCTTCTCACAAAAGATCGCTGCGGACATCTCTCTCAAAAGCTGATTTCATTGAGAAATTGCCAAGAGTTGTGCGTTGCACATCTGTGTCGGTTTGTTTTTGTTTTTAAAGGATAGTCACCATCGCTACAGAATTTCGCGACCGCCGCCAGCGCGAGGAACGCAAACACCGCCTTAACCGGGAAATCATGGCCCCGGAAGTCCGCCTTTCAGGTCCTGACAACGAACCCCTCGGCATCGTGAGCTTGGCAGAAGCCTTGCGCATGGCTGGAGAAATTGACGTTGACCTGGTAGAAATTGCCGCCACGGCTGTGCCGCCGGTGTGTCGATTGATGGACTACGGTAAGTTCAAGTACCAAGAGCAAAAGAAGGCTGCCGAAGCGAAGTCCAAGCAAAAGGTCATCGAGGTCAAGGAAATCAAGTTCCGTCCCGGTACCGACGATGGTGACTACAACATCAAGATGCGCAACATCAAGCGCTTCTTAGATGACGGTGACAAATGCAAGATCACGCTGCGCTACCGTGGCCGCGAGATCACGCATCAAGAAATCGGCATGGCGCTGTTGCAGCGCATCCGTGATGAGTTGGCGGACCTGATCGTTGTTGAGCAGTTCCCCAAGCTCGAAGGGCGTCAGATGATCATGATGATCGCGCCTGGCAAGAAGAAATCAGGTGGCGCCGCCAAACCTGCTGCAGAAGCCGCTCCGGCAGCCTCTGCATAAATTGGCAGTGTGGCGTGCTGCCGCACTTTGAAGGTGAGCAAATTAGTGTCTCGGGGCTAACAAGACTACACATCCTTGTGTGGGCGCCTCACGAGCACAAATAAAAGGAGCATTCAATGCCCAAAATGAAGACCAAAAGCAGCGCTAAAAAGCGCTTCCGCGTTCGTCCAGGTGGTACCGTGAAACGCGGTCAAGCCTTCAAACGTCACATCTTGACCAAGAAGACGACCAAGAACAAGCGTCACCTCCGCGGTTCAGTGGCTGTGCATGAGACCAACATGGGTCACATGGCGCAAATGCTGCCCAAGTGCGGCCTGTAATTAACTGACGAACAAGGAGAAAAAATATGCCTCGCGTTAAACGTGGTGTCACGGCCCGTGCCCGTCACAAAAAAGTTCTGGCTTTAGCCAAAGGTTTCCGCGGCCGCCGCGGTAATGTCTTCCGCATCGCTAAACAAGCGGTGATGAAGGCCGGTCAATATGCTTACCGCGACCGCCGCACCAAAAAGCGCGTGTTCCGTCAGCTGTGGATCGCTCGTATCAATGCTGCCGCACGTCAATGCGGCCTGACCTATAGCCAATTTGCCAATGGTCTGAAAAAGGCTGCGATCGAAATCGACCGCAAGATGTTGGCTGACTTGGCCGTTCACGACATGGCTGCTTTCACCAGCATCGTGAACCAAGTCAAAGCCAAATTGGCTGCTTGATAGTCAAGGGTTAACCACCCACGAGTAAAGGGGTTGGGGCTACACAGCTTCAATCCCTTTTTTGTTTTCTTATTCTGCGAATTCTTATGAACGAGTTGGACTCTCTGGTCGCCAGTGCCCAGGCCCTGTTTGCGCAAAGCACGACACCGGCTGATCTTGAAAACGCCAAGGCCCAGTTCTTGGGCAAGTCAGGCCGCATCACCGAGATGATGAAGGGCATGGCCGCATTGAGCGTCGAAGAAAAGAAATCGATCGGTGCTGCCATCAACGTGGCCAAGCAAGCGATTGAAGCCGCGCTCACGGCTCGCCGCCAAGCGCTGGCCGATGCCGAACTCGAGACCCAACTCAAAGCCGAAGCCTTGGATGTGACCTTGCCCGGCCGCGCTCGCATGGCTGGCGGTTTGCACCCTGTGACCATCACACTCGAACGCGTCGAAGCCATTTTTGGCTCGATGGGTTTTGAAGTGGCCCAAGGCCCAGAGATTGAAACTGACTGGTTCAACTTCACCGCACTCAACACGCCTGAAGACCATCCGGCACGCTCGATGCATGACACCTTCTATGTGGAAGGTGGCAGCGCCGAGGCACCCAATTTGCTGCGCACGCACACCAGCCCCATGCAAGTGCGCCACGCGGTGCAGCACGTCAAGCGCTACCAAGCGCGTTTGGATGCCGGTCAAGGCATGCCCGAAATTCGCGTCATCGCACCAGGTCGCACCTACCGTGTGGACAGCGATGCCACACACTCGCCCATGTTCCACCAATGCGAAGGTTTGTGGATTGGCGAGAACGTGAGCTTCAAAGACCTCAAAGTGGTCATCACCGATTTTTGTCGCACCTACTTTGAGAGCGACGACTTGGTGCTGCGCTTCCGTCCCAGCTTCTTCCCCTTCACAGAGCCCAGCGCTGAGATTGACATTCAGTTTCAAAGCGGTACGTTGGCAGGCCGCTGGCTCGAAGTGGGCGGCTCAGGCCAAGTGCACCCGAACGTGGTGCGCAACATGGGCCTCGATCCTGAGCGTTTCATTGGCTTTGCCTTTGGCATGGGCATGGACCGTTTCACCATGCTGCGTTACGGCGTGAACGACTTGCGCTTGTTCTTCGATGGCGACATTCGCTTCTTGAGCCAGTTCCAATAACGTCACGCACACACGAGATTCATCATGCAATTTCCCGAATCCTGGTTGCGCGAATTCTGCAACCCTTCACTCACCACCCAAGAGTTGGCCGATACCTTGACCATGGCTGGCTTGGAGGTGGAAGAACTCCAGCCCGTTGCGCCGCCTTTCTCAGGCATCGTCATCGGTGAAATCAAAGAAGCCGTGCAGCATCCAGACGCTGACCGCTTGCGCATTTGCCAAGTGGATGTGGGGCAGGGCGCTTTGCTCAACATCGTGTGTGGCGCACCCAATGCGCGTGTGGGCATCAAAATTCCATGCGCCACTGTGGGCGCAGAGTTGCCACCCGGCGAAGACGGTAAACCGTTCAAAATCAAAGTGGGCAAGTTGCGTGGCGTGGAAAGTCAAGGCATGTTGTGTTCGGCCAAAGAACTCAAAATTGCGGACGACAACGCGGGTCTGCTTGAGCTGCCAGCCGATGCACCGTTGGGCCAAAACATCCGCGAGTACCTCAACCTCGACGACACCTTGATGACCTTGAAGCTCACGCCTAATTTGGCGCATTGCTTGAGCGTGTACGGCATTGCCCGCGAAGTGTCAGCGCTCACTGGGGCGCCTTTGAAGGCACCAACTTTCCCAGCCGTTGCCTCGACGAACCCAGACACCTTGGCTGTGACAATCAGTGCGCCTGATTTGTGCGGCCGTTTCTCTGGTCGTGTCGTGCGTGGTGTGAACACGAAAGCGCAAACACCTTCTTGGTTGGTGAATCGCTTGACCCGTTGCGGTCAGCGCAGCGTGAGCCCTTTGGTGGATATCTCGAACTACGTGATGTTTGAGTTAGGTCGGCCTTCGCACATCTTTGACCTCGACAAAATTCATGGTGGCTTGGATGTGCGTTGGGGCAAAGCGGGCGAGCAGCTCAAACTCTTGAACGGCAACACCGTCACGGTAGATAACAAAGTGGGTGTCATTGCTGATGCGCACCAAGTCGAGTCGCTCGCTGGCATCATGGGCGGCGACGCCACGTCCGTGAGCGACGACACGCAAAACATCTACATCGAAGCCGCTTTCTGGTGGCCGTCAGCCATTGCAGGTCGTTCACGCCGTTTCAACTTCAGCACCGATGCCGGCCACCGCTTTGAGCGCGGTGTAGACCCCGAATTGACTGTGGAGCACATCGAGCGCATCACCCAGTTGGTGATTGACATTTGCGGCACGCCCAACACCACCGTGGGCCCGATTGACGACCAACGCGTCAACATGCCTGTGGTCAAGCCAGTCACGCTGCGCGTGGCGCGTGCAGAGAAGGTCATTGGTATGACACTGACTCAACAACGCATTGCAGATGCACTGCGTGGCTTGGGATTGCCTGTGACTGAAGGTGAGGGGACGGTCACCGTGCAGCCCCCATCTTTCCGTTTCGATTTGCAAATCGAAGAAGACCTGATCGAAGAAGTGGCGCGCATGGTGGGTTACAACAACCTGCCCACCACGCCGCCTTTGGCCCCGATCACCGCCAGCGCATGCCAAGAAGCACAACGCAGCCCACACGCTTTGCGCCACCACTTGGCAGCTTTGGGTTACCAAGAAACCATCAATTACAGCTTTGTGGACGAGCGTTGGGAACACGAGTTGGCAGGCAATGCCGCCCCCATCAAGCTGCTCAATCCCATCGCCAGCCAAATGAGTGTGATGCGCTCTAGCTTGTTGGGCTCTTTGCTCAATGTGGTGAAGTTCAACGTCGACCGCAAGGCCTCACGCGTGCGCGTGTTTGAAATGGGCCGCGTGTTCCACAAAGACCCTTCGGTGCAAAACACAGACACCACGGTGCAAGGCTTTGATCAACCCATGCATGTGGCAGCCATTGCCTTTGGCAGCGCTGCGCCTTTGCAGTGGGGCACCCAAGAAAAAGCCGCAGACTTCTTTGACGTGAAGGCGGACGTAGAAGCCTTGTTGGCGCCCGCTGTGCCGCAGTTTGAAGCGGCCGAGCACCCTGCCATGCACCCAGGCCGTTGCGCCAAGGTGTGTGTCAACGGCCAAGCCGTGGGCCATGTGGGTGAGTTGCACCCACGCTGGCGTCAAAGCTGGGATTTGGCGCAAGCGCCCGTGATGTTTGAACTCTCACTCGATGCCGTGTTGCAACGTGATGTGCCCAAGGCCAGCGGCGTGGCTAAATTCCCTAACGTGGAACGCGACATTGCCGTCATCGTCAAAGACACCGTCACACACGCCCAGTTCATGGCGGCTGTCAACGCCGCCAAAACACAAGGCTTGCTGTGCAACGCCGTGTTGTTTGACGTGTATCGCCCCAAAGCCCAAAGCACGGCCATGGCCATGGACGAAAAGAGCTTGGCGGTTCGCCTCACGCTCAACAGCGCCGAAGCCACCCTGAACGAAGTACAAATTGAGGGCGCGGTGCAAGCCGTGCTGGCCGAATTGGCCGCCCAAGTGTCTGCGCGTTTACGCGCTTGAGATTCACTCGTTGATGAGAGAGCCTTATGGAACTGTCTTTTGAAAGCCTAGAAACACCTGCGTTGACCAAAGCGCAGCTGGCTGATTTGTTGTTCGAGCAAATCGGTTTGAACAAGCGTGAGTCGAAGGACATGATTGATGCTTTCTTTGACCTGATCGCACAGAGCTTGGTCAACGGCACAGATGTGAAGATTTCAAGCTTCGGCAATTTTCAAATTCGCACCAAAGCGCCCCGCCCGGGTCGCAATCCGCGCACAGGTGAATCGATTCCCATCGAGGCACGGCGTGCAGTGACTTTTCATGCAAGTCACAAACTGAAAGAGCAAATTCAGGGCGACAGTACGCCCAAAGTTGACAAGTAATTGAACAAGAGGCCCACCGGGCCTCTTTTTTTTGATAAAACTGTCAGGGGATTTGATTCCGCGCGGTTCTTCGTGTAACCTCTGCGGTCCCGTTCACAAGCTACTGATTTTCATGGAGAAATCCATCCTTCCATCCATTCCAGCCAAGCGCTACTTCACCATCGGTGAGGTGAGCGAGTTGTGCGGCGTCAAGCCGCACGTGCTGCGCTATTGGGAGCAGGAATTCACGCAGCTGCGTCCCATGAAGCGTCGCGGCAATCGCCGCTATTACCAGCGCCATGAAGTGTTGATGATTCGTCGCATCCGTGATCTCTTGTATGACCAAGGTTTCACCATCACTGGTGCGCGTAACAAGTTGCAAGAGCTGGTGCATTTGGACCGCGAAGCGAGGCGTGCGGGCGGTGAATTGAGTGATGCAGATTTCATCGACGATGATGCATCGGCTGTCGACTTGGGTGATGCGCCCACAACACACACTTCATTGCCGCCGCTGAGTTTGACCAGCCACGATGAAGCCCTGCAAACGCTGCGCAAAGAACTCTCACAAATTCGCGAGCTGCTCTCTGAGCCTCATTGAGTAAGCGTTATAATTACAACCTGATTCGGTGTGTGGCGCAGCCTGGTAGCGCACTTGCATGGGGTGCAAGGGGTCGAAGGTTCGAATCCTTTCACACCGACCAAAATGACCAAGGGCTGGTAACGAAAGTTGCCAGCCCTTTTGTCTTTTTTGGCGATGTTTTAAGTGATTTAAACAATGTCGACTTGGTGCAACTCAAACTTTCCCTGTTTTGCATCCGCAAAGTAATGCTGCAAAGTTTCTTTGACTGTGCGAAACGCGATCTCGTCCCAGGGAATTTCATGCTCGGCAAACAAACGCGCTTCTTGCGTTTCATGGCCAGGGTCAAATTTGTCGCTGGTCAGTTTGGCACGGTAGAAAAAATGCACTTGGCCGACGCGAGTGACGTTCATCAAGGCAAACAGTTCTTGCATTTCAAACGTCGCACCCGCTTCTTCTAAGGTTTCACGTGCGGCACCTTCAGCCACAGTTTCGTTGAGCTCCATGAAGCCCGCTGGAAGCGTCCACTTGCCCAAGCGCGGCTCGATGTTGCGTTTGCACAGCAGCACTTGGTTGCCCCACACAGGCACCGTGCCCACCACGTTGAGTGGGTTTTCGTAGTGGATGGTGTGGCAGGCGTTGCAGATTGCTCGCTCACGCGTGTCGCCATCGTCGGGCACGCGGTAGGTCACCGCGCTGCCGCATGATTTGCAATGTTGAATCAGTGGGCGATGCAACATAGGGCTTGGATCGTTGGGCGTTTCAAGATGACTTGCCCACCAACTCGAAGTGTTCCACCACAGGCGGCTGAGCGAAGAAGGGGCCAACAATGGCGCGCCACTCGGCGAAGGCTGGCGACTCGCGGAAGTCCACCGTGTGGTTTTCGAGTGTGGTCCAGAAAATTTGCAACACATAGCGCTCGGGGGACTCAACGCCTCGGTTGATTTTGTAGCCCTCAAAACCTTTGGCGTGGGCGATGACAGTGTCCACACCACGCAGGATGGCTTCGTCAAAAGCAGCTTGTTGACCTGGGTGAATGCGGATGTCGGCGAGTTCGAGAATCATGGTGTTTGTGTGATGAGTTGAAACTTACTCTTAGTCTACCGTCACCGAGCCCAGCCCATGCGCGTGTTCGGGATATCCTTCATCCTTATGCACAACCCATTCGACACCGCCGCTTGTTCACTGCCCAAGCCCTTGCTTTGGCCCATGGATTGGGCGCTGCCAGCAGGTGTGCATGCGGTGTGCACCACGCGTGTCGGTGGCGTGTCCAAGGCGCCGTTTGATCACTTCAACCTGGGCGACCATGTAGGTGACGATTCGCACGCCGTGGCCACCAACCGAGCCTTGCTGCAAGCACAGCTAGGCGGTGCACAGCCCGTGTTCATCAAGCAGGTGCATGGTGTGGCTGTGGCTCAACTCACCGCCGCCACGCCCCAGACCACGCTGGCCGATGCGTGCATCACCCAAGAGGCAGACGTGGCCTGCACCATCATGGTGGCTGATTGCCTGCCGCTGTTGTTCACCGATGAGGCGGGACAAGTCGTGGCAGCTGCGCATGCGGGTTGGCGTGGCTTGGCGGCTGGGGTGATTGAGCAAACCGTTCAGGCACTTTGCAGCCAGGCGGTTGTGGGTGGCGCGCAAGTGCGCGTCTGGCTGGGCCCATGCATTGGTCCAGATGCCTTTGAGGTGGGAGACGATGTGCGTTTGGCGTTCACGTCAGGGGCAGCCGCAGAGTCAGTGCAAGCCCAGCGCCATTTCAAACCTCACCCTGCCCACACAGGCAAATGGTTGGCAGACCTGGCGGGCTTGGCACGTCTGCGTTTAGCGGCCTTGGGCGTCACCTCGGTGGCGGGCAACAACAGCACATCAGATTGGTGCACCGTGCAACAAAGCTCACGGCTCTTTTCGTATAGGCGCGACGGTGTCACTGGACGATTCGCTGTGTGTATTTGGCGCAACTGAGTTCACGTCGTTCACTTGGGCCAGTTGAATGTTTGCGTCAAGGCTTGCCTCTCGCTCAGCCGCCTCTTTGGCCTTGATGGCGCGTCGTCTCGCAGGCGAACCCATGATGTAGCCCACCACGCTCATGGGTAACACGCCGTACAGCAGAAAAGTAAAGGCTGCGCCAAGCAAAGTGCCCACAGGGCTTGTGGCTTCAGCGATGGCCATCATCAAAGCCACGTATATCCAAGCGATCAGGACCAAATACATCTAGGGGTTTTCTCTTGTGTTTGATATTTGTCAGAAATTAGAAGGGAATTCACTGACATACTGGTGACAGATAAAAAGACAACAGTGACTGTATAGGAGTTAGTGATGGATCAGAATGCGGCCCTCAAGAGCCTAGGGGATAGCTGGCTCAAAGCCATGGCCTCATTTCAAACACTCGGAGCCGCAGACGCAAAAGCACCCGCTCTGAGCTTTTCCCCCGACAAACTCGAAGCCCTGCAAAGGCAATACGTCGAAGAAGCCACCGCGCTGTGGAACCAAAGCCTACAAGGCAAGCCGGAGGTCAAAGACCGCCGCTTCAAAGGGGAGGCATGGGCGCACAACCCCATGGCGGCTTTCACTGCCGCTGCCTACTTGCTCAACACCCGCACCATGTTGGCGCTCACAGAGGCGGCTGACACCGACCCCAAAACCAAAGCCCGCATTCGATTTGCCGTCGAGCAATGGGCGGCTGCGGCTGCTCCCAGCAACTATTTGGCCCTCAATGCCGAAGCGCAGCAAAAAGCGATCGACACCAAGGGCGAGAGCATTTCCAAAGGCATTCAAAACTTGTTGCATGACATGCAACAAGGCCATGTATCGATGACCGACGAGAGCTTGTTTGAAGTGGGGAAAAACGTCGCCACCACCGAAGGCCAAGTGGTGTTTGAAAACGAGTTTTTCCAATTGCTCGAGTACAAACCACTCACGGCCAAGGTGTTCGAGCGCCCCTTTTTGTTTGTGCCGCCTTGCATCAACAAGTTCTACATCTTGGACTTGCAACCCGAAAACTCTCTCATCCGCTATGCCGTGGCCCAAGGCCACCGCACGTTTGTGGTCAGCTGGCGCAACCCAGATGAGAGCCTGCGCAACACCACTTGGGACAACTATGTGGAAGACGTGGCCATCCAAGCCATCCGAGTGGTGCAAGACATTGGCGGCGTTCCACAAATCAATGCCTTGGGTTTTTGTGTGGGCGGCACCATCCTGTCCAACGCCTTGGCGGTGTTGGCGGCGCGTGGTGAAAAGCCAGTGGCCAGTGCCACTTTGCTGACCACCTTGATCGACTTTTCTGACTCAGGTGTGCTGGATGTTTTCATTGACGAGGCCTTCGTCAAGTTCCGCGAAGGCCAGTTTGCAGAAGGCGGGCTGATGAAGGGCAAAGACATGGCGTCGACCTTTAGCTTCTTGCGCCCCAACGATTTGGTGTGGAACTACGTGGTGGGTAACTACCTCAAAGGTGAAACACCGCCACCGTTTGACTTGCTCTACTGGAACAGCGACTCCACCAACTTGCCCGGCCCCATGTATGCCTGGTACTTGCGCAACACCTACCTTGAAAACAACCTCATCAAGCCCGACAAAGCCAAGGTGTGTGGCGAGAAGATTGACCTGCGCAAAGTGGATATGCCGCTCTACATCTACGGCTCGCGTGAAGACCACATCGTGCCCATTGGTGGTGCCTACGCCAGCACGCAGGTGTTTGCCGGCAAGAAGCGTTTTGTGATGGGTGCGTCAGGCCACATCGCGGGCGTGATCAACCCACCTGCAGCGAACAAACGCTGCTACTGGACGGGCAGCGAGACCAGCTTTCCTCAAGACCCTGAGCAATGGATTGGCAAAGCCAAAGAGCACGCAGGCAGCTGGTGGACCGATTGGTCTGCATGGCTCAAAACCCATGCAGGCAAACAAATTGCAGCGCCCAAAACGTATGGCCGAGGCAAGTACAAAGCGATCGAAGCGGCACCTGGCCGCTACGTCAAAGAACGTTCAAGCACTTAACTTTTCAATTTTTCTTGGGAGAGACAACATGGAAGACATCGTCATCGTTTCAGCCGCACGCACCGCAGTGGGCAAGTTTGGGGGGTCACTCGCCAAAATTGCAGCCACGGAGTTAGGCGCCATCGTCATTCGCGAAGCCTTGGCGCGCGCCAAGGTGGATCCTTCGCTGGTGGGCGAAGTCATCATGGGTCAAGTGTTGGCCGCGGGTGTCGGCCAAAACCCAGCTCGTCAAGCCTTGATGAAATCAGGCGTTCCGCACACTGTGCCTGCGCTCACCATCAACGCCGTGTGCGGCTCTGGCCTCAAGTCCGTGATGTTGGCGGCCCAAGCCATTGCCTATGGCGACAGCGACATCGTGGTGGCCGGTGGTCAAGAAAACATGAGCGCTTCGGGCCATGTGCTGTTGGGGTCACGTGACGGCCAGCGCATGGGTAACTGGAACATGATTGACACCATGATCGTGGACGGTTTGTGGGACGTTTACAACCAATACCACATGGGCATCACGGCTGAGAACGTGGCCAAAGAATTCCACATCACACGTGACATGCAAGATGCTTTGGCTTTGGCCAGCCAACAAAAAGCCACTGCCGCGCAAGACGCAGGCAAGTTTGCAGACGAAATTGTGACCGTCAACATTCCGCAGCGCAAAGGCGACCCCATCGCCTTCCAGGCCGACGAATACATCAACAAAAAAACCACCGCTGAAGCCTTGGCTGGTTTGCGTCCAGCGTTTGACAAAGCTGGCTCGGTGACGGCAGGCAACGCATCAGGCATCAACGACGGCGCGGCTGCTGTGGTGGTGATGTCGGCCAAGAAAGCCGCTGCCCTGGGCCTCACGCCACTGGCCCGCATCGCGGCTTTTGGCACCAGTGGTTTGGACCCCAAAATCATGGGCATGGGCCCCGTGTCTGCCTCGCGCAAAGCTTTGGAGCGTGCGGGTTGGAAAGCCGCTGATGTGGACTTGTTCGAACTCAACGAAGCCTTTGCTGCGCAAGCCTGCGCTGTGAACCAAGCCTTGGACATTGACCCAGCCAAGGTCAACGTCAACGGTGGCGCGATTGCCATTGGTCACCCCATCGGCGCATCCGGCTGCCGCATTTTGGTGACTTTGCTGCACGAAATGCAGCGCACCAACGCCAAGAAGGGCTTGGCCGCCCTCTGTATCGGTGGCGGCATGGGCGTGTCGTTGGCATTGGAGCGCTGATCAAGCGTTCATTCAGATTTCTTTCACCAAAAAACTCATACATCAGGAGACAAAAATGAGCAAAAAAGTAGCGTATGTCACGGGGGGTATGGGGGGCATCGGAACCGCCATTTGCCAACGCCTTCACAAAGAAGGTTTCAAAGTCATCGCAGGTTGCGGCCCCACGCGTGACTTTGTGAAGTGGTTGGACGAGCAAAAAGCTTTGGGCTATACCTTTTACGCGTCGGTCGGCAACGTCGGCGACTGGGACTCAACCGTGGAGGCTTTCACCAAAGCCAAAGCCGAGCACGGCCCCATCGACGTGTTGGTCAACAACGCGGGCATCACCAAGGACCGCATGTTCTTGAAGATGACCCGCGAAGACTGGAGCGCGGTGATGAGCACCAACCTGGACTCCATGTTCAACGTGACCAAACAAGTCGTGCCCGACATGGTCGAGCGCGGCTGGGGCCGCATCATCAACATCTCATCGGTGAACGGCGAAAAAGGCCAAGCGGGTCAAACCAATTACTCGGCTGCCAAAGCCGGCATGCACGGTTTCTCCATGGCCTTGGCCCAAGAGCTGGCCACCAAGGGCGTCACGGTCAACACTGTGTCGCCGGGCTACATCGGCACCGACATGGTCAACGCCATCCGTCCTGACGTGTTGGAAAAGATCGTGGCCACCGTGCCCGTGAAGCGCTTGGGCAAGCCCAGCGAAATCGCCTCCATCATTGCGTGGATGGCCAGCGAAGATGGTGGCTACACCACAGGTGCCGATTTTGCTGTGAACGGTGGTTTGCACATGGGTTGATGCATCACGCCTCTGGCGTTGTGTTTGAACCTGCAAAGGCCGCAGATTCGTCTGCGGCCTTTTTGTTTGCCCATGCGAGTCAGTGTTAACCCGTCATGAAATTTTGATAAAGTGTATGAATTAATAACAAAAATGGCAAAAATGCCGGAGGATCATGGGCGATTACACCAATATGGCGGGTTACTACGATGTAATCATGACCTCTGGTTACTACGATTACGAAAAAATTGTGGACAGCCTTGTGGCCCATCAGCCCCAGCGCAATGTTTTAGAAATTGGTTGCGGTACCGGTTTGATTTTGGAAGAGTTGGCCAAGCGCCAACCCAAACTGCCCATCACGGGCATCGATTTGACCGAGCCCATGTTGTCGATTGCGCAAAAGCGCTTGGCCCCTTTCCCTACTGTGTCCTTGTCTCAGCAAAACATCACTGAGTTGGCGTTGGACGAGACGCATGAGTTGGCGTTCTCCTATGGCGGCGTGTGGTACTTTGTGATGGATGGCGAGAAAGAACCCTTCTTGGTCAGCCATATTTCAGATGCGCACGCCAACGAATTGGGGTTTGAGCATTTGGCCAAACACATGGCTTTGGGCAGCACCTTGTTGCTGGGAATTCAAGGCCCACACCACGACTACGAAACCGTCATCTCCAATGGCATGACGTATTCGCAAAAAATTGACCCCACCGACATTGGCTTTACCAAGCACTATTACCTGCAAGACGGTGACCACACAGTGATGGACCAAACCGTGCACTACCGCACCTACACCTTTGATCAAGCCCAAGCGCTGATGGGCGCGTATGGATTTGAATTTGTGGCTCAGAAAGATGCCAACCAGCTGTTTTTGCAGTTCAAAAAGGTGAACTGATGAGCGGCGAAAAACCCCAACTGTTTTTCATCGGCGTGGGCAACATGGGCAACCCCATGGCCGCCAACTTGGTGAAGGCGGGCTACCCCGTCACCGTGTTTGATGTGTCGCGTGCCAAGGCTGAGAACTTGATCGCCTTGGGTGCCACATGGGTCGCCAGTTTGGCTGAAGGCGCAGCAAACGCAGAGGTGGTGATGGCGTCGCTGCCGGGCCCCGTGCAGGTGCGCGAGGTCATGTTGGGCGAGCAGGGCGTGTTGGCCCATGTCAAACCTGGCACCACCGTGATTGACACCTCCACCAGTGCGGTGGCGTTGGTGCAAGAGTTGGTGGCTTTGGCTCAAACCAAGGGTGTGAGCTTTTTAGAAGCGCCCGTGACCAATGCGGTGGACATGGCAGCGTTGGGGCGCTTGTCTATTTTTGTGGGGGGTGACAAGGCCTGTTTTGAAAATCACAAACCCATCTTTGACGTCATCGGCGAAAAAATATTCCATGTGGGCGAGCCCGGCAACGGCGCGACCATCAAGCTGCTCACCAACTTGTTGTGGTTTGTCAGCGCCGCTGCAATTGGTGAAGGTTTGATGATGGGCGCCAAGGCTGGCATTCCGTTGCACACGGTGTGGGAAGCCATCAAGTCGAGTGCGGGCAACAGTTGGGTGGCTGAGCACGACGTGCCGTCCATCTTTGCAGGCCACTATGACCCGAGTTTTTCGCTGGCGCTGTGCTGCAAAGATTTAGGGCTCATCAACGGCATTGCCAAATCGCAAGGCTTTGACTTGCCCATGGGCGGTATGGCGCAACAGTTGTTTCAGCAAGCCATGGCCACCTATGGCCCCGAGGCGGCCGAGTTGCATGTGGTGAAACTTTTAGAAGAGCGTGTGGGACACATGCTGCGACCATGACGAATCAATCTCGCTTGCTTGCCGAAGCGCATTTGCACATGCCGCAAGGCGTGGCCGAGAACTACCGCTATTGGGGCGAAAAAGACACGGTGTTCATCGCCAGCGCCCAAGGCTGCACGTTGACGGACGTGGATGGCAAAACCTATGTGGACTTTCGCTTAGGCTACGGCCCCATCATCTTGGGCTACCGCGATCAGCGTGTGGACAACGCGGTGATTGAGCAAATCACACAACGCGGCACGCTGTCAGGTTTTTCGACCGAGCTTGACACCACCGTGGTCAAACAAGTCAAAGCGCTGTGCCCCAACATCGACAAGATGCGCTTTGCCAACTCAGGCACAGAGGCCGTGATGGGCGCGGTGCGCACCGCACGCGGCTACACCAAGCGCGACCGCGTGGCCATTGTGGAAGGTTCTTTCCACGGCTTGTACGACGAGATGATGTGGAAGTCAGACATTGAGCGTTGGCAGCCAGGCAGCCCTGTTGCACCTCAAGTCATTCCATTCGGCGGCGGCATTCCGGCGCGCAGCCGTGACTTGTTGCGCATCATCAGCCACAACGACTTTGAAGCTTTAGACCACTTGTTTGCCACCCAAGGCGACACCCTGGCTTGCGTGGTGATTGAGCCCATCATTGGCAACGCTGGCAGCGTGGCCGCCACCCAAGAATGGCTGCAACGCTTGCGCGACCTGTGCACACAGCACGGCACGGTGCTGATCATTGATGAGGTGAAGTCTGGCTTTCGCGTAGCCAAGGGCGGGGCGCAAGAGTTGTATGGCATTCACGGCGACCTCACCACTTACGCCAAAGCCATGGGTAACGGCTACCCCGTCGCAGCCTTTGGCGGCAAAGCCCATGTGATGGATGTGGTGGGCTCGCACGCCGGCGGTGTGGTGCATGGGGGCACGTACACGGCCAACTTGGTGGCTCTCAGTGCCGCGCATGCGACCCTCAAAATTTTGACGGAGACCAACGCTCAGCAAACCATCAACCATGCAGGTGAACAAATTCAAGCGGTGCTGGGCCGTGTGTTCACAGCAGCTGGCCTAGAGCATGCTTTTGCAGGCCCACCTGCGATGTTTGGCATTCACTTCAGTGCCACCGTGCCTACCAACTACCGCGATTGGCGTGTGACCAACAGCGATCTGTTTCGCAAGTTTGCGTGGGCCTTGATTGCGCGTGGTGTCATGCTTGAGCCCGACTCACGCGAACCCTGGTTCATTTGTGAAGCCCACCAGCACATGGACTTGGGCTGGCTGGAAGACGTGGCCACGCAGTCGATTCGCGAGGCACTCGCCTGCTGAGTGAGCGACGACGACGTGCCCCGCATTGGGGCCGCTGAAGAAGTCGGGATAATCACCGCATGAATTTTCCTGATGCCTCGCTTTGGCGCACTTCAGTTGCCCCGATGATGGATTGGACGGATCGCCATTGCCGTTACTTCCACCGCCTGCTCAGCCGCAACACTTTGCTCTACACCGAGATGGTCACCACGGGGGCGCTGCGCCACGGCGACACGCAACGGCATTTGCGTTTCAACGCCGAAGAGCATCCGGTGGCGCTGCAACTGGGCGGCAGCGATGCGGCTGATTTGGCGCATGGCGCGAAGCTCGGCGAGCAATGGGGCTACAACGAAATCAACCTCAACTGCGGTTGCCCGTCTGATCGTGTGCAGCGTGGCGCGTTTGGTGCGTGTTTGATGAACGAGCCGCACACCGTGGCCGATGGTGTGAAGGCCATGCTGGATGTGGTGAGCATTCCTGTGACGGTGAAGCACCGCATTGGCATTGACCGCATCGAGAGCTACGACTTTGTGCGCGACTTTGTGGGCACCGTCAGCGATGCGGGCTGCCAGGTGTTCATCGTGCACGCACGCAATGCGTGGCTGGATGGTTTGAGTCCCAAAGAAAATCGTGAAGTACCGCCACTGCGCTACGACCTGGGCTACCAACTGAAAAAAGATTTCCCTCATTTGGTGATTGCCATCAATGGCGGCATCACCTCCAATGCGCAGATGGCCGAGCACTTGCAGCATGTGGATGGCGTGATGTTGGGGCGCGAAGCGTATTACCGCCCGTGGCTGTTGACTACGTGGGACGAGGAGTTTTACAACGACCCACATGAAACACTCAGCCGCGAAGCGGTGGAAGAGGCCATGGTCGCCTACATGGAGCGTGCCTTTGCGGAAGACGGCTGCCCGTGGTACCCGATTGCGCGTCACATGCTGGGCTTGTTTCATGGTCAACGCGGTGCGCGTTTGTGGCGACAGACGTGGAGCAACCACAAGCTCAAACCCTTGCCACCGCGTGAGGTGCTGAAGCTTGCGCGTGAGGCTTTGGCACGCGGTGCTGAGCATCCGCAAGATCCTGTGCAAGAACGCGTGCACGATGCCCACTGACCACGTCAGTCCGCGTGCGCGGCGCTGGGCCTTGGCATTGATTTGGCTCATTCCCTTGCTGTGGACCGTCAACATCGTGGCGGCTCGCCAAGCCCCCGGCGTGGTTTCGCCGCATATCTTGGCCCTGGGGCGCTGGGGCATTGCAGGGGCTGTGTTGGCTGCGCTCAGCTGGCAAGAGTTGCGTGCGCAGCAAAGCTATGTGTGGCAACACCGCTGGCGCTATGTTGCCCTGGGCGCTTGTGGCATGTGGATTTGCGGGGCGTGGGTTTACCTTGCGGGTGAGAGCACGGTGGGCATGAACATCTCACTCATCTACGCTTCTTCGCCCGTCTTGATTGCTGTGGGCTCCGTGCTTTGGTTGGGTGAGCACTTTTCTAAACGACAAACACTTGGCGTGGTGCTGGCCATGGCTGGTGTGGTGCATGTGGTGGTGAAGGGCGAGTGGGCGCATTTGTCGCACGTGGCGCTCGTCCCCGGCGATTTGTGGATCGTGGCGGCTTCTCTGTCATGGGCGGCTTATGCCTTGTTGCAAAAGCGCTGGCCCACCACCCTGAGCCCCACCGCGCAGTTGGCTTGCATTTGTTGGGGTGGTGTGGCGGTGCTGTTGCCGTTTGCAGTTTGGGAACTGAGCCTTGCCAGCACACCAGTACTGACCCTGCATGCTTGGGTTTTGATGGCCATCACGGCTTTGCTGCCAGGTTTGGCTGCTTATTGGATTTACGGCTGGACCCAAAAAGTCTTGGGCCCAAGTCGCGTGGCCATGACGCTTTACCTGGGGCCACTTTATGCCGCCGTGGTCACTTGGCTGGTGTTGGGTGAGCCCTTGGGCTGGCACCATCTTGCAGGCGGTGCTTTGATTTTGTCTGGCGTAGGCTTGGTCATGGCGGTGCAAACTGCCCATCGCGCAACAATTCAAACCGAAGAGGTTTAGCTCGACACTTTCAGTTTTAGCTGGCGGCCTCTAAGCCATTGGCAAAGTGTTCGCGCATGCGCTGCGCACAGAGCGCCGCGTTGCGCGCCATCAACGCATCCATGATGGCTTGGTGTTCTTTGAGCGATTCTTCCAGTCGGCCGCTTTTAAACAGCGAGTTATGGCGGTTGAGTTTCATCACCTTGCGCAGGTCCGCCACCATTTGGTCGCGCCAACGGTTGTTGGCGATTTCCAGCAAACGCATGTGAAAGCGCTCGTTCACTTCAAAAAACTTTTCATGGTCAGCCTTCGCCAAGGTCAGCTCGGCGTGCAGGGCTTGCAACTCTTGCAGTTGTTCGGCCGTGGCCTCCGAGGCCACCACACCCGCCGCGTCTGACTCCAACAGCGAGAGCAGGTGGTACACATCGCGCTGGTCTTTGTCGTTGACCTCGGTCACGTAGGCACCCCGACGGACTTTCATGGTCACCAGGCCTTCGGCGGCCAGCACCTTGAGGGCCTCGCGCATGGGCGTGCGGCTGATGCCGTATTCCTCGGCCAAGCGCATCTCGTCAATCCAGCTGCCGGGCTTTAAGTCGGCCGCAAAAATGCGCTGACGCAGCAGTTCAGCGACTTCTTCATACAGGGCACGAGGGGTGAGGGTAACGGCAGCCATGGCGTGAATTGTAAGCTTGTATAAGATTTTGAATGAATAATTATGAATGATATGATTCTTTCCAACGAATCAACCCTAGGCTAAGCTTGGGTGACTTGATTGCTGCACACCCCTTTGAAGAGTGATTTGCCATGAGCCAAAAGCCGACCGAATCCAACAATACCAACGCACAAGCTTGGCCCACATTTGCCGAGAGCACCCATGAATCGTGGCTGCGTGCCGCGGCTAAATCAGCCCCAGGCGGCGACGTCAGCGCCCTGAATTGGAAGACCTTGGACGGTATCAGTGTCAAGCCGCTGTACACGGCCGAAGACACCCACAACCTCCCTTATGCCAACACCTTGCCTGGCTTCGAGCCTTATGTGCGCGGCCCGCAAGCCACCATGTATGCGGTGCGCCCTTGGACGATCCGCCAATATGCGGGTTTTTCCACCGCTGAAGAATCCAATGCGTTTTACCGCAAGGCTTTGGCTGCGGGTGGCCAAGGCGTGTCGGTGGCGTTTGACTTGGCCACGCACCGTGGCTACGACTCGGACCATCCCCGCGTGACGGGCGACGTGGGCAAAGCCGGTGTGGCGATTGACTCCGTTGAAGACATGAAGATCTTGTTCAACGACATTCCGTTGGACAAAGTGTCGGTCTCCATGACCATGAACGGCGCGGTGCTGCCCGTGCTGGCGGGCTACGTGGTGGCCGCCGAAGAGCAGGGCGTGAGCCAAGAGCTGCTGAGCGGAACGATTCAGAACGACATTCTGAAAGAGTTCATGGTGCGCAACACCTACATCTACCCGCCCGAGCCGTCGATGAAGATCATTGGCGACATCATTGGCTACACCGCCCAGCACATGCCCAAGTTCAACTCGATCTCGATTTCGGGCTACCACATGCAAGAGGCAGGGGCCAACCAAGCGTTGGAATTGGCCTTCACCCTGGCCGACGGCAAAGAGTATGTGAAGACCGCCATTGCCTCAGGTTTGGACGTGGACGCTTTCGCGGGCCGCTTGTCGTTCTTCTGGGCGGTGGGCATGAACTTCTATTTGGAAATCGCCAAAATGCGCGCCGCCCGTTTGCTGTGGTGCCGCATCATGAAGGGCTTTGACGCCAAGAACCCCAAGAGCTTGATGCTGCGCACGCACAGCCAAACCTCGGGCTGGTCGCTCACCGAGCAAGACCCCTACAACAACGTGGTGCGCACCACCATCGAAGCCATGGCTGCGGTCTTTGGTGGCACGCAGTCGTTGCACACCAACTCATTTGACGAAGCCATTGCTTTGCCCACCGAGTTTTCATCGCGCATTGCGCGCAACACCCAGCTCATCATTCAAGAAGAGACCCACATCACTAATGTGATCGACCCCTGGGCTGGCTCGTACATGATGGAGTCGCTCACGCAAGAGATGGCCGACAAAGCTTGGGCCATCATCGAAGAAGTCGAAGCCATGGGCGGCATGACCAAGGCCGTGGGCAGCGGTTGGGCCAAGCTCAAGATCGAAGCCGCTGCCGCTGAAAAGCAAGCGCGCATCGATTCGGGCAAAGACGTCATCGTGGGCGTGAACAAATACAAGTTGGCCAAAGAAGACCCGATCGAGACCTTGTCCATCGACAACGTGCGCGTGCGCGACGGCCAGATTGAACGCTTGCAAAAAATCAAAGCCACCCGCGACAGCGCCAAGGTGCAAGCCGCGCTGGACGCGCTCACAGCCTCCGCTGAATCAGGCGAAGGCAACTTGCTCGACTTGTCGATCAAGGCCATCCGCCTGCGCGCCACAGTGGGCGAGGTGAGCGACGCCCTCGAAAAAGTGTTTGGCCGCCACCGCGCCGACACACAAAAGGTGACCGGTGTGTATGCCGCAGCCTATGACGACGGTGACCACGTGGGAGACACCATGGAATATTGGAACGCCCTCAAGGCGGACATCGCCGCGTTCGCCGACGAACAAGGCCGTCGTCCGCGCGTGATGATTTCTAAGTTGGGCCAAGACGGCCACGACCGCGGCGCCAAAGTGGTGGCCACGGCGTTTGCCGACCTTGGCTACGACGTAGACATGGGCCCCTTGTTCCAAACGCCTGAAGAGTGCGCGCGCCAAGCGATTGAAAACGACGTGCACGCCGTGGGCGTGTCGACCCTGGCTGCCGGCCACAAAACGCTGGTGCCTGCCATCATTGCCGAGCTGAAAAAGCAGGGCGCTGACGACATCATCGTGTTCGTGGGCGGCGTGATTCCGCGCCAAGACTACGAGATGCTGTATGACGCCGGCGTGAAAGGCATTTACGGCCCTGGCACCCCGATTCCCGCCAGCGCCAAAGATGTGCTGGAGCAGATTAAGAAAGCCGTGGCCTGAACGGTCACAGCGGAATACCGGCGTGACGCCTGATCAGTTGTTGCAAGGTCTGCTGCAGGGCAACGCGCCCGTGCAGCGCCGCGCGATGGCCAAAGCCATCACCTTGCTGGAGTCCACGCGCACGGACCACCGCGCCTTGGCCGATGAGCTGCTCACCGCCATGTTGCCGCACACGGGCCAGTCATTCCGTCTGGGCATCAGTGGTGTGCCGGGCGTGGGTAAATCCACCTTCATTGAGGCCTTGGGCCTTTACCTGATCGCGCAAGGTCACCGTGTGGCGGTGCTGACGATTGACCCTTCCTCAACCGTGTCTGGCGGCTCTATCTTGGGCGACAAAACCCGCATGGAGTTGCTCAGCGTGCACCAGCGCGCCTACATCCGCCCCAGCCCCAGCAGCGGCACTTTGGGTGGCGTGGCCGAGAAAACGCGCGAGTCCATGCTGGTGTGTGAGGCCGCAGGCTACGACGTGGTCATCGTCGAGACGGTGGGCGTGGGCCAAAGTGAAACCGCTGTGGCCAACATGACCGACATGTTTGTGCTCATGCAGCTGCCCAACGCAGGTGACGATTTGCAGGCCATCAAAAAAGGCGTGATGGAAATTGCTGACTTGGTGGTCATCAACAAGGCCGACATCGATGCCATCGCGGCCACCCGCGCCGAGTTACAGATCACCAGTGCGTTGCAATTGTTGGGCATGCACGGTGGGTCGGGTCATGCGCACGCTGACGATACCCTTTGGCACCCCAAGGTGGTGCAACTGAGTGCCTTGCTGGGTCAGGGCGTGGACAATTTTTGGTCGGCGGTCATGGCGTTCCGTGGCTTGCAAACAGCCAATGGCCGCTTGGCGCTGCGCCGCCAACAGCAAGCCCTGTCGTGGATGTGGGAGCGCATCGACGCAGGACTAAAACAAAACTTTCGGGCCCAGCCCAGTGTGCAAACGCTGCTGCCCCAACTCAGCCAACAAGTCGCGGCGGGCGAATTGGCCGCTTCCACGGCTGCCCGTCAGCTGCTCGGCGCTTTTGAAACGACAAGTCAAAGCGTTGGGCTCAATTGAGAATCTTCCTGGAGAAAAGTGAGCATGCAAGACATCAACGAACAACTGGAGCAAAAGCGTGCTGCCGCACGTTTGGGTGGCGGGCAAAAGCGCATCGATGCGCAACACGCCAAAGGCAAACTCACGGCGCGTGAACGCATCGAGGTGTTGCTGGACGAAGGCACCTTTGAAGAGTGGGACATGTTCGTCGAGCACCGTTGCACCGACTTCGGCATGGAAGACAACAAAATTCCAGGCGATGGTGTGGTCACCGGCTACGGCATGATCAACGGCCGCTTGGTGTTTGTGTTCAGCCAAGATTTCACCGTGTATGGCGGCGCCTTGTCAGAAACCCATGCCGAGAAAATTTGCAAGATCATGGATCAGGCGATGAAAGTCGGTGCGCCCGTGATCGGCTTGAACGATTCAGGTGGCGCACGCATTCAAGAAGGCGTGGCCTCTTTGGGCGGCTATGCCGATGTGTTCCAGCGCAACGTGATGGCCAGTGGCGTGGTGCCCCAGATCAGCCTGATCATGGGGCCTTCTGCCGGTGGCGCGGTGTATTCGCCCGCTTTGACTGACTTCATCTTCATGGTCAAAGACACCTCCTACATGTTTGTGACCGGCCCCGAAGTGGTCAAGACCGTGACCCACGAAGAAGTCACCGCCGAAGAGCTGGGCGGCGCTTTGACCCACACCACCAAGAGTGGCGTGGCCGACATGGCGTTCGAGAACGACGTCGAAGCATTGCTGATGCTGCGCCGCCTCTACAACTACCTGCCGCTCAACAACCGCGAAAAAGCACCGGTGCGTGCCAGCGGCGACCCTGTTGGCCGTTTGGACATGAGCCTCGACACCTTGGTGCCCGAGAACCCCAACAAAGCCTATGACATGAAAGAACTCATCGTCAAAACGGTGGACGATGGCGACTTCTTTGAGCTGCAGCCCGACTACGCCAAAAACATCCTGATCGGCTTTGCGCGCATGGAAGGGCAAACCGTGGGCATCGTGGCGAATCAGCCCTTGGTGCTGGCCGGTTGCTTGGACATCAAGAGCTCGATCAAGGCGGCGCGCTTTGTGCGTTTTTGCGATGCCTTCAACATCCCCGTCATCACCTTCGTGGATGTGCCCGGTTTCATGCCCGGCACCTCGCAAGAGTACGGCGGCATCATCAAGCACGGCGCGAAGCTGCTCTATGCCTACGCTGAGTGCACCGTGCCCAAAATCACGGTCATCACACGCAAGGCCTATGGCGGTGCCTATGACGTGATGGCCTCCAAGCACTTGCGCGGTGACGTGAACTTTGCCTGGCCCAACGCAGAAATTGCGGTCATGGGTGCCAAAGGCGCGGTGGAAATCATTTTCCGCGAGGACAAAGGCGACCCTGAAAAACTGGCCGCCAAAGAAGCCGAATACAAAGCCCGCTTTGCCAACCCCTTTGTGGCGGGCGCACGTGGCTTCATAGACGATGTGATCCAGCCGCACGAAACCCGCAAGCGCATTTGCCGCTCGCTGGTCATGCTCAAAGACAAGAAGCTCGACAACCCCTGGCGCAAGCACGGGAATATTCCGCTCTAAGCCGCTAGGAGAAGAAGAACATGTTCACCAAAATCTTGATTGCCAACCGTGGCGAAATCGCATGCCGCGTCATTGCCACCGCCCAAAAAATGGGCATCCAAACCGTGGCCGTTTACTCGGAAGCCGACAAAGAAGCACGCCATGTGCAACTGGCCGATGAGGCCGTGTTGATTGGCCCCGCCGCTTCGCGCGAGTCCTACTTGGTGGCCGACAAAATCATTGCCGCCGCCAAAGCCACCGGCGCACAGGCCATTCACCCCGGCTACGGTTTCTTGAGCGAGAACGCCGAGTTCGCCAAGCGCTGCGAAGACGAAGGCATTGCCTTCATCGGCCCGCGCCACTTTTCGATCGCCGCCATGGGCGACAAGATCGAGTCCAAAAAACTGGCGGGTGCTGCGGGCGTCAACTGCATTCCCGGCGTGAACGACGCGATTGAAACCGCTGAAAAAGCCGTCGAGATCGCCAAAGGCATCGGCTACCCCGTGATGATCAAAGCCTCGGCGGGCGGCGGCGGCAAAGGCTTGCGCGTGGCGTTCAACGACAAAGAAGCGTTTGAAGGCTTCACCTCTTGCCGCAACGAAGCCCGCAACAGCTTTGGCGATGACCGTGTGTTCATCGAAAAGTTCGTCGAAGAGCCGCGCCACATCGAAATTCAAGTGCTGGGCGATAGCCACGGCAACGTGGTGTATTTGAACGAGCGCGAGTGCTCGATCCAGCGCCGTCACCAAAAAGTGATTGAAGAAGCGCCATCGCCTTTCATCTCTGAGGCGACGCGCAAAGCCATGGGCGAGCAGGCGGTGCAACTGGCCAAGGCGGTGAAATACCAATCGGCCGGCACGGTGGAGTTTGTGGTCGGCAAAGACCAGAGTTTTTACTTTTTGGAGATGAACACCCGCTTGCAGGTGGAGCATCCCGTGACCGAAGCCATCACTGGCCTGGACTTGGTCGAGATGATGATCCGCGTGGCCGCAGGCGAGCAACTGCCGATCGCGCAAAAAGATGTGCAACGCAACGGCTGGGCCATCGAGTGCCGCATCAACGCCGAAGACCCCTTCCGTAATTTCTTGCCTTCCACCGGTCGTTTGGTGCGTTTCCAAACGCCCAAACAAACCATGTTCCAAGCGAACACGGCTGATTTGTTTGGCGTGCGCGTGGACACGGGGGTGCAAGACGGCGGCGAGATCCCGATGTTCTATGACTCGATGATCGCCAAACTGATCGTGCACGGTCAAGACCGCAACGACGCCATTGCCAAAATGCGCGAAGCCCTGAACGGTTTTGTGATTCGCGGCATCAGCTCCAACATTCCTTTCCAAGCCGCCTTGCTGGCGCACCCGCGCTTTGTCTCGGGGGACTTCAACACTGGCTTCATTGCCGAGCAGTACGGCAAAGGCTTTCGCGCGGAAGACGTGCCCCACGACGACCACGACTTTTTGGCCGCCTTGGCCGCTTTTGTGCGTCGCAAATCGCGCGAACGCGCGGCAGGCTTGAGCGGTCAGTTGCCGGGGTACGACGTGCAAGTGGGCCAAGATTACGCGGTGGTGGAGCTGGGCAAAGCGGGCAACAACCGTTATGTGCCTGTGCATGTGGACGAAATTGCGGGCAAGCACGGCGAAGCGCAGATCACGGTGAATGGCAAAACCTACGCCATCGCCAGCAACTCGCGCTTGAACGACATCCGCATCGCAGGCACTTGCAATGGCAAGCCCTTCATGGCCCAGGTTGAACGTGGCACCGTTAAAAATCCGCTGGCCCTGCAAGTGCAGCACAACGGCACCCGCATCGAAGCGCTGGTCATGTCGCCCCGAATGGCCGAGCTGCACAAGCTCATGCCTTTCAAAGCGCCGCCTGATCTGAGCCGTTTTGTCTTGTCCCCCATGCCAGGCCTGTTGGTGGACGTGGCCGTCACCGTCGGCCAGAAAGTTCAAGCGGGCGAGCGGGTGGCCGTGATCGAAGCCATGAAGATGGAAAACGTGTTGTTTGCCGCCGCCGATGGCGTGGTGAAACAAGTGGTGGCCGCCAAAGGCGAATCGCTCACCGTGGACCAGATGATTGTGGAGTTTGAATAAATGACGCGCCCTTTCAAAGTTTTAGGTGTCCAACAAATCGCCATCGGCGGCCCTGACAAAGGCCGTTTGAAAAAGCTGTGGGTGGACATGTTGGGTTTGGACGTCACGGGCACGTTTCAAAGCGAGCGCGAGAACGTGGACGAAGACATTTGCGCCATCGGTGTGGGCCCCTTCAAAGTCGAAGTCGATTTGATGCAACCCATGGACATCGATAAAAAACCTGCGGTGCACACCACGCCCTTGAACCACATCGGTTTGTGGATCGACGACCTGCCTGTGGCTGTGCAATGGCTGACCGCGCAAGGCGTGCGCTTTGCACCCGGCGGCATCCGCAAGGGCGCGGCAGGCTTTGACATTACCTTTATGCACCCCAAGGCGAACGATGAGTTCCCTCTGTCTGGTGAAGGTGTGCTGATTGAATTGGTGCAAGCGCCCCCTGAAGTGGTTCAGGCGTTTGCGGCCTTGGCGACGTCACACGGTTGACGCCAGTTACGCGTGCATGGAAACGCGTTTGGCGAGTTCATACGCGAGCAGGGACGCGCAGCTGGCCACCACGGCGCACAGCCAATAGTGCGTCACTTGACCGCTGGGTTCGCTTTGCAGCAACAGGCCGCCTACCCAAGCGGCCACACCCATGGAGAAGGACTGCACCGCACCGTTGAGCGACATGAAGGTGCCGCGAAATTTGGGGTTGGCCGCGGAGGTGAGCAAGGCCATGCCTGGGATCATGCGGGCGTTCATGGCAAAGAACAGTGTGGTCGATGCCAGCAACACAAAGGGCAGGGGCATCGGCTCTAGCAGGGTGACCACCACCATTGGAATGATGGAGAACAGCACCGCGCGCTGGAAGGTCTCGCGCTTGCCCAGACGGTCGGTCACGCCGCCCACCCAGCGCCCGCTGAAGAGCGTGACCACGCCGCCACACACGTAAAGCCATGGAATTTCGTGCGCCGCCATGATCTGGTTGTTTTGCAAAAACAGCGTGATGTACGGAATGATGGTGAAGGCGGCAAACATCATGGTGGCTGACAAAAGCAAGGCCATGCGTTGGTTGGGCTCGCCCAGCACTTGGCCCATGGCGTGCAACACGTGTTTGTCTTTGGCATGGGCCACATGGGCATCGAGCTGGGGCACGCTGTAGTTGGCCAATGCCCCTATTGCGAGGCACATCACGCCAATGCCAAAGAAGGCCGAGTGCCAACCCCACAGGTTGGCAAACATCAAGCCCGCAGGCACACCGGCCACGGTGGCGACCGAAAAGGACGTCATCACAATGCCCGTGGCGCGGCCTCGACGCTCAAAGGGCACCACATCGCCAATGATGGTTTGCGTCATGGTGGACAACACCCCACCAAAAAAGCCTGATGCAATGCGCGCCGCCATCAGCCAGCCATACGTGGGCGCAATGCCGCAGGCCACGGTGGTGAGGGCAAACAACACATACAGCGTCAGCAACAAACGCTTGCGGTCAAAGCGGTCAATGAAGGTGGTGGCAAACAAACCAGACAAGCCCGCAGCCACCGTGTAAGCCGAGACCAACAAACCAAACTCAGCAAAGCTGATGTCAAACAGGCTCGTGAGCTGCGGTCCCAGCGGCATCATGATCATGAAGTCCACGATGTGTGTGAACTGAATGCCGCTCAGCGACAAGAGAAGCAGAAGTTCTCTGCGAGCAGTAAGAGGTGTGTGCATAGGAGTTGGGAAATTCGCGCAGGGGGCAGAAGGTGCCCCTCGATGGCGGTGTTGCCGTTAAGCCTTTGTGGTTTGGCGGGCTTTGGCCTTGGCGAGCGCTGCCTCGATGATCGCACGTTTGCGGTCTACCTCGGGCGCGTGGTCTGTGCCTTTGGTGTGGGCGGGCAAGTCGGCCAGTTTTTGCACGGCTTTGGCCGCCAGGCGCTCGTCGTGTTCCAAGGCTTCACGCTGAAGGCGTGTGCTGCGTGCGTCGTAGCGTTGGCGGGCCAGGTCGGCCAGCGATTGCGGCCATGAGGCCCAGCCGCTCAGTTGGATGTCGACGGGCTCAAGCGAAATGCAGTCTACCGGGCAAGCGGGAATGCACAGCTCGCAGCCCGTGCAATAGGGCTCTACCACGGTGTGCATGCGCTTGTTCGCACCCACAATGGCGTCTGTTGGGCAGGCCGCAATGCACAGCGTGCAGCCAATACACCAGGCCTCGTCGATGATGGCAATGGTGCGCGGGCCTTCTAGGCCGTTGTCAGGATTCAGAGGTTTGGCGAGTTTGCCTGTGAGGGCAGCCAACCGTGCAACGCCTTGGGTGCCACCTGGCGGGCACTGGTTGATGTCGGCCTCGCCTTGGGCCATGGCCTCGGCGTAGCGCTGACAGTCAGGATAGCCACAGCGCGTGCATTGCGTTTGTGGCAGGGCGTTGTTGAGCTGTTCGATCAGACTCACTTGGGCGATGCAGACGCTTTTTTAGCAACAGGCTTGGCGGCTGTCTTTTTGGCTGCGGGTGCAGCTTTCTTGGTGGCGGCTTTCGGTTTGGCAGCAACGGCTGTGCCTGTGTTGTCTGCTTTGCTGTGCGCCAAAATGAAGCTCTTGACATGTGGATAGACCACATCGCGCCAGCGACGGCCACTGAAAATGCCGTAGTGGCCTGCGCCTTTGGCTTCCAGGTGGTGCTGCGCTTTGCGCACAATGCCGCTGCACAGCTTGTGGGCCGCTTCGGTTTGGCCTGAGCCAGAGATGTCGTCGAGCTCGCCTTCCACCGTCAGCAAGGCGGTGGTGCGAATGTCTTGCGGGCGTACCAATTCGAGTTGGCCTTGTGGGTTTTTGACTTCCCAAGTGCCGCGCACCAGCTTGAACTCTTGAAACACCGTGGTGATGGTCTCCAGGTAGTAATCGGCATCCATGTCGAGCACGGCGTTGTACTCGTCATAAAAATCGCGGTGCGAGTCAACGCTGGAGTTGTCACCCTTGATCAGGTCTTTGAAGTAGTCGTAATGGCTTTTCAAATGGCGGTCAGGGTTCATGGCCACAAAGCCGGTGTGCTGCAAAAAGCCCGGGTACACGCGGCGGCCTGCACCAGGAAAGTTGTCTGGCACGCGGTAGATGACGTTGTTTTCAAACCAGCTGAAGCTCTTGTTCATGGCCAAGTTGTTCACCGCGGTGGGGGACTTGGTGGCGTCAATGGGTCCGCCCATCATGGTCATGGTGATCGGGGTTGTTTCGCCGCGGCTGGCCATCAACGACACAGCAGCCAACACAGGGACGGTGGGTTGGCACACGCTCATGATGTGGCAGTTGCCGTATTTGCTTTGGAGGTGGCGGATGAACTCCTGCACATAGTTCACGTAGTCATCGAGGTGGAATTCACCTTCGCTCAAAGGCACCAAGCGTGCGTTTTTCCAGTCGGTGATGTAGACCTTGTGGTCTTTGAGCATGGTGCGCACGGTGTCACGCAACAGCGTGGCGTAGTGGCCCGACAGGGGTGCCACGATGAGCACAGCGGGCTGACCTTTGATGATTTCCAGCGTCTCGTTGTCGTCTGTGAAGCGCTTGAAACGGCGCAGCTCACAAAATGGCTTGTCAATTTCTACCCGTTCATGGATGGCAATTTCATGGCCTTTCACTTCTACGGAGTGGATGCCGAACTGTGGCTTTTCGTAGTCTTTGCCCAAACGGTACAGCAGGTCATAGCCCGCTGAAACGCGTTGTGCCATGGGGTTTTGGCCCAGCGGCGAGTTGTGTTGTGCGTAGAGTTTGGAGGCGGCTTGCGCAAAGTCTGCGAACGGCTCCATCAAGCTGCGTTGCGTTTCGAAGATTTGGTAAAGCATGGTGTCGTCATTTCAAAAAATGTTGCACTGCAATATAGCAGTTGCGACTGGGTTGAAAATGGAGCCTGTCCCCCAATTTGCTATAAAAGTTATTTGAAAGGCTAAATGTGAATACAAACCTAAACATTCAACGCATGCCTGTTCTATTCATCGGCCATGGCAGCCCCATGAATGTGATTGAAGACAGCCCTTATCGCCGCGCATGGCAAGACTTGGGTGCTCAGTTTGGTGTGCGTTGGCCCAAGCCCAAACTGATTTTGTGCATTTCTGCGCACTGGGTGACCACAGATTGGTGGATGACGGGCATGGCCCAACCCAAAACCATCCACGACTTTGGCGGTTTTCCACAAGAATTATTTGATCAGCAATACCCCGCACCTGGGGCCGTTGAGTGGGCTGCGCAAACGGCGCGGGTGTTGCGTCAGCCACACCATGGTCAGCCCGTGGGCGTCGACCTCACCGATTGGGGCCTGGACCACGGCGCGTGGGGTGTGCTCAAGCCCATGTTTCCATTGGCGGATATTCCTGTGGTTCAACTGAGCATTGACGTTCGCCGACCCATGTCTGAGCACTTTGCAATGGGCCAGCAAATACGTGCATTGCGCGAGCAGGGTGTGCTGATTGTGGCCAGCGGCAACACCGTGCACAACCTTCGTGCCATGAACCGCTCAGCCGCTGACACCGAAGCCTATGACTGGGTGATTGACTTTGACCAATGGGTGGCTGATCAAATTAGCTCGCGGCATTTAGAAGCTTTGGTGGACTTTCAAGCCCTGGGCGAGCTTGCAAACAAGGCGCACCCCAGTGTTGAGCATTTTCTCCCCTTGCTCTATGCAGCCGCAGCGGCCGATGCGCAGGAGCCGGTTGAGTTTTTCAACGAGGGCTACCAATTGGCGTCGATTGCTATGCGCTCGGTCATTTGGGGATGAAGAATGCTGCGGAGTGAACGCAAAAAAGGGCCGTCAGGCCCTCTTTGTGCAAGCAGCATGAGGCGCCAAAGTCAAACCTCCATCAGATGACCTGAGCAATGGCTTGGCACACGTAGCCAATGTTTTTGCTGTTCAACGCAGCAACACACATGCGGCCGGTATCGGTGCCGTAAACACCAAATTCAGAACGCAAGCGCACCATTTGGTCCTTGCTCAAACCAGAATAGCTGAACATGCCGATTTGAGTGGTGATGAAGCTCATGTCTTGCTGCACGCCAGCGGCTTTGAGGCCGTCGACCAGCGTTTGGCGCATGGCTTTGATGCGCACGCGCATTTCGCCCAATTCTTTTTCCCACAAAGCGCGCAGCTCGGGGTTGGTCAACACCGCAGCCACCACCGCTCCGCCGTGGATGGGTGGGTTGGAGTAGTTGGTGCGAATCACGATTTTGAGTTGTGACAACACGCGGCTGCACTCTTCTTTGTCGGCGCACAAGACGCTCAAGGCCCCCACGCGCTCGCCGTATAAGCTGAAGCTCTTGGAGAACGAGGTGGATACAAAAAAGCACAGGCCAGCGGCCACAAATTTTTGAATCACAGCGCCGTCTTCGGCAATGCCGTGACCAAAGCCTTGGTAAGCCATGTCCAAGAATGCAGTTAAGTTGTTGGCTTTGACCACCGCCACCACTTGGTCCCATTGGGCCGCAGTGATGTCGTAGCCGGTGGGGTTGTGGCAGCAAGCGTGCAACACCACCACGGTGCCAGCAGCCGCTGCGTTGAGCGAAGCCAGCATGCCTTCAAAGTTCACACCGCGTTTGTCGGCGTCGTAGTAAGCGTAGGTGTCGACCTTGAAGCCCGCATTGGTAAACAAAGCGCGGTGGTTTTCCCAGCTGGGGTCTGAGATCAACACGGTGGCGTTGGGGCTCAAGCGCTTCAAGAAGTCAGCACCAATTTTCAAGCCGCCCGTGCCGCCAATGCCTTGGACCGTGGCCACGCGGCCAGAGGTGACGGCTTCAGAGTCAGCGCC
Organism: Comamonadaceae bacterium; assembly: GCA_027485285.1. GTDB lineage: Bacteria > Pseudomonadota > Gammaproteobacteria > Burkholderiales > Burkholderiaceae_C > Limnohabitans. The sequence goes on along the minus strand of JAIXRH010000109.1, from coordinate 13,818 downwards.
AAAGACCAAGCCTTTGACGGCCGCGTCATAGGCCGCGATGCCGTCGATGGGCAAGTAGCCGCGCGCGGTGGGCGTGGCCATCATGGTTTTTTCTGCGGCTTGCACGCATTGCAGCAGGGGGAGTTTGCCGTTGTCGTCAAAGTAGACGCCCACGCCGAGGTTGACCTTGTTGGGATTGTTGTCGGCGTTGTATTGCTCGTTGAGGCCCAAGATGGGGTCGCGGGGTGCCATTTCGACGGCGGTAAACATTGACATCGTCAGTCCTTGATCACGGATAAAGAGGGGAGATTCGGTAAACGCGTGCAGTCTGCGGTAGGCTTGCACGTTCGGCCTGAATTTTAAGGGTCAACCCTCGGTTTTTTGAGCGCCCCACGTTTTTTTCGAGCTATACAGTTTTCACCACCATGTCCGAAACCACAGAAACACTTGTTGAGGCAACGCCCGCCACAGAGACGGCAGGGGCCACAGATTCGCCCAAAGGTGTCTTCGTCAGTTACCCTGGCTCGCCGTTTGAGCTGTTTCAGCCTTACCCACCTGCGGGCGACCAGCCCACGGCCATTGCCCAGTTGGTGGAAGGGGTGAACGACGGCGAAGTGTTTCAAACCTTGCTAGGCGTGACGGGTTCGGGCAAAACTTTCACCATGGCCAACGTCATTGCCCAACTGGGCCGCCCCGCCATCATTTTTGCGCCCAACAAAACCTTGGCCGCCCAGCTGTACAGCGAGTTTCGTGAGTTCTTCCCCAATAACGCGGTGGAGTATTTCGTCAGCTACTACGACTACTACCAGCCCGAGGCCTATGTGCCGCAGCGTGATTTGTTCATTGAAAAAGACAGTGCCATCAACGAGCACATCGAGCAGATGCGCTTGAGCTGCACCAAGAGCATCTTGGAGCGCCGCGATGTGATCGTGATTGCATCGGTGTCGGCCATCTACGGTATCGGTGAACCCGAGAGCTACCACCAGATGATCATGACGCTGCGTGCCGGCGACAAAGTTGGGCAGCGCGACGCGATAGCCCAACTGGTGCGCATGCAGTACGAACGCAACGACCAAGATTTTTCACGCGGCAAATTCCGCGTGCGCGGTGACACGATTGATGTGTTTCCCGCAGAGCACTCTGAGCTGGCGATTCGCATTGAACTGTTCGATGACGAGATTGAAAGCCTGCAGCTGTTTGACCCGCTCACGGGCCGTATTCGCCAAAAGATTCCGCGCTTCACCATCTACCCCTCTAGCCACTACGTCACGCCGCGTGACCGCGTGTTGGCGGCGGTGGAAACCATCAAAGTGGAGTTGTCTGATCGACTCAAAGAGCTGGTGGGCATGAACAAGCTGGTGGAAGCCCAGCGCCTTGAGCAACGCACGCGCTTTGACTTGGAGATGCTCAGCGAAGTCGGCCACTGCAAAGGCATTGAAAACTACACCCGCCATTTGTCGGGCGCGCCTGTGGGCGCGCCGCCCAGCACCTTGACGGATTACATGCCCAAAGACGCGGTGATGTTCCTCGACGAAAGCCACGTCATGATGGGCCAGCTAGGCGGCATGTACAATGGCGACCGTGCTCGCAAAATGACGCTGGTGGAATACGGTTTTCGCCTACCCAGCGCCTTGGACAATCGCCCGCTCAAGCTGGATGAGTTTGAAAAACGCATGCGCCAAGTGGTGTTTGTTTCAGCCACCCCCGCCGACTATGAAAAGACCCACGCCAGCAAAGTGGTGGAGCAGCTTGTGCGCCCCACTGGCTTGGTGGATCCGATGGTGGAGGTGCGCCCCGCCACGCACCAAGTGGACGATGTGCTGCAAGAAATTCGCATCCGCGTCAACTTGAATGAGCGCGTGCTCATCACCACGCTGACCAAACGCATGGCCGAGCAATTGACCGATTACCTCACCGACAACGGCGTGAAAGTGCGCTACATCCACAGCGATGTGGACACGGTGGAGCGTGTCGAAATCTTGCGTGATTTGCGCTTGGGTGCCTTCGACGTGCTGGTGGGTATCAATTTGCTGCGCGAAGGCATTGACTTGCCCGAAGTCTCCCTCGTGGCCATTCTGGACGCCGACAAAGAAGGTTTTTTGCGCTCCGAGCGCAGTTTGATTCAAACCATTGGCCGCGCCGCGCGTAACCTGAGTGGCAAAGCCATTTTGTATGCCGACCGTATGACCGAGTCGATGAAAAAGGCGATTGGCGAAACCGAGCGTCGCCGCACCAAACAAATCGCGCACAACCTCGAGATGGGCATCACGCCCCGCGGTGTGTTCAAGCAGGTGCGCGATTTGATCGATGGCGTTTACAGCGAAAAGGCGGGCAAAGAGGCGCAAGAGCGCGAACTGCAACGCGCCGCCATCGAGGACATGAGCGAACGCGACGTGGCCAAAGAAATCAAACGCTTAGAAAAGCTGATGATGGAACACGCCCGCAACCTTGAGTTTGAAAACGCCGCCCGCGTGCGCGACCAACTGGCCACCTTGCGCGAACAAGCCTTTGGCGGGGCAGGCCACGACAACGTGGTGGTGTTGGCCCAAAAGCCTTAGGCCTCAAGTCAAATAGCCTTGAGTCAAACAGGCTTTGCCGCCGAGTACCCGACCAAATCCGTGGGGATTAGGCTATACTTGACTTAATTAGTCGACAAAGCCCAACCACCTAGGAGCTTGCCATGCGTCTCACCACCAAAGGCCGTTTTGCGGTCACTGCCATGATTGATTTGGCCCTGCGTCAAAACAGCGGCCCCGTCACGTTGGCAGCCATCAGCCAGCGCCAACAAATCTCGTTGTCATACCTTGAGCAGCTGTTCGGTAAGCTGCGTCGCCATGATTTGGTGGAGTCCACCCGTGGCCCTGGCGGCGGTTATTCGCTGGGTCGCAAGGCGGTTGACATCACGGTGGCCGACATCATTTTGTCGGTGGACGAGCCCATTGATGCCACCCATTGCGGCGGCAAAGAAAACTGCTTGGGCGAGACTGGCCGCTGCATGACGCACGAGCTGTGGGCTTCGCTCAACCAGCGCATGGTCGAGTTTTTGGATTCGGTCACCCTGCAAAAACTGGTGGACGAACAAATCGCCAAAGGCGTGGAAATTGAGAGCAAGCCCACTTTGAAGCGTGCCATCCAGCCGATGCCCGTGGTCAAGCCCATCCGCGTCAATGCCCCCAATTCGGTGTTTGCCTTGGGCAACGCCTTTGCCAAAAACTAAGCCTCATTTTCTTCTATCTTGATTGAGCCATCATGGACATGACACCGCATTTCCCCATTTACCTCGACTACGCTTCGACCAACCCGTGTGACCCTCGCGTGGTGGACGCCATGATCCCCTGGTTGCGCGAGCACTTTGGCAACCCCGCTTCTCGCAGCCACGCTTGGGGCTGGGAGGCTGAAGCGGCCGTTGAGAAAGCCCGTGAAGACGTGGCCGCACTCATCGGCGCTGATCCCCGCGAAATTGTGTGGACCTCAGGCGCGACCGAGTCCAACAACCTCGCCATCAAAGGCGCGGCGCATTTTTATAAGTCCAAAGGCAAGCACCTCATCACGGTCAAGACAGAGCACAAAGCTGTGCTTGACAGCATGCGTGAGTTGGAGCGTCAGGGCTTCGAAGTGACTTACCTTGACGTGCAAGAAGACGGCATGTTGAACATGGATGTGCTCAAGGCGGCGATTCGTCCCGACACCACTTTGATCAGCGTGATGCACGTGAACAACGAAATTGGTGTGATCCAAGACATCGCTGCCATCGGCGCGATGTGCCGCGAAAAAGGCATCATTTTCCATGTGGACGCTGCGCAGTCCACGGGCAAAGTTGAGATCGACATGGCCACTTTGCCAGTTGACTTGATGAGCTTGGCCTCACACAAAACCTATGGCCCCAAGGGCATCGGTGCTTTGTATGTGCGCCGCAAACCCCGCGTGCGCCTAGAAGCGCAAATGCACGGCGGAGGCCACGAGCGTGGCATGCGAAGCGGTAGCCTGCCAACCCACCAATGCGTCGGTATGGGTGTCGCATTTCGAATCGCCAAAGAAGACATGGCCAAAGATTTGGCCAAAGCCAAAGCCTTGCAAAAGCGTTTGCTGGACGGTCTCAAAGACATGGAGCAAGTGTTCATCAACGGCAACATGGAACACCGCGTGCCGCACAACCTGAACATCAGCTTCAACTACGTGGAAGGTGAGTCGCTCATCATGGGCATCAAAGGTTTGGCGGTGTCGTCGGGCTCGGCCTGTACCTCGGCCAGCTTGGAGCCCAGCTATGTGTTGCGCGCCTTGGGTCGCAGCGACGAGTTGGCACACAGCAGCTTGCGCATGACGATTGGCCGCTTCAGCACCGAAGAAGAAATTGACTTCGCGATTGAAACCATTCGCCTCAACGTGGCCAAGCTGCGTGACTTGAGCCCCTTGTGGGACATGTACAAAGAAGGCATCGACATCAGCACCATCCAATGGGCTGCCCACTAATTTAGGAGACTCACCATGGCATATTCTGAAAAAGTCATCGACCATTATGAAAACCCCCGCAACGTGGGCGCCTTTGACAAGGGTGACGACTCTGTGGGCACCGGCATGGTTGGCGCGCCCGCTTGCGGCGACGTGATGAAGTTGCAAATCAAGGTCAACCCGGTGACGGGCGTGATCGAAGATGCACGTTTCAAAACCTACGGCTGTGGCTCTGCCATTGCCTCCTCGTCACTGGTGACCGAATGGGTCAAGGGCAAAACCTTGGACCAAGCAGCAGCTTTGAAGAACAGCGAAATTGCTGAAGAGTTGGCGCTGCCTCCTGTGAAAATCCATTGCTCCATCTTGGCCGAAGATGCCATCAAGGCGGCGGTGGAAGATTACAAAAAGAAACACGCGGCGTAACACACACCATGGCGATCACACTGACTGAAGCCGCGGCACGACACGTGACCCGCTACCTTGCCAAACGTGGCAAGGGCGTGGGCGTGCGTTTGGGTGTCAAGACCACGGGTTGCTCTGGCTTGGCTTACAAGCTCGAATATGTGGACGACCAAGAACCCGAAGACGTGATCTTTGAAGACCACGGCGTGAAGGTGTTGATCGACCCCAAGAGCTTGGCCTACATCGACGGCACGCAACTTGACTTCGTGCGCGAAGGACTGAACGAGGGCTTCAAGTTTTTGAACCCGAACGAACGCGACCGTTGCGGTTGCGGCGAATCGTTCCGTATTTAAATCTGCATAGCTTGAAGCGAGGCGCACCGTGAACGAATCGGCTCAGCCGTTGTCGGCACAGCTCGCGGTCAGCGACTTTGAGCTTTTCAATGTGCCAGTGCAGTTTTCCCAAGATCGCACCCAGCTAGACGCGCGCTGGAAAGACTTGCAACGCGAAGCCCACCCTGACAAATTTGCCTCTCAAGGCACAGCCGCTCAACGTGTGGCGATGCAGTGGTCGGTGCGTATCAACGAGGCTTATCAGCGCCTCAAAGACCCAATGCGCCGCGCTGCCTATTTGTGTGAGCTGGGCGGCGCATCCATTCAAGCCGAGAACAACACTGCCATGCCCGCCGCATTTTTGATGCAGCACATGGAATGGCGCGAGGCCATGGACGATGCCACTGATGCGGCCGCGCTCGAAGCCTTGATGGACGATGTGCAGCAAGCCCACACAGCCGCTTTGCAACAATGCGCCCAGCTCATCGACTCCGCACATGACCTGCCAGCTGCCGCGCAGCAGGTGAGGGGGCTGATGTTCATCGAGAAGTTTTTGCGCGACATCGAAGCTCGAATTGACCACTTAGATGCCGCTTGAAAGCGACAATACACACCTATGGCGTTGTTACAAATTTCCGAACCTGGCCAAGCGCCTGACCCCCACCAGCGACGCATCGCGGTGGGCATTGACTTGGGCACTACTCACTCGCTCGTGGCTTGCATGCGCAACGGCTTTGCCGAGTGCTTGCCCGATGCAGACGGTCATGTCATCTTGCCGTCTGCGGTGCGTTACCTCGAGAACGACGGCCGCCAAATTGGCCGTGCCGCCTTGGCATCTCAAGCTGAAGATCCGCAAAACACCTTGGTGTCTGTGAAACGTTTCATGGGCCGTGGTGTGGCTGACATTGCCAACCGCGACCAGCTGCCCTACGTCTTCGTTGACAAGCCTGGCATGTTGGCCATTCAAACCCGTGTGGGCGAGAAATCGCCCGTTGAGGTGAGCGCCGAAATTTTGGCCACCTTGCGCTTTCGTGCCGAAGACACTTTCAACGACGATGTGTATGGCGCAGTCATCACCGTGCCCGCTTACTTTGACGACGCCCAACGTCAAGCCACCAAAGATGCCGCACAACTCGCAGGCATCCACGTGCTGCGCCTCATCAACGAGCCCACGGCTGCGGCCATTGCTTACGGTTTAGACCAAAGCAGCGAAGGTGTCTATGCCGTGTACGACCTAGGCGGCGGCACATTCGACATCTCTGTTTTGCGCCTGACACGTGGTGTGTTTGAAGTGCTGGCCACGGGCGGCGATTCCGCTTTGGGCGGCGACGATTACGACCGCGCCTTGGTCGATTGGGTGCAAGCCCAAACCGGCTGCACCATTGCCACACCGGCGGACAAGTCCAATGTGTTGGTCGCGGCACGTGCCTGCAAAGAAGCTTTGTCTGCGGCTGACGTTGCCACATTTGACGTGACCTTGTCGAGTGGCGTGTTGAGCCACAGCGTCACACGCGCCGAGTTTGAAGCTGCCACAGATGCCTTGACCCAGCGCACTTTGTCAGCTGTGCGCAAAGCTTTGCGCGATGCCAAGCTCAGCAAAGACGAGATTCAAGGCGTGGTCATGGTGGGCGGCTCTACCCGTATGCCGCAAGTGCAGCAAGCTGTGGCCAGCTTGTTGGGCTGCGCGCCATTGAACAACCTCAACCCAGACGAAGTGGTGGCCCTCGGCGCGGCCATTCAAGCCAACCAACTCGCAGGCAACAACCCCGATGGGGAGTTGCTGTTGCTCGACGTCATTCCTTTGTCTTTGGGCATTGAAACCATGGGCGGTTTGGTCGAGCGCATCGTGCCGCGCAACCAAACCATACCAACGGCGATGGCGCAAGACTTCACCACCTACCAAGACGGACAAACCGCCTTAGCCTTGCACGTTGTGCAGGGCGAGCGTGACTTGGTGGCTGATTGCCGCAGCTTGGCCCGTTTTGAGCTGCGCGGCATCCCACCCATGGCCGCAGGTGCTGCGCGCATCCGCGTGACCTTCACGGTCGATGCCGACGGCATGCTGAGCGTGGGCGCGCTAGAACAGCTCAGCGGCGTGACCGCCAACATCACCGTCAAGCCCTCGTACGGTTTGTCGGACGACCAAATCGCCTCCATGCTGCAAGACAGCTTCAAGACCGCCGAGCAAGACATCAAAGCCCGCGCTTTGGTGGAGGCGCGAGTCGATGCCGACCGCATGTGGCTCGCCACGCAAAGCGCCTTGCAAGCCGATGGCGATTTGCTGTCTGCCGAAGAGCGCACACGCATCGATGGGCTCATGGTGGCCACGCTAGAAGCCAAAAATCTACAAGACGCAGCCGCCATCGAAGCCATCACCGAAGCACTGGCCAAAGGCACAGAAGCGTTCGCCGCACAACGCATGAACCGAGGCATTCAACATGCCTTGGCTGGACAAAACATCGAGAACATCTAAATGCCCATCATTAAAATTTTGCCCCACGCCGAACTTTGCCCACAAGGCGCAGAACTTCAAGCCGCAGCGGGTAGCACCATTTGCGAAGTGCTGTTGGAGCACTCCATCAACATCGAACACGCCTGCGATATGAGCTGCGCCTGCACCACCTGCCACGTCATCGTGCGCGAGGGATTCAAATCGCTCAACGAAGCCGATGAAAACGAAGACGATTTGTTGGATCGTGCTTGGGGCTTAGAACCCCATTCACGCCTGAGTTGCCAAGCCATCGTGGCGCAGCAAAACTTGGTGGTAGAAATTCCCAAGTACACCATCAACCACGCCAAAGAAAACCACTGACCATGCGCCAGATTTTTCTAGACACCGAAACCACCGGCCTCTCGGCTGAAACGGGTGACCGCATCATTGAGATTGCTTGTGTCGAGTTGCTCAACCGCAAGCTCACGGGCAACAACCTTCATTTCTATTTGAACCCTGAGCGTGACAGCCACGAAGAGGCCTTGCGTGTGCATGGCATCTCCAATGAGTTCTTGAAGGACAAGCCCAAGTTTGCACAGGTGGTGGATGAATTTCTGGCATACATCGAAGGTGCAGAAGTCATCATTCACAACGCGCCGTTTGACGTGGGCTTTTTGAACAAAGAGCTAGAGCTGCAAGGTCGCCCACGGTTCCACACCTTTGTCGACGGCATCACCGACACCTTGGTGATGGCCAAAGAAATGTTTCCGGGCAAGCGCAATTCGCTCGACTCACTGTGCGACCGCTTAGAGGTGGACAACTCTGGCCGCACCCTGCACGGTGCCTTGCTTGATGCCGAACTGCTGGCCGATGTGTACATCAACATGACGCGCGGGCAAGACGCCTTGCTCATGGAGGTGGAGAGCAACGACCTGCAAACCCGCACTGCCGTGCGCGTGGATCTCAGCAGCTACCAGCTGCCCGTGATTGCCGCCACTGAACAAGAGTTGACTCAACACGCCGATGTTTTGGCGCAGTTGGACAAATCTAGCGCTGGTAAAACGGTGTGGCGAAATTTGGAAGATTCTGTGACATAATGACGCTCTTTCCAGAGATGGAAAAACGGTAAAAGTGGGCGATTAGCTCAGGGGTAGAGCACCACATTCACACTGTGGGGGTCGCAAGTTCGAAACTTGCATCGCCCACCATTTTTGCCAATACAAATCAAGCACTTTGAAGCGATTCCTAGTGCTTTTTTTACATCCAAAAGTAGTATAGATAGACCATACGACTCTTCATAGATTTTTCGAAGTCTTTCCTTAGATTTTCGAGCGGGGAACAGTTGGCGCTTCCTACTGCAAAAGCACGCTTTTGCAGCTGGGCCTTGGTGTGCTCAGGCCGAGGCCAGTGGGTATGGGCTGGTGTTGGTTTGGCTCAGCATGGCATAAGCCAATTCGGCCGTCAGCTGCGAGCGCAGCTTCTGACTGGCCAGGTCGTTCCAAAGGTTGCGCAACTCCAGCGGGTCTGCACGCAAATCACAGAGTTCTCCCCATGGCTCGCCATCGTAAATGCTGAGTCGGTAATCATGTGTGCGCAAGGTCCGCATCCGGATGCGATGGTTCAAGCCGAAATCCAATCGTTGTCCTTCTTCCTCAATCAACAGATGGGAACGCAGCGCATCGACTTGCCCGGTGATCAGTGGCAACAAGGATTGTCCCTGCATGCCGTGGGCTGGCTGCACGCCTGCGCGCTCCAGCACTGTGGCGGCAATGTCAATTGTCTGGGTCAATGCTGAGTTTTCGCGTGGCGCGGGTGTTGCCGATGCCACCGATGGCGCGGGATCGGACCAAATGAAGGGGACCCGAGTGAGCCCGCTGTAGTGCAAACCGCCTTTGAACATCAGCCCACGGTCACCCAGCATATCGCCATGGTCGCTGGTGAACATGACCACCGTGTTGTCGGCCAAGCCCAACCGACCCAGCTCGGCCATGACTTGGCCGATGGCATCATCAATACAGGCGATGTTGCCGTAGTTGAGGGCTAGGGCTTCACGCGCTTCCTGATGGGTGACGGCAAATGTGCCATGCCCCGGCTTGAAGTGCTCTGATCTGTTGGCGCGCTGTTGGTGCAGCCAAGATACAGGCGGCGCATCGAACAGCGCTGCATCAAAGCTGTGCGGCAAATCGACCTCGCTTGGACGGTACATGTCCCAATAGCGTCCCGGTGGCGTGAACGGGTGGTGGGGATCTGGAAAAGAGCATTGCATAAAGAAAGGTGCATCACCCGAAGCAAAGCCCTGAAGCATCTTGCAAGTTTGTTGTGCGATGTAACGCGTGGGGTACAACTCCTCGGGTACGCGAGTGCGCCAAGCCTGACGCAATCGAGTCAGTGCCCAGCCTGGCGTAGGCAGGGCGTTGTCAGGGCCGATCAGGCGGTCGGCATCAGGTGTTTGAAGACGCAACCAACGCCGCCAATGCCCACTTTGCTGATCCGCATGGCCAATCGTCAGCGCCACTTGCTCAAAGCCGTAATAGGGCAACTCGAGCTCAAAAGCATCGTCTTCATCCCAACGACGCGCCACTTCTTGCCCATAACGCCCTGGGAACAAGGCTTTGGACTCATGCGACAAACGTTCTGCAGCTTGTGGCCAAAAGGGCGGCACGGCGGTGATGTTCTGCAAATGGCTCTTACCGACCAAAGCGGTGCGGTAGCCGGCATCGCGCAGGGCCTGCACAAAGGTGCGCTCGCCATGCGACAGTTCTCGGCCGTTCAGTTGCAGCCCGTGAGCGCTGGGCAAACGCCCCGTCATCAGCGAGGCGCGGTTGGGTTGGCAAATCGGCGTGGCCACATGAAAGTCGATGAAGCGACAACCCCGCGCGGCCAAGGCATCGATGTGGGGCGTGCGCAGCAAAGCATGGCCTGAGCAGCCCAAATGATCGGCACGGTGCTGATCGGTGATGAACAGCAGGAAGTTGGGCCGTTCAGACTGAACCATCAATCGACTTTGATGTTCAATTCTTTGGCCAGCAGACCATAGCGTTGACGATCGGCCTTCATGAAGTCGCCCAGGACTTGGGACGATCCGCCCAACATATCCAGGCCTGCAGCCGCCAGTTTTTCGCGTACGTCAGGCATTTTGAGCAATTCGTTGATGTCGGCGTTGATTTTTTGGCGCACCGCATCGGGTGTACCAGTCGGCGCAAAAACGCCATACCAAGCATTGACCTCGACACCGCGCACACCTTGTTCTTCTGCGGTCGGTACCTCGGGCAAAAGTGGCGAGCGATTTTTCTCTGTCAAGGCCAGTGGAACCAGCTTGCCGGATTTGATGTGCGGCAAAGCACCCCCGAGTCCAACAAACAGAAACTTGACTTCACCACCAAGTGCAGCCATGACCGACGGATTGACCCCTTTGTAGGGCACATGCAATAAATCCACACCTGCGGCGCGTTTGAGCATCTCCCCTGCAAAATGCATGGGAGATCCATTGCCTGCACTGCCATAAGGCATGCCGGATTGTTTCTTGGCCAGCGCCATCGCCGAGGGCAGGTCTTTGACGTTCAGCGTTGGACTGACCAGCAAAGCCATGGGTGTGGTGGCTGGGGCCACGACCGGCACCAGATCGGCGTGGACATCAATGCCACCCCCAGCTCCGGGGGCCAGCACATGGGGCGAGATCACCATGGTGTTGGTGGTCAGTAGCAAGGTGTGGCCATCGGCCGGCGACTTGGCCACGGCCTGTGCTCCGAGCAAAGCACCAGCACCAGGCCGGTTCTCAACCACCACAGGTTTACCCCATTGGGCGGCGAGTTTGTCGGCAAATACCCGCGCCATGAGGTCCGGCCCACCACCCGGGGGAAAAGGCACCACCAAACTGACGTTTTTGGATGGAAATGACTGTGCCCAAGCGGGTTGAAGCCCCGCCATCGAGATGCAGGCCACGCTCACCAGACAAGCACCCAAACCCCATTGAATTCGCATGAAAAGTCTCCTGACGGTTGTTTTGAATCATGGAGCGCTGCGATGAGCCTTGCAGGCCCAAGGCAACGCCCCATTCATCGTAACTACAAACACCAATGGCATGGTCTCGGGTTTTCATCCATGGATTGGCACGCGAGCCGATCTGAATGTCAGCCGTGTGCGCTGTGCGGTGGACCTGGTTCAGGGGCTGGCGCTGGATCAGTGCAGGATGCTTCCACGAACTATGCGGATGTGAATGACCGCGCACGCAGGCATCGCGCCAGCATGGCAAACGCCGCCTCGAACAACAGCGCCAGCACGGCCGCGGGTAGTGCGCCAGCCAGCAGTAGCGCGTGGTCGTTCAACGCCAGGCCAGTGACGATGCGCTCACCCAAGCCGCCCGCGCCGATAAAAGCAGCAATGGTGGCCGTGCCGACCGCAATACTTGTGGCCGTTCGAATGCCCGCCAACACCATGGGCAAGGCCAGCGGCAATTCAATCAGGCGCAGGCTTTGCCAATGCGTGAGTCCCAGGGCCATACCGGCCTGTTTAAGACCCGCTGGTACCTCGGCCAATCCCGTGCACGTGTTGCGCACGATGGGCAATAAGGCATAAAGCGTCAACGCCAGCATGGCTGGCAGATAGCCAATGTGTTCGACCCATGCGATCAGCACGGCCAGCAGCGCCAAGGAAGGCACTGTTTGCAACAAGCCGCAAAAACCCAGCACCACGCCACGCACACGCGCATGCGGTGCCACCAGCATCGCCAGCGGTAGACCGATCAAGCTCGCCAAACCCACCGAGGACAAGACCAAATTCAGATGCTGCCAGGTCAAGCGAGGCAAATCGGGACCCCATAACTTGCCCCAAAAACTCATGGTGGCTGTCACTGTTTTTGCACTGGGGGACAGGTGCTCTGCGGCAATCACCTCAAAGCTTTTGCTTTGCAGTTCGGCCTTGGCGTTCATTGAGATCATGGCTGGCTCGTCGATGCGACCGGCCAAGCCTTGTAACGCTTGCCAGGCTGCAGGAAAGCGCTGGGGCACATCGAGTCTGTACAAAACGACCGCGTCGTAACGTGGAAAATGCGCGGCATCGTCTTGAAGCACGCTTAGGCCCAAGTGAGCAATCTTGGCATCGGTTGTGTAGATGTCAATCACATCGGTCTGACCGCCACGCAAAGCGTCATAAGCCAGGCCATGGTCAAGACCGGTCGGCTGCTGCGGCAGGCCATAATGTTTGGCCAGGCCGGGCCAGCCGTCGGCGCGGCCAATGAACTCATTGCTCAGGCCCAAGCGCAGCGTGGGATGACCCACCAAATCTGACAGCGTTCGCACACCCAAGGCTTGTGCCCGATCGCCCCGCATGGCCAGCGCATAACCGTTGTTAAACCCCAGTGCGATGTCAACGCCCAGGCCTAAGGGTTTGAGTTGCTCGCGCATGGAGGCCAAACTCGACGGCGTCTTGTTCTTGAGAATTTCCTGGTCAATGGTGCCTGCATATTCGGGATACAGGTCGATGTTGCCGGCCTGCAAAGCAGCGTAAACGATCGCCGTGTTACCCAGGCCAGCCAATACCTCGACTTTGTCTGATTTGCCATTTGCCGCAGCCGTTGCAGTTTGTGCGGTTTGCGCCAACACATGGGCCAAGATGTAGGACTCGGTAAAGCGCTTAGAGCCAATCCGCAAGATTTGATCATCGCCCCAGCTTGTTGGGCTGGCAAGCACAAGGCCAATGACCAACAGAAACTTTTTGAAATGCATGGGACGGATGGGAAAGTCAACTCGCTTTCCTCAGTATTGCACAGCGATTGGCCCCGTGAAGCTGCGGCTGATCTGGACAACTTGTCGAGCCACTGAAAATATTGGGTATATTCATCTGTAACTTATTTAGGATTGAATCAATGTTGCTTCTCAACCGAACAAAAAACTTGTTCCAGTCATTCGTGTGTTTGGGTGTCATGGCTTTCTCAGCTTTGACTCACGCCCAAACGCAAACCACGCTGCGCGTCACCACCATCCCTGAAGAGGCGGCCACCGAGCAGATTCGCAAATTCACCCCCTTGGCCACTTACTTAGAGAAGCAGCTTGGCATGCAGGTGCAGTTCACGCCTGTGACCGATTACCCAGCTGCCGTAGAGTCTTTGGTCAACAAAAAGGTCGACTTGGTTTGGTTTGGCGGTTTCACTTACGTTCAAGCCAAGCTTCGTTCAGGCGGCAAGGTCGTGCCTTTGGCGCAGCGCGAAGAGGACACCAAATTCCAGTC
>JAIXRH010000057.1 GCA_027485285.1 Comamonadaceae bacterium | reverse complement strand
GTGCGTCAGGCATGCCCATGGCTTGCGCTGCACCTGCCGCAGGCAATGCAGCGGCCGAGACCACAGGCACTGACACAGGGGGTGGCACAAATGCAGGCAACGGTTCTGGCGGGATGTTGGGCGCTTCTTTTTTGCCAAAGCTGGGCACCCGCCACGCTGTTTTGGTAGGCAGGTTGAGCAGCTTTGCAACAGGGGTCACCTCATCGTTGAGCGTCGGTGGCTCAGACAAGAAAGACGGCTCGATCTGAGCAGGCGTGGGATCAGGCACAGGCTGAGTGGCCACCCAATCGGTTAATTTTTGTTTGGCCTCGCCGTGGTCGGACTCCACTTCCCACTTGAGCAAATTTTTACCGAAGGCGTCCACCTTGCTTTGGTAATTGGCAGCGCTGTTGATGAGCAAAATCACGCTGATGTTGCCAGCAGGAAAACCATTCACCAAACGGGCCAACAGCTGCAACTCAAAGTCTTGCATCAAAATCGAATCGCGAAACACCAAGAAGCGACGGGGTGCATGTTTTTTGTCTTTTTCCAACGCTTGGTCAAGCGTGATTTCAGACAGGATTTCGTTGAATTGTTGAACCAGCTTTTCAGAATTCGTGGAGCTGCACCACTCGATGTGCGTTTCACCCTTGGCACGCAAGCGCTCTTCAAACAAGCTGCCGTAGTAATCAAGCACCATGTCGCGCTCGCTCAGCACAGCCAGATTGATGCTGCCTTCGGTCAATGACTTCAGCAGTATTTCAAATCGCAACCGGTCACCGGGGCTTTGGTAGATGTCTGTCATGCGGCTCAAACTTGGGTCTTAAGAATTCATCAAATCGCCGTTCGAGTCGAACTTCATGTCGTTCGGAACGGTGGGCGATGGTTTGACCACTTCCTGGCCACGACCATAAGACTGGTTCAGGCTGAACACATAGGCAATGACCTGCGCAACAGCGTGGTACAGAGCCTCTGGAATCGGGTGATCCAGCTTGGTTGTGAAGTATAAAGCGCGAGCCAGCAAAGGCGCCTCAAAAATATAAACGTTGTGCGCCTTGGCTTCCTCACGAATACGGGCTGCCAAGCCATCATCGCCCTTGGCCACCAACATGGGTGCACCGTCGCCCATCGGGTCATACGACAGGGCCACCGCAAAGTGGGTGGGGTTGGTGATGACCACGTCCGCGTCTTTGACTTTGCCCATCATTTTGTTGTTCAAAATCTCTTGCTGACGGCGGCGAATTTGGCCTTTGACCTCGGGGCTACCTTCCGAGTTCTTCATCTCGTCCTTCACCTCTTGCTTGGTCATCTTCAGCTTTTCATTGAGCTGGTGGCGCTGCAGCGGCACATCGACCAAAGCCACCAACACCAGCCCGAGGCTGAGCCAAATACAAGAATCCACAATGATGGTACCCGCCACTTTCATGGCGACATTCAGGTCCATCTGCGAAATGTGCGTCAGGTCATCCAAGTTGTTCATGACGGCCACCAACAAGATGGCTCCGACCACCAAAAACTTGATCACCGCTTTGCCCAAGTTGATCAACGCGTCTTTGCCAAACGAGCGCGCCAAACCCGTCATGGGGTTGAGCTTGCTGAATTTAGGCATCACCATCTTGGGCGAAAAAATCAAACCACCCGCCAAGGTGGTGGACAAAATAGCAATCACATACAGAATGGCCATCAAAGGCAAGACGATCAAAAAGCCGTCCACCATGGAGCTGCCAAAAATGGCAGGCAGCAGCTCGGCTTTGTCGGTGATGCGGCGGTCAAACTGCAGTTGATGCTTGAACAGCTGACCCATGCTGCTGAAGATGTGCTGGCCCATCATGCTGAAAAACACGGTGGCAATCACCATCATGGCAGCAGGCGCCAGCTCTTGCGAGCGCGCAATTTGTCCATCTTCACGGGCTTTGTTTAACCGCTGCGCCGTGGGTTCTTCGGTTTTGTCTTGGCCGCTTTCTTCTGCCATGTCAGCTTCCCAAATACGAGCGCAGCATCATGAAAGCCTGCGTCCATACCCAATCAATGCGGGCCACGTTGTTGCCCATCGAAAAAATCATGACGATGAAACCCATCAAGATCAGCGCGGGGAAGCCCACCGTAAAAATGTTCAAAGTAGGTGCGGCACGCGCCACAAAACCCAGGCCCACGTTGATGAAGAGCAAAGTCATCATCACGGGCAACGCGATCAACAAAGCGCCCAAAAACATCATGGCGCTCCAATTGATCATCTTGCCCAACATGTCTTGGCTGAAAAACGCTTGGCCAATAGGAATCAGCTTGAACGACTCCATGACCAAACCAAACACGATCAAATGGCCACCCATGCCCAAGAACACCAAGGTGCCCATGATGTTGAAAAACTGCGACAACACCGGCACGCTGCCCATGTTGGGGTCAACCATGTTGGCCATGGACAAACCCATCGAGCCAGACATGGCCTGACCTGCCACCACCAACGCCGCTGAGGCCACTTGAAACACCAAGCCCATGGTCAGACCGATCAAAATTTGACGCGAAATCTCCATCAAGCCATCGGCCGTGACGGGATCGATCTTGGGAATTTCAATTTGTTGTGACACAAAAAACGCCATGGCAAACGCCAGCGACATACGAATGCGCATGTTCACGGCACGGATCGAAAAAATAGAGGTGAACGCCAAAAACGCAGACAAACGCAGCATCGGCCAAATGACGACCAAAAATTTGTCGAGGATGTCAATGAGCGAGGCGTTCATGTCTGGGCGCGTGTCACATGAACAAGCTGGGAATGCGGGTGAAGATGCTCTTGGTGTAGTCCACCATGGTGTTGATCATCCAACCACCGGCCAGCGACATGGTCAAACCCATCACCAAAATCTTCGGGATGAAACTCAAGGTCTGCTCGTTGATGGAGGTGGCGGCTTGGAAAATACCCACCACCAAACCCACGATCAAACCCACAGCCAACAAAGGGCCCGAGATGATCATGGTCATCCACAACGCTTGACGGGCCAAATCGACCACTGCTGAACTGTCCATGTGCCTACCCCTTAGAAAACAAAGCTGTTGGCCAACGAAGCCATCAACAGCGTCCAACCGTCAATCAGCACGAACAGCATGAGCTTGATCGGCATCGAAATAATCATGGGCGACAACATCATCATGCCCATGGACATCAACACGCTGGCCACGATCAAGTCGATCACGACAAACGGGATGTAAATCAAGAAACCAATCGTGAAGGCGCTCTTGATTTCAGAGGTGATGAAGGCTGGCATCAGCGTGGTGAAGGGCACTTGCGTGGCATCTGTCAACTCACGGCGGTTGGAGATTTGCATGAACATCGCAATGTCGTCTTCACGGGTTTGCTTGGTCATGAAATCGCGCACAGGCACTTCGGCTTTGATCAAAGCTTTGTCAAAGTCCATCGTGCCGTTCATGTAAGGGCCGATCGCGTCTTTGTAAACCGACTCAAACACGGGCGACATGATGAAGAAGGTGAGGAACAAAGCCAAGCCCACCAGCACGGTGTTGGGCGGGGTTTGTGCTGTGCCAATAGCTTGGCGCAAGATGGACAGCACGATGATGATGCGCACGAAAGACGTCATCATCAACAGCATGGATGGCAGCAGCGTGAGCGTGGTCATCAAGCCCAGCAATTGCAGGCTCATGCTGTATTGCTGGCCGCCTTTGCCGGCGCCGCTCACGTTGACCAACGGAATGCCCTGGGCATGCGACACCATGGGCAAAGCCACCAAGGCCATCAGCAGCAAGACCAAGATGACGTAGAGAATCTTTTTGGTGATGGGCTTACGCAACATGGCTGGCCTCCTGCGTCCACGCGTGCAGAGTTTTCACCTCGGCGGGGCTGACGCTGGCCAACACCATTTGGTTGTCCACCTGAATCAACACCATCTTGTGTTTGAGGCTCAGGGGCAAGGCTTCGATCACCTGAATACGTTTATCTTCTAAGCCGTTCGCGGCAAAACCTCGGTTGCGCTTGACCCACCACAGGGCGCCCAACAGCAGCAGCAACACACTGAAGGTGCTGGCGATGAATTGAACCCAATCGAAACTTTGCATGATGATTTCCCTGTGCGCGATGACGGTTTTTTGACACTGGACGTGTGTATCTCTTAGGACATTGCAAGGCACGTGCCAACTTTGTGGGCGGTATAGTCAATTCATGCAGTTACCAAGAAACCCATGGGCGTGATCCGCGACCTGATCCATGCAGGGGGCACGGGCGGCCTCAACTGGCATGTGCAGGCCTACATGTCACGCAAGCGCTGGCAGCCCACGGTGCAATTGATCGAGCAGTTTTTGACGCATGTGCAGACCAGGTCTGAGCACTTGGTGTTGATCGGCGCCAGCGCGGGCTGGATGATGCCGCCCAGCTGGCTGGCCCGCTTCCAACGCATCGACGCCTATGACATTGACCCGCTGGCCGCTTGGCTGTTTGACCTGCAACACAGCAAGCGCTTGAAGGCGCAAGGCATCGCGCTGCACCACCATCGCCAAGACGCTTTGGCCACCCTGCCCGAGGTTTTGAAAGAACACCCCAAAGCCTGCATTTGGTTTGACAACGTGTTGGGCCAACACCGCTTTCGCGTGCGCGATGAAGCGCGGGTGGAGCAAGCCTTGGCGCAACTCAAAACCACGCTCCAAGGCCGCAGCTGGGGTAGCTTGCATGATGTGTGGTCGGGCCCGACCGATGGGCGTTTGTTGCCTGCGGGCTTGCACGTGTGGAGCCACCACGTCACGGCCAAGCAAGCGCTGGAACCTGCTTTTTCGCAAAAGCTCTTGGCCAGCGTAGGCGCCAAAGACGCCTGGCATGACCACCTCACCAGCCAGGTGTTTGCACCCAACACCCCCACTACCTGGATGCCTTGGGCGTTCAAGCCCAACTACTGGCATTGGCTGCAAGCCGGCTGGGTCAGCCCCTGATCAGGATTTGAGGTTGTAGAGCGTGATGCCTGCCGCATCCATCTCTTTTTGCTCGCGCTTGCGGTGGTAATCGCGCACGGCCTTGAGGTCTTGCTCGACCAAGGTTTCCATTTGGATGCGTTTTTGCTCAGCCGCCCTGAGCGCCAAGCGCTTGACTTCCACGGCATGCTGCGCGTCCATCAAGTCCACGTTCACACGCGAAATCAAGGATTGCAGCTGCTGCATGAAGCCACGAAAGTTCAGCGTCTCTGCCATGCTGTGCGGGCGACTCTCAGCCTCTTTACTGCGTGCCACATAGTCGGTGTAGAGCAGCTGCATGCGCGCTCGGCTTTGCTCAAGGTGGGTCACACGGTCACGCGCCTTTTTGAGCTCAACAAACGCCTCGTCGCATTTCTCTTTGGCTTTTTTGGCCAGCACGGGCCAAGCGGCGCGTGGCTTCATGACAGCATGTGGCTCAGTTGGTTACGCGTCATGGCGTAGTCTTGGCCCTTGTCCATGTCTTGGCGCAAAAAGTCCACCATTTGCTCGCGCAAGCGAATGGCGTCGTCCAGCTCGGGGTTCGAGCCCGCCTCATACGCACCCACTTGCACAAGATCTGCGTTTTGTTGATAGACCGACCACAAGCGGCGCAGCTTGTTAGACTGCTTCAACTCATCCGCACTCACCAAGGTTTGCATCACACGCGAAATCGAACCGTTCAAATCAATCGCAGGGTAATGCGCTTGGTCAGCCAAGCGGCGTGACAACATCACTTGGCCATCGAGCGACGCGCGCGCAATGTCCACAATCGGGTCGTTACCGTCATCGCCCTCTGCGAGCACCGTGTAAATAGAGGTGATCGAGCCATGGCCATGACGGCCTACGCCGCCGCGCTCAATCAAGTTGGGCAGCAAAGCAAACACCGAGGGTGGATAGCCTTTGGCCGTGGGTGGCTCACCAATGGCCAATCCGATTTCACGCTGCGCGTGCGCCACACGGGTCAAGCTGTCGCACAGCATCAACACGTTTTTGCCTTGGTCGCGAAAGTACTCGGCAATCACATGCGTCATGTGGGTGGCCTTCAAGCGCAGCACGGGCGACACGTTGGCAGGTGCAGCCACCACCACCGATTTGGCCAAGCCTTCAGCACCCAAAGATTCAGAGATAAAGGCCTGCACTTCGCGGCCACGTTCGCCAATCAAACCAATCACCACAATGTCGGCTTTGGTGAAGCGCGTCAGCATGCCCAAGAGCACACTTTTACCCACGCCTGATCCGGCGACCAAACCAATGCGTTGGCCACGGCCAATGGTGAGCGCGCCGTTGATGGCCTTCACCCCCACATCCAAAATATCAACAATCGGTCCGCGCTCCATGGGGTTGAGCGGGCAGCCCAAGAGGCTGAGCTGATCGGGCAAATGAGGCATGGGCTTGCCGTCAATCGGCATGCCTCGGCCATCAATCACACGGCCCAGCAGCTCGTGACCCAAACGCACTTGGCCCGAGTTAGACATGACGCGCACCGTGTCGCCCGGGCCCACACCGACGGGGTCGGTGAAGGGCATGAGGTACAGGGTTTTGTCGTTGAAACCCACCACCTCGGCCTCGACGCGGTGGCCTTCTTTGCCCATCACTTCGCAGCAGGCACCCAAAGGGGCCATGATGCCGCGGGTCTCCAGAGTCAGTCCCACCAAGCGCACCAAAGTGCCGCTGCGCAGTGGCTCGGGTGAACGCAGCTTGGGCAAGCTGGTCTGAACTTCTTTGGCAAAGTCCAGCATGCTTTACTTGCCCACCTGAATCATGCCGCGAATGGCTGACGCCACCCGCGCTTGGTCCGATTGCACCACCATGCGCACCACGCCTACTTTGTCTTCGTAGCTTTTGGCTCCGTTGAGCAACTCTGGCGGAATGCTTGGCTTCTTGGCTTTTTGCTGTTCTTTGCGCATGCGTTCTTTGATGTCCGCCAAAGTCTCACCTTCACGCATTTCAATCTCGCCCTCGGCCAATGCCTCTTCTGCCTCCTCGGCAGGCACCTCGGCCGCTGCTTCGTCAGTGGCCAACTCTGCAGACACTTCTTCGACCGGCGTCTCCACCACTTCCACGGCTGGTTCTTCCTCCACCACTTCGGGTTGAACATCCGCCACTGGCTCGGGCAGCACCTCTGGCTCGGGCTCTGGCTCAAACACTGGTTTGGGTTTGGGCTTCTCTGGTTTCTCCAGCAACATCATTTGGTATTTGATTTTTTCCGCGCGTTGGGATTCAAACACCTCGGCCTTGCGCATCATCTCTCGCTCCACAGCGTCCACTGCAGCGCGCTGCATGTCACTGTTCGAGGCGGCTTGCCCCACCATGTTGAGGACAAACGGTCGAACAATGGTCACGATCACCACCACAAAAATCAACCCCATCAAGAGCGTGTTGATCACGTCAGGAATGAACATCGCCGTCCTCCGCTTCTTCTTGTTGAACGTCCAAAATACGCTGAGCCAGGGGCGACTTGTCGCGCCAGGCATCCACATCCACCAACAAGGCTTTGGCCAAGCCTTCCAGTCGATGTTCGACCAAATCTTCCACCACCGTGTCATTGGCCATCACGCGCACGCTGCCAGTTTTCAAATCAGACACGGCTTCTAGCCGCATGCCTTTGGTGAAATCACCACCCTGCGCTTGCAAGCGGGCTTTGTCTTCGGGGTTGAGCTCCAGCACCACCGCACCCTGCACGGGATGGTCCAGCTCATCCAAGCAACGCTGCACCAAGCGCTCAACCGCTGTGCTGGAGGTTTGCAACTCCCCCACCACCAGCTGTTCTGCGATATGCAAAGCCAAGCGCTTGAGGGGTTCAAAAAATTTCTTGGGGTCTGCCATCAAGGCGCTCAGCTCGGTGGCGGCGTTTTCAAACACCACACGTTGTGCGGCCATCTCCTCGGCCAACTCGGCTCTGATCTTGGCTTCGCCTGCGGCCATGCCTTGTGCGTGGCCCTTCTCTAAACCCTGCTGTAAACCTTGTTCTAGGCCTTGCTCCAAACCTTGTTCTAGGCCTTGCGTCAAACCGACGGCCTTGCCTTGCGCAATGCCTTGGGCAATCCCTTGAGCCAGAGCGTCCTCAGTGGCCTTGGCCACAGCCTCTGCCAACGCCACGGCGGCTTCTTCGCGGGCTTGCGCCAAGCCTTTGGCAAATTGCTCTGCTTCCCGTTGCTCAACTTCTTCGGGGGCGATGCCGCCCAACACAACAGGCAATGCGGGCTCTGAAGCCTCGCGCATGGGCTGCGCTTCATGAGCCTCATCCAACGCCAGCGCATCTGGCGCATCTGGCTTGATGTGAATGGCGTCGCTGACAGATGCTTGCTGGCGATCAGCTTGGTCAACTGGCCCCGCTTCCGCCACATCGGGATGAATCACGATGGGGTCTGCCATCTCTTCATCCGAGGTGATGCGGCTGACCACCAAGGTCTCCGCCATTTCTGCTTGTGCCAACGCACGCTGCAACACCGAGGGCTCAAGCGTCACGCCTAGCTTGGACTTGCGTGATGCGCCATAAGCATCCATCACAAAAGGCAAGTGCTCATTTGTTTCTGTGCTTGCCACCGAGGCAGGCTTGTCTTCACCCAAAGTCTCGTTGCGGTACTCACCCTCTAGCAGCGCCAGCGAGGCCTGGGCTTGCTGGCTCAGCGGTTGTTGAGAGGGCTGGTAATGCGCCGCCGAAAAACCGCTGGTCTTGGCTGGATAGCCAAGATTTGCAAACGGCTTTGGCGCATCGCTGGTCCAGAGGGTCGTGGCATAGCCACGGCCGCTCACCTTTTCAGCGATGCTGGCATTGGGTTGCCATGGAACGGCAGCCCGTGCGGGTTGGGGTTGGTTAAACAAAGTCTGCACCGCCCAAGATCAATTCGCCCGAGTCAGACAACTTGCGCGCCTGACGCATGATCTGCTTTTGCGCATTCTCGACATCGGTCATGCGTTGTGGGCCTTTGGCCTCCATGTCGTCGCGGAACATGCCGCGCGCGCGCTCGGACATGTTGTCGAAGAAACGGGCTTGGCAAGGTTCGCTGGCATTTTTCAAAGCCATCATCAACAAGTCTGGCTCCACCGCACGCATGAGCACCTGAATGCCTTTGTTGTCCACGCTGACCAAGTTCTCAAACGTGAACATGTTGTCTTGGATCTTGAGCATCAAGTCGGGGTCAATGTCGTTCAAGCCGCCCATGATGCTGGCTTCCAGCGCGGTCTTGGTCAAGTTCATGATCTTGGCAGCCGCTTGAATACCACCAAAGCTGGACGACTGAGCTGACGCGTTCTTGGAGAACTGTTGCTTCATGATGGCTTCCAATTCAGCCATCGCCGAAGGTTGCACGGTGTCCAAACTGGCCACACGCTGAATCACCTCGGGGCGGGTGTCGGGTGGCAAATAGTTCAACACATCAGCCGCCACTTCGCTCTCGAGCAGCGACAAGATGATGGCCACCACCTGGGGGTGTTCACCACGAATCATGTCGGCAATGCCGCGGGCATCCATCCAGGACAAGATGTCCAAGCCTTTGGTGCCTTGGCCAGGCATGATGCGGCCCAGCACAGACGCGGCCTTGTCATCGCCCAGCGCCAAGCGCATGACTTTTTCCACATAGTCTGCGCCACCGATGCTGACGTTGTTTTGGTTTTTCAGGTGGTCGACAAACTCGTCCAGCACAAAGTTCACCGCTTCTTGTGAAAAGTCAGCCACTTGCACCATGGCAGCGCCGAGTGCTTGAACCTCTTTGGGGTTCAGAAATTTGATGATCTCAGCCGCTTGCTCTTCGCCTAGCAAAAGCATCAAAACGGCAGCGCGTTGGGTGCTGGTAATGTTGGCAAGCTCTGTGCGGAGCTTGTCGGTCATCACAATGGAGTCGTCAGCCATGATTCAAATCCTCAGAAAATAAATTACTTCTCGATCAAGCTCTTGAGCACGCCAGCCACACGGGTGGAGTCTTCGGCCATGATCATGCGAATCAACGCCACTTTATCGTCATACGAATTGGCTGTGTTGAGCAAGTCGGCTGAAATCGACTGTTTCTTCGGCTTCATGCTCGCCATGCGGGCCTTGACCGATTCAAGCGACTCGCCCTCTTCAATTTCAATGTCTTCCGAAGGCTCTTCCGGAGCGACTGCTGCAGCCTTGGCGGCGGCGAGTTCGGCTGCCATCTGGGCCTCACGCTCAGCGCGCAGCGCCTCTTCACGCTGGCGGGCTTCTTCGGCGGCCAGTGCATCGGCTGCGGCTTTGGCTTCGGCAGCCAAGCGGGCTTGCTCAGCCGAGTGCGTGGCTTCTTGCGACAAACGGGCCGACTCTTCAGCCGCACGCATGGCTTCTTCAGAGAGTCGCAGCATTTCGCCTTCATGGGTTCTCTTGGCATAGGCCGCCGCCGCTTGCGCCGCCGCATTTTCTGCGGTGGCCACATCAATCGCCATCTGGGCTTGGTTGGTGGCCGCATCGGCAGCCGCCGCAGCCAAAGCTTTGGGGTCGATCTCGGGGGCCAACAAGCGGCGCACCATTGGACGAACCACGGTCAAGAGGATCAGCAAGAAGATGGTACCCACCACACCGGCGTTGACCATGACTTGGTAGTTTTCGTCGCGCCACCAAGGAATGACGGTGGGGTCGTACTGGGGCTCAAATTTGGTACCCACCACGGTCACCACGTCTCCGCGGTCGTTGTTGAAGCCCACAGCGCCTTTGACCAATTGGTTCAAACGTTCGATTTCTTCAGGCGTGTACGGCACAGAGGTGGGGGTGGAGCCATCGGGGTTCTTTTCCGCTTTGGCACCGGGTGGCAAGGGACGTTCGTTGATCAACACGCCCACACCAATTTTGGTGATCACGCCCATCGCACCTTTGGTGTGACGCACGGCGCGGTCGAGCTCGTAGTTTTTGGTGCTGCGGGCTGTCACTTGCACGCCTTTTTCGCTCACGCCCTTCAGGGGGTCGGCGTTGGTTTGCGTGGTGGCTTGCGGGTTGGTGGGTGCAGGCGGCGTGTTGGACAGCGAGCCAGGAATACCGATGGCATCGCGCAAGGTGTTGCGGTCTTCCACAAACAGCTCAGAACGGGTCTTGGGGCCTTTGTCTTGCGAGTCAAAGTCTTCGGTGGTCACTTCGGTTTGTGTGAAGTCCAGGCTCATGCTCACCTGCGCGGTCACGTTGGTCTCGCCCACGATGGGCGCCAGCAACTGAATCAAACGGGTGCGATACAAGTCTTCCATCTGCTGCTTGTGCGTCAGCTGTTGAGCGGTCAGACCCAAAGGCGCTTCAGTCAACATGTCGTTCATCAAGCTGCCAAAGTTGTCCACCACCGACACGTTTTCAGGCGCCAGGTAAGGCACGCTGGATGCCACCAACTGGATGATGGCTTGTACGTTGGCCGATGAAATGGTGCGACCAGGCAAACGGGTGATGATCACCGACGCCTTGGTGGGTGCGCGGTCACGCACAAACACACTTTGCTTGGGCGCGGCCAAATGCACGCGGGCAGCTTTGATGCCGCCAATTTGAATGATGCTGCGTGCCAGCTCTTGCTCCATGGCGTTGTTGTAGCGCACCTGCTCCATGAACTGGCTGGTGGTCATGGCCGGCATGTCTTTGAGGTTGTCCATGCCCGAGGCTTCGGTGCGTGGCAAACCTTTGGAGGCCAACAACATGCGGGCCTCTTGGTAACGGTTGGTGGGCACAGAGATTTGGCCTGTGTTGGCATCTACCTCGGGCTTGTATTCGGCAGTTTTCAAAGCTTCAATGGCCAGCTGTTTGTCAGCATCATTGAGCATCAACACCAAAGGCCGATACGGCGTGGGCTTCATGGAGGTGAAGAACACAGCCACCGACATCAGCAGCATGAAGATCACGACGAAAGGCAAAACCTTGCGCACCGTGGGCTGACGCAGCACATCCATCACCACTGCGCCGGGGCCTTCTTTGGCGTTGATCCATGCCGGCATGCGTGACGTATTGCCTGCTACACCATTGGTATTGGCCGCGCCGGTGGTCTCTAGGCCCGTGGCATTGGGCATGCCCACGGCGTTCATGTTTAGGGTATCTGTTGCCATATCAGTCTCTCAATCCAGTATCAAACCGGCATGTTCATGATTTCTTCGTACGCTTTCATCACTTTGTTGCGTACTTGCAAGGTGGCTTCAAAAGCCAACGACGATTTCTGCATGCTCAGCACCACTTCGGTGAGTGGCACTTCTTCGCCGCGTTCGTAGGCTTCTTGCATACCGCGTGATTTCAACTGCGTCTCGTTGACACTGTCGAGTGCGTTTTGCACCGACTTGAAAAAGTCGGGTTGGCCCTGAACCTTGGCGGTCGATGCTTCGCCAGCCGGTGCATTCACACCGGCGGCCTGTGTTTGGTGCGAACGCAGTGTTTCAATCATCGATTGAATGTTGGCGTTGGAGATGCGATCAATCATGCGGAGACTCCTTCATGCATGCCACGGGTGCGCATTTGTGCCAGCTTGTAGCGCAAAGTGCGTGGGCTGATGCCCAACTTGGCAGCCGCTTCTAGGCGGCTGTCGGTGCTTTGAAGCGCCGCCATGATCACTTGCAGTTCGCTGGCTTTCACCGCGCTGTCCAAGTCGATCGGGACTGCTGTTTCTGGGCGTGTTTCGATGGGCGCAGCGGCGTACACAGGTGCTGGGCTGAAATACGTAGGGGCTGCGGGTGCAGGCATGGCGGGTGCCGAGGGCATCGCGGGCTCAGCAAAAGTCACAGGTGCTGCTGCCATAGGCACATCCTCAAAGACTTGCGGCATGGCCTGCTCGTCCATTTGGGCGTCGTCAAACATCAGGTGCGCGGGGCTGATGGTGCGGCCACCGCTCAACACCACAGCGCGTTGCACCACGTTTTCGAGTTCGCGCACGTTGCCGGGCCATGGGTAGCTTTGCAACAACACCTGGGCTTCCGCCGTGACGGTGAAGGGCACACCCCCTTTGACATGACGAGCCAAGGACTGCGCCACCAAAGGCACGATGTCACCAGGGCGGTCTTTCAAGGGCTGAATGCGCAAGCGGAAGGTGCTGATGCGGAAATACAAGTCTTCGCGGAATTCACGTTGCTCGATGGCAAGCTTCAAATCTTTGTTGGTCGCAGCGATGACGCGGATGTCGAGGTCGATGGTGGATTCGCCGCCCAAGCGATTGAGTTTTTTCTCTTGCAAGACGCGCAGCAACTTGGCTTGCAAGTTCATGGGCATCTCGCCAATTTCGTCCAAGAAGATGGTGCCGCCGTGGGCTTGTTCAAACAAACCTTTGTGCTCTTTCAAAGCGCCGGTAAAAGCGCCCTTCTCGTGACCGAACAACATGTCTTCGATCAAGTGCTCTGGCATGGCCGCGCAATTGAGCGCCACAAACGGCGCCTTGGCGCGAGGGGATGACTCGTGCAGCACACGGGCCAACACTTCTTTGCCAGCGCCTGTGGGGCCGACCAGCAAAGCCGTGACATCGGTTTGTGCCACACGTTGGGCCAAGGCCAACAAATGCTGGCTGATGGGGTCCACAAACACGTAGCTCTTGGTTTTGAGTTCAGGAGCGTTCAGGCCTTTCACTGCGCCTTGCCATGCAGAGGCAGACCACTCGTCGGCTGACAGCACATGCAACGCACCCAAGCGCATCGCGTCCACAGCCACTTCCATGCGGCGACGGTCCACGCGGCACAGCACGGGCACGGTGTGGCCAAGTTGGGCAATCAGGGTTTGAACTTCTTGGAGCAGCTCGGCGCTGTCGCCCAAGCGGATGACCAACACATGTGCGCGGCGCAAAGCCAGCGTCAGGTCGCCCAAGGTAGACACAGTTTCCAGACTGATACCTGCGGCATCCAGCTGGGCGCGATCTGCGGCGTTGATGGGACTGAAAGGGTCCAACCAAACGGCATGAATTACGTTGACAGAAGAAGCATTCACTTTGAGTACAGTCCGAAATAAAGGTAAGACTGTTATGCAAAGGCCGTGCCAGCTTAAACTGACACCTAAGTGATTAAATTTATGTGGTAAATGGGCCTGCGAGGGTCAGTTTCTCGACGTTGCGACGAGTTACCGACAGGCTTTTGAGAGGCTTTTTGAGCCTTGTCAGACGTGTCTTGACGAGGTGGCTTGGGCGAAAAACCGCCACAAAAACGCCCGTCCGTGCGCAGCACCTCCAAAGAGGGAACCACTTTCGAACGAAAACCCATGAACTTGCAGCCATAGGGCATGCGCACATCCCACGTGATCGCTAAGTAGCGACACTCCCAGCAGTTGGGGCCCTTTGGCAAGGGTGTAGGTGCAGGCAAAGCGCCTGGGTCGGATTTCATGCGTTTAATTATGGCTTGACATTAACCACCCAGGAGCTTCAACACCGACTGTTGGCTGGTATTGGCTTGCGCCAACACAGCAGTGGCTGCTTGCTGCATGATTTGCGTCTTGGCCAACTCGGTGGAGGCCTTGGCATAGTCCGCATCTTCAATCTGGCTGCGCGACGCAGACATGTTCATCGACACATTGGTCAAGTTGTTGATGACGTGGTCAAGTCGGTTCATCACCGCACCCATGGTGGCGCGTGTGGCGTTGACCTTGTCCATGGCGCTGTCGAGCATGTTCAGCACGGCTGTCGCACCGTCACGGGTATTGATTCGTACCTTGCGCGCGTCTTCTGCCAAGTCAGCATCTGCTGTGATCTGGCCGGTGATCGGGCCACCTTTGCCAAAGTCAGCCAAATCGATGGTGATCACTTGGTTGGCGCTAGACCCCACTTGGAAAGCCATGCGGCCCACGCGTGGCGGATCCATGTCTTGGCTGGCACGGCCACCAAAACTGCCTTCGTTGAAGCCCAAGGCTGAAAAATTACTCTGGGGTCCAAAACCATCCGCACCACTGCGAATTTGAATGGGGCGACCCGTGATGTTCATCATATTGGGTGGCAAACCATCTGCGCCTGGCAAAGCTGGCAACACAGGTGCATCGGATGTCAATCTCACCGTGCTGTAGACCGTTTTGATGTCCATGGCGCTGACAGGCGCAGACGCGCTTCCCAACACGTTGGTCAAGTAAGGCACGCTCATATCAACCGCAGACACATCGGTCTTGCCTTGCGAGTTTGGCGTGATGGTTCCTAAATTCAAAGTCTGTGTACCCGCCGTGCTCACGCTAGGGCCGCGCAGATCAAAGGCCGTACCGGGAACTTCCGAGGTGATCAACACCGACGCTGTGTCAAATGGATCAACTTCAGCTTTGATGTTTTTCAAGCTTGCCGTTCCACTGATGGCCAAGGCCAAGGCTGCTGCAGTTTCAACAGGGTCTGCACCATCTGGCAAGGTAGCTGTCTCCACTTTCACGCCATTGATGAACACCGAGGCTTTTTCACCAGGTGTTGCACCCAAGCCACCAGCTTTGATGCGTGATTGCTGAGCCACCGCACCGCCTTTGTCCAAACCGAAGTTGGCTGCCGACAATTCATCTTTGCTGGAATCAAACCAGACCGACAAGTTACGACCATCGGTAGACAGCGTCACGCCTTTGCCGTTGTCTTTGGCAGTCACACCGTGTTGGCCGATGCGTTCGTTGATGGCGTCCACCACCTTTTCGCGGCGCGCTGTGCCTGTTTCGTTCTGAACAAAATTCACTTCAATTTTTGTGCCGTTCACCCACAGCTCTTGTTTGCCACTCACAGGCGTGCCGGTGTCGGTGAAGATGCCTTCACTGACCGCGGGATTGGCCTCTGCCGTGACACCGGTCAAGCTCGTGCTGGCATTGATGGCCGCAGCCAATGCCAAACCACTGCCAGATGGGTTGCTGCTGGACACCAGGGTGTTTGAAAACTTGTCATCATTCGCCGTGGTGGGGCGAATCTTGATGCCATTGATTTCAAGGTCATCCATGCCCAAATTCTTGGTTGATGCCACTTGATTGGCCGTGACTTCGGTGGCGGCCACACTGATGGCGGCGCTTGAGCTGACTTCTGCAGTCAATGTGTAGGACTCGCCTGGCGTGCGCGCAGTCAACAAAATCTCACCCAAGGTCTTACCTTTGGTCGCATACACGCCCAAGATGGACTGGGCATTGATTTTTCCAATCAAATCCTCGGCGACATCTTGCGGACGCTTGCCTGCAATTGCAGCTGCTGATGTGAAGGTGGTGCCGTTGATGACAATGCTGGCTGTGTCGCCTACAGCGGGATCTGAGGTTAACAACACGCTCGTGACCTGTGCCACCGAGGCTGCAACAGGTTCGCGAGGGCGGGTGTTCAGGATGGACTCGTTCTTTGAGAAGTTACCGCTCACCAAACCTGCACGGGTGATATCGCCTGTTGCGCTGGCTGCCAGCACCACAGGGGCTTGAATTTTGGATTCCAAAGAAATCGTGGCGCTCTGCACACCTTCACGCAAGCCTACGCGCTGGCCAAACACCATGGCATTGGTGGAGTCAGAGGTTTCAAAACGCACTTCAATGTTGCGGCCATCAGGGGCCACGAGGCTGATACCTTTGGTGTCTGAGCCAGAGTCAATCGCCGTCACGCCTGTGCGGTCGCTGATCAGGTTGATCGCGCGCACCACGTTGGAACGTGTGGCTTGCGAGTTATTAAAAATCGTCGAAATGTCAGCCGATGCAAATCCGTTGATAAACACCACGCCTTTGGTCACGGGGCCACCGACCATCGATTGGCCGGTCATGATGTTTTCATTCACTTTGGCAAACACGCCGGTGCCTGGTGTCTTCACAGCATATTCGGTGGTGGTATTGACCACACTGGCTATGCCAGTGGCACCTGGAACCACTTCGAGTTTGGTGACGTTGCCTTCTTTGGCTGGAAAGTTGACACCAATCACCGCAGAACCCGCTGCATACACGACGCTGCGGTTTGTGCTGTTGTCATACAAAGGGCTGGCTTGCATGGCGGCCGCAATCTTGGCAGCTGCCAATGCAGGCGTGTTGTCGTCATTGGTCAACACGACGCTCACACCGCCCACTGTGATGGTGCCAGGCATGGGGGTACCGCTGAGGGTGATGGACTGTGCCTCCCCCTGAGAAATACCTTGGTCCATCGCCATTCGGTTGATCGCTGCAGCCTTGGCAATCGCACTGCCTGCTGCGTTATTTCGTGGGGACATCAAATCGTCAGCCGCTTGGGATGGGCCAATGATGACGCCATTGATGGTCAAATCGCCTTCGCGCAAGGTAGGAATGCTGCCAGCCACGCCGACACTCATCGTGACACCGCGCGTTGCAAAGTCGAGGCTAGCGCCTGTCGCGCTTTGCATGGTGTAACTCAAGTCACCCGAGATGACCGAGCTGTTCAAACCATCGGCTTTGGCAAACTTCACCACGGCGGGGTTTTGTGTGACCACAGTTCCCATCATGGTGATTTTTTTATTGTCTGTGGTCGTAAATGTGGCTGTCACAGCTGAATCTGCTGCAGCATTTTTGGCCACCGTGAAGGCCAAAGAACCGCTCTGCAAATATTTACCGTTGTTGGCAAACACTTCGGCAGATTGTGTGGCGGCTTCTTGTTCCACCGCAACACCTGCTGAAAGACTGAGGCCCGTTGCGGCTGTATTGACACCCACTGTGGCCAAACCCACATTGCCGTCGGCCACGTTGAAGTTCAGATACATCTTGCCGGGTACACCTGCATCTTCACTGATGGTCATGCCACGTGAACTGAAGGTGGTGGAATTGTTCAAGGTTGTCTTGATTTTTTCGACAGCCAAGGCCAAGTTATTTTCAGAAGACGTGATGGCGACCGTCACACCTGCAATGGTGATGTTGCCAGGTGTTAGCGCGCCACCTGCGAGCGTGAAGGTTTGCACCTCACCTGCATCAGGGCCAGTCAAGGTGCGAGAGGTTGTTGGCGTGATAAAAACGTCGCCAAATTGGTTTTCTGAGGTGACTTTGTAAACCGGCATTTCGCCGACTTGCTCACCTGCTTTGCCATTCAACACGGGGAAACCGTTCCACTCGGTGTTGTCGGCAATTTGCACGATTTGCTGCTTGAGCTGTTGGAATTCAAGATCCAAGTAGCTACGGTCAGCGTTGTTGTTGGTGTCGTTGACCGCTTGAACCGCCAACTCACGCATGCGTTGCATCATGTCCGTGATTTCGTTGGTTGCCCCTTCAGCCGTCTGCATCAGACTAATGGCATCACCCGCGTTACGCACGGCTTGGTTCAAGCTGCGAATTTGATGCGTCATGCGCGTTGCGATCGACATGCCGGCGGCATCATCTCGTGCTGAGTTGATGCGCTTGCCTGTTGATAACTGTTGCATTGCAATGCTTTGCGCACGTCCGGACGAGCCGAGTGCCATTTGCGAGAACAATGCTTTAACGTTTGTGTTGATAACTGCCATTTTTTTCTCCTGACCTTAATTGGTCAATCAAACCTACCACTGGTTAAGCACTTACCGTGCCAACTTTTTCTGACGCTACTTGATAGGGGTTTTCCCATATTTGTGGATGTCAATTTGTTCATTTAAGTACTCAGTGGCAAGCTTTTGTCACCTCAGTGGCAAGCTTTTGCCGCTTGCCGTCGAGGGTGCTACACATTGCCGCTCAGTGCTGCAAGCCCGCTGTGGGCAACATGGAATTGCTGAAATCATCCAAGGACAACTTCTCTGCCAACAACTCAAGTTGCTGTGGATACAAGGCCAAGCCTTGACTTGCAATCTCTAATGCACGCGCAGGATCCAAGTTGCAGCGCAGTGCACGCACCATCATCACGTAGGTGAATGGCGGCGTCTTGTCGCCCTGCACCACCATCAAGTCGTCCAAAAGCTCCACGGCCAAGGGCCAGTCTTGGTTCATCATGGCCAACAGGCTGGTGATTGCCAAAATATCTTCGCTATGGGGATGCAAGCTCATGCCAGCATCGCCCAAGGCGTTGGCCAAGTCCAATTGCTCTGTGGCAACCAATGATTGAATGGCTTCACGAATTTCAGAAGGGCTGAACCGTTGAATTTGTTGCGTGTTCAGCAAGCTACCTGTGCCGGCTTGATGAATCAGTTCTTGAATAAGGGTCATGAAAGGCTCCAGTTGAAGTGTCGGAAAAACATGCCAACCGCTTTCAAACGATCAGCGCATAAAGACCCTTAAGCAATAGTGATGCCAACTTGTCAATGCGATTGAATGCCTGCAGCCAAGGTTTAGCTCTTTTTAATAATTAGGCATATTCATAGCGCAGCTGATTGGGGCAAGACCTGACAAAAAACCGTCAATTTGAACTGGCTTGTAAATTGCTTGCTTAGGTAAAACTACCCTCATTCAGCAGGCCGACTCAACATGAATGCACGCAACCCCGTCTTTGTAGCCATGGAAAATCAAGAGCAAGCACCGCCGATTGGCTTGGACACCCTGTTCACCACGTGTGAGCAGCTGCAGCAAGCTGGCCAAGCCCAACAGGCGTTGAACTTGTATCAGTCATGGCTGGCCCAGTCGCAAGATGCCAACCGTCACATGGCGTGGTTCAACTACGGGTCTTTGCAGCAAAGCACTGGCAACCCTGCCGCTGCCATTGAAGCCTACAAGGAATGCTTGGTGCTGCAACCCAGCTTCCCACAAGCCTTGATCAACCTCGGCCTGACCCTCGAAAAAATGGGCAAGCGCGACGAAGCGCTGCAACAGTGGGCCACCTTGGTCAGCAAACGTCTGCTCAAAGACGGCCCCAGCCCCGACATGCTGGTGCTGGCGCTGAACCACATTGGCCGCGTGCAAGAAGACCTCAAACAATACGACTTGGCTGAGGAAGCCCTAGAACAAAGCTTGGCCCTCAACCCCAAGCAACCAGGCGTCATCCAACACTGGGTGCATATTCGGCAAAAAGCCTGTGCATGGCCTGTTTACAAGCCATTGCCCAACATCACACAAAACGAAATGCTCATGGCCACGTCGCCATTGGCCATGCTGGCACTCACAGACGACCCTGTGCAGCAACTGCTGACCGCATTTGCCTTTGTGGAACGCACCTATGGCTTCAAAGAAGAATTTTTAAGCAAAGGCCGCGAATACCGGCACGACCGTTTGCGCATTGGCTATGTGTCGGGCGACCTGTGCGTGCACGCCGTGGGTCTGTTGCTGCCAGAGCTGTTGGAAGGTCATGACAAATCAAAATTTGAAATCTACGGCTACGACTTCAGCCCCGAAGACGGCACCGCACACCGCGAACGCCTGAAAAAAGCCTTCGACCACCTGCGCCCCATTCGTGCGCTGACCGATCGACAAGTGGCCGAGTTGGTATTGGCGGATGAAATCGATGTGCTCATTGACCTGCACGGCCTCAGCTCTGGCGCCCGTCCCGGCATTTTTGCCTTGCACGCTGCCCCCAAACAAGGCACCTACCTTGGCTTTATTGGCACCACAGGCATGCCGTGGTTTGACTTTGTCATTGCTGACCGCTATGCCCTGCCAGAAGAATTGACACCCTACTTCACAGAGAAGCCTCTGTATGTAGAAGGCAGCTTTATCCCCCTGACCCATGATGACACGCCCGTGCGTGAAGCCACCCGCGCGGAGTTTGGATTGCCAGAAGATGCGTTTGTGATGGCTGCGTTTGGGAATGTTTACAAAATCACGCCTGAGATGTTTGCCACTTGGATGGAGATATTGAAAGAAATTCCACGGGCTGTGCTTTGGTTGATTGATGACAATCCGACTACCACGACTAATATTAAAAAGCATGCCTTATCGGCCAAAGCTGATGTGTCGAGAATTCTCTTTACTGGCAGAAGTGCACATGTGGAATACAAAGCCAAATTGAAAATGGCGGAT
>JAIXRH010000038.1 GCA_027485285.1 Comamonadaceae bacterium | reverse complement strand
GTTTTGTTGTTGCAGTGCTTGTTGCGCAGTTGGCTCACCAAGTGCGCGCCATGGTCCAAACCAAGGCTGTGTCCAATCGATGTCAGCTAAGACAGCGCCTGAAAAACCATCTTGCTTGGGAGTTAAACCACTTGCCAAGGCAGTGTCTCACCAGAGCGCAGGGGCTTCAACTCTGCTTCACCAAATGCAAAGCTCTCGGGCGGTGTCCAGCTCGCTTTGCGCAGCGTGAGCGTGCCCGTGTTGCGTGGCAAACCGTAAAAGTCCGCGCCGTGGAAGCTGGCGAAGCCTTCGAGTTTGTCGAGTGCACCCGCGTTGTCAAACGCTTCGGCATACATGGGCATGGCTGCGTGGGCGGTGTAGCAACCGGCGCAACCGGTGGCGTGCTCTTTGAGTTGTGCAGGATGCGGCGCACTGTCGGTGCCCAAGAAAAATTTGGGTGAGCCACGGGTGGCGGCTTTGACCAATGCCTGGCGATGCGTCTCGCGCTTCAACACAGGCAAGCAGTAGAAATGCGGACGAATGCCACCTGTGAAGATGGCGTTGCGGTTGTACAGCAAGTGGTGCGCGGTGATGGTGGCAGCAGTGTGGTTGTCGCTTTCGGCCACGAACTGCGCAGCGTCGGCAGTGGTGATATGCTCGAACACAATTTTGAGCTCGGGGAAATCTTTGCGCATGGGAATCAACTGCGTGTCGATGAACACGGCTTCGCGGTCAAACAAGTCGATGTCGCTGCTGGTGACTTCGCCGTGCACCAACAACAACATGCCCGTCTTTTGCATGGCTTCCAGTGTTTTGTAGGTCTTGCGCAGGTCGGTCACACCGGCATCGCTGTTGGTGGTGGCGCCTGCGGGGTAGAGCTTGGCGGCAACCACACCCGCGTCTTTGGCACGAGCGATTTCGTCGGCGGGCAGGTTGTCGGTGAGGTAGAGCGTCATCAAGGGCTCGAAGGTCATGCCGTGAGGAACCGCCGCCAAAATGCGCTGTTTGTAGGCCAAGGCTTGCGCCGCCGTGGTGACGGGGGGCTTGAGGTTGGGCATGATGATGGCGCGGCCAAATTCGGCGGCGGTGTGGGGCACCACGGTGTTGAGTGCAGCGCCATCGCGCACGTGCAAGTGCCAGTCGTCGGGTCTGGTGATGGTGATTTGGTGCGTCATACGTAGATTGTCGCTTTTTTGTTTCTGGGCTCGCTGTGGGCGCAGACAGTGGGCAGGTTCCTCATGCTGGGTTACCAGAGTTGGTGAACTTACTTTGCAGCTACAGACGAGAACACTGTTCGCCTGCAGCTGGCGCCAGCCGACAAAAACACGACGCACGAAATGTTTCAGACAACACGAGTTGCGCGGCTTGGGTGCGGCGGCTGACGATTTCTGGTACTCCAGCATGAGGAAGCCACCGTGCCCAAGCTGCGCAACTCTCTCCGGCGCGAACCCTTCACGAACGAGAACCAAGCAGCAAAGAAAAAAGCGCCTCATAAAGAGACGCCTTTCAACTGGGAACAAAGCCAAATTAATTAGGATCTGACCCCAATTAGCTTAGTGCGCCAAGATTTTGTTCAAGAACTCTTTGGTCCGTGGCTGACGGTTTTCAGGGTGATTGAAAAACTCATCCTTCGAGCAATCTTCCAAAATCTTGCCCCCCACATCCATGAAGATCACACGGCTGCCCACTTTGCGGGCAAAGCCCATTTCGTGGGTCACACACATCATGGTCATCCCCTCATTCGCCAAGTCCACCATCACGTCCAACACCTCGCCCACCATCTCGGGATCGAGGGCAGAAGTGGGTTCGTCGAACAGCATCACGATGGGGTCCATGCACAAAGCTCGGGCAATGGCCACGCGTTGCTGCTGCCCACCTGAGAGCTGCCCGGGAAACTTGTCTTTGTGCGCCATCAGGCCCACGCGATCGAGGTACTTTAAGCCGTGGGCGCGCGCTTCCTCTTCGCTGCGGCCCAACACCTTTTGCTGAGCGATCGTCAGGTTTTGGGTCACCGACAAATGCGGGAAAAGCTCGAAACTTTGAAACACCATGCCCACGCGACTCCGCAGTTTGGGCAGATCGGTGTCTTTGCCATGCACAGAGACACCCTCCACAAAAATTTCACCTTCTTGGAAAGGCTCTAAGGCGTTGATGGTTTTGATGAGGGTGGATTTACCCGACCCTGAAGGGCCGCAGACCACCACCACTTCGCCTTTTTGGATGACGGTAGAGCAGTTGTTCAGCACCTGCACAGGGCCGTACCACTTGGACACATTTTTCAATTCAATCACAGCAAACTCCAGCTCGAATTTTGAGTGCGCATGCGTCGCGACGCTCAGCGAATGATGGCAATGCGCGCTTGCAGGCGACGCACGAGGGCCGAGAGGCCGAAACAAATCACAAAATAAACCAAGGCAGCCAAGATGTACACCTCTTCCACATGGCCATAAATCTTGCCCGCCGTGACAAAACCTTTCAGCATGTCATACGCACCAATGGCATAGACCAAGGAGGTGTCTTGAAACAAGATGATGGTTTGCGTCAGCAACACCGGAATCATGTTGCGAAAGGCTTGAGGCAACACGATGAGACGCATGTTCTGGGCGTAGCTCATGCCCAAGGCCTGACCCGCCATGACCTGACCACGCGAAACGGACTGAATGCCCGCGCGCATGATTTCGCTGAAGTACGCCGCTTCAAACGCCACAAAGGTGATGGTGGCCGACAGCTCAGCACCAATCGAGCGGCCAATCAAAAACGGAATCAACAAGAAAAACCACAAAATCACCATCACCAAGGGGATGGAGCGCATGCCATTCACATAGATCATGGCCGGCGTAGACAACACTTTGTTGCCCGACAAGCGCATGAGCGCCAAGAGGGTGCCAAACACAATGCCGCCGAGGGTGGCCACAATGGTCAGCTCCATGCTGAACAGCATGCCTTTGAGCACAAACTTGCTGAAGATGTCCCAGTCGACAAACGAAAAATCGAGTGCACGCATGCTCAGTGCCCACCGCCTACATGGACCGCGACCACCATGCCGGGGATTTGCAGACGATGTTCGAAAAAAGCCATCACTCGGTTCACCGCAAAAGCGGACAGGGTGTAGATCGCGGTGACCGCCAAGTACACCTCAATGCCGCGTGAGGTTTCTTCTTGGACTTGCATGGCGTACATGGTGAGTTCGGCAATCGACACTGCAAACGCCACGGAGGAGTTTTTGAGCAAGTTCATTGACTCGCTGGTGAGCGGCGGCCAAATCGTGCGAAACGCAATGGGCAGCAGCACGTAACGGTAGGTTTGCCAGGTGGTAAAGCCCACGGCCATGGCCGCATAACGCTGGCCGCGCGGCATGGCTTGAATACCGGCCCTTAACATTTCTGCAATACGCGCAGAGGTGAAAAAGCCCAAGCCCAGCACCACCAACACAAACCCTGACACTTGCTGCATGGCCGGAAAGACCTTGGGCAACACAAAGTACCAAAGAAAAATTTGGACCAACACGGGGATGTTGCGAAACAGCTCCACCCACGCTGTGGCCAATCGGGCCAAGCTGACATTCAAACGCGTGTCTTGCGGCAAGGTGCGCAAGATGCCCATCAGGCACCCCGACGCCACTGCCACCAACCAGGCACTTCCCGCTACAGAGAGCGTCCAGCCCCAGGCCTCAAACAGCCACTCGAGGTAGGTTCTTCCGCCGCCATCGTCTTCAAGAAAAACCTGCCACTCGAGTGCCATGTTGTGCGCTTATTGAAATTACTTCTTGGCGTAGGCTTCGACAGGCCTGTCGTTCAAGTTTGTCCAAGCGCCCTTGGTGGCATCGCTGGCAACCAGACCCAATTTGATGTTTTTAGGTGGGATGGCTTGCACAAACCACTTGTCGTACAGCTTGGCGAGCTCACCCGACTTGGCCAAAGCCGCAATGGTGTCGTCAGCCAGCTTCTTGAAAGCTGGGTCGTCCTTGCGGAACATGATGGCGATGGGCTCGACGTTCAACACCTCGCCCACAATTTTGAAATCGCCAGGCGCTTTGGCGTTGGCAATGTTGCCCGCCAAGATTTGGCCATCCATCACGAACGCATCAGCACGGCCTGACTCGAGCAGCAAAAAGCTGTCTGCGTGGTCTTTGCCAAACACTTCTTTGAAATCAACGCCCGTGGCGCGTTCGTTCTTGCGCAACAACTGCACAGATGTGGTGCCCGTGGTGGTGGCCACGTTCTTGCCGTTGAGCTGGGCGATGTTGGTGATGCCAGAGTTGGCGCGCACCGCAATGCGCACTTCTTCCACATAGGTGGTGTAGGCAAAAGCCACTTGCTTTTGACGCGCTTCGTTGTTGGTGGTGGAGCCGCACTCGATGTCCACAGTGCCGTTTTCTGTCAAAGGAATGCGGTTTTGTGAAGTGACGGAGATGTATTTGACTTCCAGCTTTTTACCAGCCGCTTTTTCTAGGTTGTCGATGATGCGTTGGCAAATCTCAACGTGGTAACCCACATACTTGCCGTCACCCAAGGTGTAAGACAAAGCACCCGATGAGTCGCGCACGCCCATGGTGACGCTGCCCGAGGCCCTGACTTTGGCGATGGTGTCATTGGCTTGCGCCAAGGCGGTGCCAGCCAACAGGATGGCGCCGGCCAAGGTGATGAGTTGCTTTTTCATATACAGCCCCTTTAGAGGTTAAAGAATGTTGAAATTTCATTCTAAAGCGTTCAGACTTGCAACATTCAATGCCGCTTGATGCCCCCCCACACCAGATGCAGGCCGGATTGGCAATAACCTACATAAAACGTAGGAAATCGTTGACGCTGTCTATTGGGAGCTCCATAATATTTCCTTAATGAATCAGCGTTTCACTAAAGAATCAACATATGGGGAGCAGGAGTCACGCATGAACCGCACAGAGTCCCATCCGCCAGCCATTGAGTTCATTGAGGTGGACAAAAGTTTTGGCACGCCCGACACGCCGACTTGGGTCTTGGCAGCGAGGAACGTGACGTTTGCGATCGACTCTGGAGAAGTCGTCTCCATCATCGGCCCCTCTGGTTGCGGCAAAAGCACCTTGTTGAACATGGGCTCAGGCCTGGCAAAGCCCAGTGCAGGCGTCATCAGAGTTGCTGGTGACGTGGTCAATGGGCCCAACAAACACGTGGCATTTATGTTGCAAAAAGATTTGCTCATGCCTTGGCGCACGATTGCACAAAATATTGAATTGGGTTTGGAATTGCGGGGCATTGCTGCGGCACAACGCCGCGAGGTATCGAGCCAATTGATAGAGCAATGCCACCTCACAGGATTTGGCAACCACTACCCGCACCAACTCTCGGGGGGCATGCGCCAGCGCGCAGCCATGGCGCGAACTTTAGCGGTTGACCCACTGGTGCTGCTCATGGATGAGCCTTTTTCAGCACTCGACGCGCAAACAAAAATGATCTTGCAACAAGATTTGGCCCGAACCGTTTCACAACAAGGCAAAACTGTACTGTTCATCACCCATGATCTGGTGGAAGCTGTTGCCTTGTCGGACCGAATTTTGGTCATGAGCGAGCGTCCTGGCACTATCGTTCAACAAATCAAGGTAGACATTCCGGATCGCGATAACCCCATGCAGCGACGCAAGCATGCGCGCATAGGACATTACGTGGGCATGCTGATGGACTTGCTCAAATTGGATGCCAACACCGAGGTTCACTGATCTTTTTTCTCGCTTCTTTGCCCCCAACCACCAGGAGTTTATGTATGCGCAGTCTTGTCACTACTTTGAAGAGTCGCCGCCTTGCTTTGGCTTTGGCCGCATCGGCCGCCTTGGCTTTGCCAATCATGGCAAAAGCACAGGCCATGCAAGAAATCACCTATCTCTTGCCGGCCCCTAGCACCCTCCCTGCCTTCGGTCCATGGATGATTGCGCAGGCGAAGGGCTATTACGCGGCAGAAGGCCTGGATGTGAAATTCGTCTCCGGGCGTGGAGGCGTGGACGTGGCCAAACAGGTCGGCGCAGGCAATGCGGTGGTGGGTGGCGCCATTGGTGACACACCTATCATCGCCCGCGCTCAAGGCATCCCCGTCAAGGCGGTTGCAGTGTTGGGTGCAGGCTCCCTCACACAATTGGTCACGCACAAAGACGAAAGAATTGAAAGCCCACGCGAACTCAAAGGCAAAACAGTCACGGTCCTGGCCTATACCGACACCACGTACTACGCGTTGCTGGGTATGCTGAGCAAAGTAGGTCTGACCAAGAATGATGTCGACATTCAAGCGGCAGGCCCCGCAGGCGTATGGCAACAGTTCGCTGCTAAAAAATCCGTGGGCATGGCTGGCGTGCCTGACTGGACAGTGAGCGCAATGGACGCTGGCGCACAAGTCGATATCCTGCCTGCAGACATTTACTTCAAGAGCATGGCACAAGCCATCTTGGCCTCGGACGAAACGATTCAAAAAAATCCTCAGCTGATCCAAAAGCTAGTGCGCGCCACCATCAAAGGCATGAAAGACATCATGAGTGACCCTAAGGCGGCCACCTCTGTTTATGTGGCACATGTACCGGCACACAAAGGCAAAGAAGCCTCCATCCTGAAGGCTTTTGAGATGTACAACCAATATGTCTATGCCAAACAAAAAAACCCTGGTCACATGGATGAAGTTCGCTTGGCAGAACTGCAAAAGTTTTATGTTGACAACGGTGTAGTTCCCAAGGCCGCACCTTTGAAAGACCTCTACACCAACCAGTTTGTGTCTGGAAAGTAAGTCTTCATGAGCGCCCAACGCGATCGCCTTGTCACCGCCAGCCTCAGCTTAGCTGTCTTGGTTGTATTCCTTGCAGCTTGGGAGTGGGGGCCTAGCAAGCTGGGCATCCCTGCCTTCGTCTTGCCTAGCTTCAGCACCGTGTGTCAAGAGGCGGTCCGTATTTGGGAAGTCGAACGACTTCTCTGGCACGCTGGCATCACAGCAGCAGAAGTGGTCATAGGTTTTATCCTCGGCTCGCTGATGGGCGCTTTGATTGGCTATGCGTTGGGACTCTCCCCCAGAGTAGAGGCGGTGCTATCGCCCTATTTGTTGGCCTTGCAAATCGCGCCCAAAGTTGCGTTTGCACCTTTGTTTGTGATGTGGTTGGGATACACCATGTATCCGAAAATTTTGGTCGCTGTGCTGATCGTGTTTTTTCCCGTGCTCATCAACGTTTTGTCAGCGATGCGCACCATGGATGACGACATGATCAACTTGGCGCGTTCATTCTCTGCCACCCGCTTGCAGGTGTTTCGTATGGTTGAGTACCCCACCACCATGCCTGCATTGTTTTCTGGCTTGCGCATCGCCAGCACCTTGGCGGTGATTGGCGTCGTGGTGGGCGAGTTGGTGGGGGGCAATATGGGCTTGGGTTACTTATTGATTTTCTTTGAAGGTCAAGGCAACACAGCAGGGGTGTTCGTGATCATTGGTGCACTCACCATCATTGGCATCGTGGCCTACTACGCAGTGGCGTTGTCGGAAGCGCGTGTGCTGCACTACCTGCCCAGTGCAGACAGGCGGGCCTCATGATGGCAAAAAATACAGAGATTGTTCTCACTGGCCGTCGCGTTTTAGTCACTGGCGGTTCCCGCGGCTTGGGTGAAGCTTTTGTTCGCGCCCTGGTACAGGCCGGTGCCCGCGTGATCATCAGCGACGTCTTACACGCGCGTGGTCAAGCCTTGTCCGATGAGCTGGGTGAAGCGGCTCACTATGTGCCCATGGACATGTCAGACCCAATCGGCATAACCCAGGGCGTGAATGCAGCGGCAGCTCATTGGGGCGGCCTGGATGGGTTGGTCAACAACGCCGCCGTCACCAACTCAGGCGGCAAAGATATGAATGCGTTGAGCATCGAGACTTGGGACCATGTGATGGCTGTCAATGTGCGTGGCCCCTGGCTGGCAACGGTTGCAGCGACCCCCCACTTGGCAGCAAGTGGAAGCGGTCGCGTGGTCAACTTGGCCTCTGACACCGCCTTATGGGGGGCCCCACGTTTGATGGCCTATGTGTCAAGCAAGGGGGCCGTGATGGCCATGACGCGTTCTATGGCACGTGAGCTGGGGCCTCAAGGAATCACCGTCAATGCCGTCGCACCGGGTTTGACTGTGGTGGAAGCCACTGCGTATGTGCCTGAAGCACGCCACCAGTTTTACCGCGAAGGTCGCGCCATTGAACGTGCGCAAATGCCCGAAGACGTGACTGCCACTGTTTTATTTTTACTGACTCGCAGCAGCGGCTATGTGACGGGGCAAGTCTTGCCGGTCAATGGCGGCTTTGTGATGAATTAACCCCTCAACCTACAGGACCCTTGCCATGAATACCACCACACCAGCAGCCAACCAACCCGTATTCAATGAACGGGGGTTGATGGACGCACAGATTCCCGCAGAAGCCGACATTCAACGCAGTTTGATGCAAACCAGCGGCCAAGCGTTCGATGCATGGTTAGAGTCGCGCGTGGCGCGCTTTGCCACCCGTCGCTACGACTGGGATGCATTGGCATTTCAAACCAAAGTTGACCCACGTTATCGCCGTGCCCAGATGCGCTACATGGGCACAGGCGCCACAGGCGTAGCGAGCGACAACAACACCGTGCCTTCTGCTCACTTTACCTTTTCGACCATGGTCATTCCCGCAGGAGGCATTGGCCCCTCCCACATTCACTATGACGTGGAAGAGGTGTTCTTTGTCCTACGCGGCAAAATAAAAATCGTGTGCGAAAAAGACGGACAACGCTGGGAATCTATCCTCCACGAACGCGACCTTATCTCCATACCACCGGGCGTCTACCGCGAAGAAGTGAACTTCACTGATGAAGATGCTCTCATGTGCGTCATGCTGGGCACCCCAAAACCCATCACCCCGACCTATCCACCCGAACACCCTTTGTCAAAGGTCAAGCGCTGATTGCTGTGCCATGACCGGGTCCAACGAACTACAAAGCCGCTTGCATGCCCATCCTTTGCAACGCATTGACACACCGTTCGGAGCGGTGCAGTACCGCCATGCAGGCGCGCCTTTGGCGAAGACCACCCATGTGCTGCTGCACGGCATCGGCTCTGGCTCTGGCAGTTGGTTGATGCAACTGGAGGCCGCCGCGCATCACGCCGATCACGTGGGTGTTGTGGCGTGGGAGGCGCCAGGTTATGGC
>JAIXRH010000097.1 GCA_027485285.1 Comamonadaceae bacterium | reverse complement strand
GTGTTGGTCACTGGGTAACCCAGCATGTCCACCAAGGTGCGCAACTCTTGCGACGCATTGCCCAGCAGCACACCGCCACCGGTGTAAATGTAGGGGCGCTTGGCCGCCATCAACAATTGCAAAGCCTTACGAATTTGACCGCCATGGCCCTTGCGGACCGGGTTGTAGGAGCGCATGTGCACTTCAGCGGGATAGCCTTCGTAAGCCGTCTTCTTGAAAGACACGTCTTTTGGAATGTCCACCACCACGGGGCCTGGCCGTCCACTGCGCGCAATGTGGAACGCTTTCTTCATGGTCGTGGCCAAGTCGCGAACGTCTTTGACCAAGAAATTATGTTTCACGATGGGGCGCGTGATGCCAATGGTGTCGCACTCT
This sequence comes from Comamonadaceae bacterium, assembly GCA_027485285.1. Lineage (GTDB taxonomy): Bacteria > Pseudomonadota > Gammaproteobacteria > Burkholderiales > Burkholderiaceae_C > Limnohabitans. Next base: position 45,739 of record JAIXRH010000097.1, on the reverse strand, counting down.
TGGAAGGCATCCAAGCCAATCGCGTGCGTGGGCACTTGGCCCGTGATGATCACCATGGGGATGCTGTCCATGTAAGCCGTAGCAATGCCAGTCACAGCATTGGTGGCACCTGGGCCAGAAGTGACCAAGGCCACGCCCACATCTCCCGTGGCGCGCGCATAGCCATCGGCCGCGTGAACCGCGGCTTGCTCATGGCGAACCAGCACGTGTTGAATCGTGTTTTGGTTGTAGAGCGCGTCGTAAATGTAGAGAACTGCACCGCCGGGATAGCCCCAGACATGTTTGACGTTTTCAGCTTGCAACGCCTTCACGAGGATCTCGGCGCCCATCAGTTCTTGTGCATGACCGCTGGAAGCGGTTGCGGAATGCGATTCCGACTTTGTAGTGTCCATTTGTGTACCTTTTAACCTGAGTGAATTTCGTCAACGAAAAACCTTGGGTGCTTCTTGGCGAACCCTTGTGGGGCAGCGTCGAAACTTTGGACCTGAAGCCATAGACGCATGGTTCGCGCCGGACCGAGACCCGTTTGCCTTTTTTGTCGAATTGCAGCCCACGATTATGACACCTTCTTTAAATGCATTCGGTCTTTTGAACACAAAAACCTGAGGCTAGTGCCATAATCGCGCCCGATTCAACCCAGAACCCCATCGTCAGTGGCCACCGAACAAGAACTGTCAGACTTTCTTAAAAGCGTCGAGAAGCGTGCCTTCAAACGCTCGGTCTATCACGTTCGTGACGATGAAGCGGCCTTAGACATTGTGCAAGACAGCATGATGAAACTCGCCGAGCATTACGGTGACAAGCCAGCAGCAGAACTGCCCATGCTGTTTCATAGAATCTTGTCAAACACCACATTGGACTGGTTTCGGCGCAACAAAACTCGAAAAGCGCTGTTCAGCAATTTCAGTGAGTTTGATTCCGACAATGACGATGGCGAATTCAACCTTTTAGAGGCCTTGGCCGTCGACAATGAGAGCCAAACCACACAAAGTGCAGAAGATCACTTCGCCAGCGTAGCAAATGTTCACGATATTGAGGTAGAAATACAAAACCTGCCAGCGCGTCAACGAGAAGCCTTCCTGTTGCGTTATTGGGAGGATCTAGACGTTTCCGAGACCGCTACTGCAATGGGCTGTTCCGAAGGAAGCGTCAAAACACATTGCTCTCGGGCTGTTCTGGCGCTCAGCAAAGCGCTTCAATTAAAGGGGATTCAACCATGACACATACCGCAAATACCCAAGACCAGTTTGGTTTGCGCATTGCTGCCCAACTGAATTCAGCTAGCCTTGCGCTGCCCCACGACATCACTGAGCGCCTGCGTGCCGCACGCACCCGTGCGGTGGCTGCCCGCTTGAAGCCCCAAACTCGCTTGCAAACCAGCACTTCGTTGGTTCACCAAAACGGTGCAGCCTTGCTGAACTTTGGCGGTGACGAAGGCCTCAACCTTTGGAGCCGCTTGGCCTCCTTCCTGCCTTTGATCGCGTTGGTTGCAGGCTTGGCCCTGATTCAAAACATCATGGATGACGACCGCGCCAATGAACTGGCCGAAGTCGACTCTGCCTTGCTCATCGACGATTTGCCCCCTGCCGCATATGCCGACCCTGGTTTTCTTCAGTTCTTGAAAAACCCCATCGCCATCGACCCCAAAGAGTAACTGCCTGCATGCTGCTTCAATCCGCAATCACCGCCACCTTCATTGCTCAACTCTTGTTGAGTGGTGCGGTGTTGCTCAGTAGCACAGGGGTTGCCGCACAAACGTCACCCGTGGTAGCTGCTAAGCCAGCCCCCAGCTTGCCTGGTCGACCTTTGTGGATGGATTTGGCGGACTCCCAACAACAAGCCTTGGCTCCTCTGGCTCAGCTGTGGCCCACGATGACGGAACCACACAAGCGCAAATGGCTGGCTGTTTCACAAAACTTTGGCCAACTCACAACTGATGAGCAGGCCACTGTGCAAAGTCGCATGCGCGAATGGGCTGCACTCAGCCCGCAGCAACGAACCGCTGCGCGTTTGAATTACGCCGACGCCAAACAACTGCTGCAAGAAGACAAAAAAGCCAAGTGGGAGGCCTACCAAGCGCTGTCACCTGAGGCCAAACAAAAACTAGCGGCGCAGCAAAATCAACCCATCCAAGGTGCAGCGCCGGCGATCAAACCCGTGTCTGCTGCCAAACTCACCGCGTCGCCTGTCGCAAACGCCAACAAACCCCTGCCCCGTATCGCAACCGACCAAGTGGCGCCCGCCACCTTGCTGCCAAACCCAGTCACCAGCTCAGCACCGGCCAATGTCAGCAACGAAAGCGCAGTGACACCGCAATGACTTTCGAGCTAACGGCCCCTAGCCTGCTGCGCCGCATGGCGTGTTGGCTTTACGAGGGCATGCTTTTGTTTGCTGTGCTCTTTATCTCGGGCTATTTGTTCAGCACGCTCAGCCAAACGCGCCACGCGCTGGACAACCGCCTCGGCTTACAGGCTTTTTTGTTCCTTGTCGTCGGAATTTACTTCACTTGGTTCGGACAAAAAGGCCAAACCTTGGCCATGAAAACTTGGCACATCCGTGTGGTCGATGCCCACGGCCAAGCACTGACACAAAAACGTGCCTTGTTCAGGTATGTGGTGAGTTGGATTTGGTTCATTCCACCTTTGGCCGTCGTCGGGCCCTATGCGCTCAGCGGTGGAGAAACTGCCTTGGTATTTTTGGGATGGGTGGCAGTCTGGGCCGTCCTCAGCCGCTTTCATCCGCTGCGACAGTTTTGGCACGATGCGCTGGCTGGGACACGACTCGTCAACGCTGAGCCCATTGCCGCCAAAAAAATCGACTTGGGCTTGCATCTATGAGTTCACCCGCATTTTCTGTTTGCGTTTATTGCGGTTCGCGCAATGGCAGCTTACCCGTCTATGCGGATGTGGCACGCCAAGTTGGCACATGGATTGGCCAACACAATGGGCAGCTGGTTTACGGCGGCGGCGGCAACGGTTTGATGGGGCTGGTGGCTCAAGCCACTGCCGATGCGGGTGGCCGCGTGGTGGGCATCATCCCCAAAGCGCTGCAAGCCAAAGAAAACACGCGAACTGCCTGCACCGAGCTGCATGTGGTCGACACCATGCACGAACGCAAACACATGATGGCTGAGCGCGCCGATGTGTTCTTGGCCTTGCCCGGCGGCATTGGCACCTTTGAAGAGTTTTTTGAGGTGTGGACTTGGCGCCAACTCGGCTACCACGACAAACCCATTGGCCTACTCAACACCCAAGGCTATTACGATGGCTTGCTGGCATTTACAAACCACAGTGTGAGCCAAGGCTTTTTGAATGATTGGCAAATGGATTTGATTCGCAGCGACACTGAGCCATCAGCCTTGCTGAAAGAACTGGTGCAAGCCGCAGGCTTTGCGCCAGAGCCCAAACTGGCGGGTCTCTAAACCTCATCCCACAAAAGACCAGATCAAACGGCTGCTTCGTCCAGCTCACCCGTACGAATGCGGATCACACGCTCAACAGCCGTGATGAAAATTTTGCCGTCACCAATCTTGCCCGTGCGGGCTGCGCGAACGATGGCGTCCACGCAGTTGTCGACATCGTCTGACTTCACAGTCACTTCGACCTTCACCTTGGGCAAGAAGTCCACCACGTACTCAGCGCCACGGTACAACTCGGTGTGGCCTTTTTGACGGCCAAAGCCCTTGACCTCGGTCACCGTCAAGCCCGTCACACCGCATTCGGCCAGCGCTTCGCGCACTTCTTCGAGCTTGAATGGTTTGATGATGGCGGTGATTTGCTTCATGTTCAAAATCCTTGAAATCTAGGGAGAGGCCCGTCATTAGGCGCGAAATTGATTGGTTATAGGATAACGCCAATCTTTGCCGAAACTGCGGTGTGTGACGCGAATTCCCACCGGCGATTGACGGCGCTTGTACTCGTTGATGCGAATCAGGCGAGTCACCTTCTCCACCTCGGCGCGCTCAAAACCGGCGGCAACGATGTCTTCTGAGCTTTGGTCATTTTCCATGAAGCGCGACACGATCTCGTCCAACACCTCATAGGGCGGCAAGCTGTCTTGGTCGGTTTGGTCAGGACGCAGCTCTGCACTGGGTGGGCGCGTGATGATGCGCTCGGGGATCGGCTCGGCACCCGTGCCATAAGGGTCATGGGCATTGCGCCAACGCGCCAGTTTGAACACCAAGGTTTTGGCCACATCCTTGATGACGGCAAAACCACCCGCCATGTCGCCATACAGCGTGCAATAGCCTGTGGCCATTTCGCTCTTGTTGCCTGTGGTCAGCACGATAGCGCCAAACTTGTTGGACAAAGCCATCAGCAGCGTGCCACGGATGCGCGCTTGGATGTTCTCTTCGGTGGTGTCGAGCTGCGTGCCCTCAAAGTCGGCCTTGAGAGAGCCCAAGAACGCTTCAAACTCTGGCACGATGGACACCTCGTCGTAACGCACACCCATGCGTTGCGCCATGTCACGCGCATCCACCCAGCTGATTTCGGCGGTGTAGGGCGACGGCATCATCACTGTACGTACCCTCTCTGCACCCAGGGCATCCACCGCAATGGCCAGCACCAAGGCCGAATCAATGCCACCAGACAAGCCCAACAATACGCCGGGAAAACCGTTTTTTCGGATGTAGTCACGCACGCCCAACACGAGGGCGTGCCAGAGGTCGGCTTCGAGCGACCCGTCTTGCGCGACGTCCCCTGACAGATGAAGGGAGATGCAAGATTGCGCTGAGACGCGTGTGGCCTGATCAGTCACAGCACGCTTGCCCTGTGACACAACGTCACCTCGCGTCACATTCACCACAAATGAAGCCTCCTCAAAACTTGGCGCACGCGCGGCCAAGGTCGCATTGGCATTGAGTGCAAACGAGCGGCCTTCAAACACCACCTCGTCTTGGCCGCCCACCAAATGCGCGTAAATCAAAGGCAAACCCGTGGCTTGCACACGGCCACGCATGGTTTGTTCGCGCTCGTCGCCTTTGCCCACATGGAAGGGCGACGCATTGATCACGGCCAACAGCTCGGCCCCTGCTGCTTTGGCATCTGCAGCAGGCGCCTCAAACCAAGCGTCTTCACAAATCAGCAGGCCCACTTTTGTGCCCGCCACATCAAACACGCAAGGCTGGTCGCCCGCCACGAAGTAGCGGCGCTCGTCAAACACTTGGTAGTTGGGCAGCTCGCGCTTGGCATACGCGGCCACCACCAGGCCTTCACACACCACACTGGCCATGTTGAAGCGGCGTTGCACAGACACCGAACGTGTGCGCACGTCACCGCCAGAAGGATGGCCCACCACCACATGCAGGCCCTTTAACCCACTCAGAGCGGTGGACACCGTTTTCAAGGCATCATCACATGCCTTGATGAACGAGGGTCGAAGAAACAAATCTTCGGCGGCATAGCCGCACAGCGACAGCTCGGGCGTGAGTACCAAACGCGCGCCGTCTTCATAAGCTTGGGTGGCACACGCGATGATTTTCTGGGCGTTGCCCGCCATGTCGCCCACCACGTAATTCAACTGAGCAACACAAATTTTGAGAGTCATGGCAGCAAGCACATCGTCCAAAGTAAAAAAGGTCTGACAAGAAAATGGATTATGTCATTCGCATTCACGCGAGCCCGCTCGATATCCCCGCTGACGCGTGGGACGCTTTGTTGGCCCAGCAAGACGCGCCCTCTCCCTTCATGCAGCACGCCTATTTGGCCGCCTTGCACACCAGCGGCAGCGCCACAGCCGACACGGGCTGGACACCTCAGTTTGTGTCGCTGTGGCGAGGTGACACCTTAGCTGCCGCCAGTGCGCTTTACATCAAAGACCACTCCTACGGTGAATACGTGTTTGACTGGGCCTGGGCCAACGCCTATGGCAACCATGGTCTGAACTACTTCCCCAAAGCGACTTGCGCCGTGCCCTTTACACCCGTGCCGGGCTCGCGCTTGCTGGCCATCGACACAACAGCTCGCCAAGCCCTGCTTCAAGCTTTGGTGGATCTGGCAAAACAGTGCCAGCTCTCATCCCTGCACCTGCTGTTCACCAGCCCCAACGACCGCGCCGCTTGCGAAGCGCTGGGCCTGATGCAGCGCCAAACCGTGCAATTCCATTGGGACAACACCAGCCCGCAAGGTCAACGCTTTGATCACTTCGATGCATTCCTAGCCAGCCTCTCGCAAGAAAAGCGCAAAAAAATCAAACAAGAACGTCGCCGTGTGGCCGATGCAAGCGTGACTTTCCGTACCTCGGTGGGTACGGCCATCAGCAGCGAGGACTGGGACTTTTTCTACAAGTGCTACGAACGCACTTACCTTGAACACGGCAATGCGCCCTACCTCAGCCCTGCCTTCTTTCAACACATGCAACACGACATGCCCCACAACTGGGTGCTGTTTGTGGCCGAGCGCGAGGGCCAGCCCATCGCCAGCAGCTTGGTGGCTGTGCAAGGGCTGGGCACCTCCACCGCTGTGGCGTATGGCCGCTATTGGGGCGCTTTAGAACGCGTGGACTGCCTGCACTTTGAGGCCTGCTATTACCAACCTCTGAACTGGTGTATCGCCAACGGCGTGCAACGCTTTGAAGGCGGCGCCCAAGGCGAACACAAAATGGCCCGCGCCCTCATGCCCGTGGCCACCTACAGCGCGCATTGGTTGGCCCACCCTGCATTTGCGGATGCCGTGGAACGGTTTTTAGAGCGGGAATCTGCGGGTGTCGACAACTACCTCGACCACTTGGCGGAACGCAGCCCGTTCAAACGCCAAAACCCGCAATAAAACTCACAAAACCCACAGAAATAAAAAAGCCCGCAAAAGCGGGCTTTGGACGAAGGCAGCCAAAAATTACTTGTTGTAATTGGCCATGCCGTCCACGATTTCCTTGTGGGCAGACTCAATGCCTTCCCACCCCTTGACCTTGACCCACTTGCCTTTTTCGAGGTCTTTGTAGTGTTCAAAGAAGTGAGCAATTTGTTGCAACTGCAACTCATGGATGTCGGCCAATGATTTGATGTGGCTGTAACGCGCCAAGATTTTTTCGGTGGGCACGGCCAACACTTTGCCGTCTATGCCGCCCTCGTCTTCCATCATCAAGATGCCCAAGGCACGGCAAGGCACCACCACGCCGGGTGGCAATGGGAAAGGAGTCATCACCAACACGTCCACAGGGTCGCCGTCGCCCGCGATGGTTTGTGGCACATAGCCGTAATTGGTGGGGTAATGCATGGCTGTGCCCATGAAGCGGTCCACAAACAGAGCGCCAGACTCTTTGTCGACTTCGTACTTCACGGGATCCGAGTTCATCGGAATTTCGATGATCACGTTGAAGGCTTCAGGAACTTTGCTACCGGGGGTGACTTGATTCAGGGACATGGTGTCTTGTTGTAAAAGTGAAAAGAAAAACGCAATGGATTAACCATGATTTTACTTTCACGGGGCTTGCGTCTGGGCCTGTCCTTTGAAACTCTTTGCTTGAAGGCCCAAGGGATTGGCCACTCAGGCAAAATCACACCCCTATGTCTGAACGTGTGATCCCTCTTGTCGACCAACGGCTGCTGGCTCTGCCTGCGACCTTGCCTGCCCACCCCATCGCTGCCACGGGGCAGCTCAGCGACAGCTTGGGCCGCCCGCTGCACGACCTGCGCATCAGCGTGACCGACCGTTGCAACTTTCGCTGCAACTACTGCATGCCCAAAGAGGTGTTCAACAAAGACTACGCCTACCTGCCGCACGGCGAGCTGCTGAACTTTGAAGAAATCACCCGCCTCGCCAAGGTGTTTGTGGCCCACGGCGTGCGCAAGATTCGCCTCACCGGCGGCGAGCCGCTGTTGCGCAAGAACCTTGAAATCTTGGTAGACCAGCTGGCAAACATCCAAACACCCGACGGCACGCCCCTGGACCTCACCCTGACAACCAACGGCTCTCTGTTGGCCCGCAAAGCCAAGTCGCTCAAAGACGCGGGCCTGAACCGTGTGACGGTCAGCCTGGACGGCCTGGACGACGCGGTATTTCGGGCCATGAACGACGTGGACTTTCCCGTCTCCGATGTGTTGGAAGGCATTGCCGCCGCCAAAGACGCGGGGTTGGGGTTAGACGCCAACGGGCTGTTCAGTGGACTCAAAGTCAACATGGTGGTCAAACGCCGCACCAACGTCGAGCAAATCTTGCCCATGGCCCGCCACTTCCGTGGCAGCGGCATCACGCTGCGCTTCATCGAATACATGGATGTGGGCGCGACCAACGGCTGGTGCATGGACGACGTGCTGCCATCCGCCGAGGTGATTCAACACATCCAACAAGCCTTCCCAATTGTCCCGCTAGACGCCACCGCCCTCGGTGAAACCGCCCAACGCTGGGGCTATGCCAACGACGCAGGTGTGTTTGACCCCACCTTGGGCGAAATCGGCGTCATCAGCAGCGTGACCCAAGCGTTTTGCCGCGACTGCAACCGCGCACGCCTCTCGACCGAAGGCAAGCTCTACCTCTGCTTGTTTGCGACCCAAGGCTACGACTTGCGCAGCCTGATGCGTGGCGCACAAGCCACCGATGCAGACCTTGCCTCGGCCATCGGCCACATTTGGCAAGGCCGCGACGACCGCTATTCCGAACTGCGTGCCTCCCTGCCTGCGGACCACGCCCGCCATGGGTCATCGACCGCCCGCCGCGTTGAGATGAGCTACATCGGCGGTTAAGTCGCATCGGACCCTGACAAATCAAAGACAACCCATCCACAGTGACATGACACAGACCATCGCCCCACAAGACATCACCGGCCTCATCTTGGCAGGCGGCCGCGGCAGCCGCATGGGTGGCGTGGACAAAGGCTTGCAAAACTTCAACGGCATCCCGCTCGCCCTGCACACCCTCATGCGTTTGGGCCCCCAAGTGGAGAGCGTGATGGTCAATGCCAACCGCAACCTCTCGGCCTATGAATCGTTTGGCGCCTCGGTTTGGCCCGATGCATCTGCCGACTTTGCGGGCCCCTTGTCTGGCTTTTTGGCGGGGATGGAACGCGCCGACACCCCCTACATCCTCACCGTCCCCTGCGACACACCTCGCCTGCCCCTCGACTTGGCCCAGCGTCTGGCCGAAGCTTTGGTGCGCGAAAACGCTGACATTGCCATGGCCGCAGCACCTGAAACCGATGCGCACGGCCAAACCCAGCTTCGCACGCAACCCGTGTTTTGCTTGATGAAGATTGAGCTGTCGGAGAGTTTGGTCAAGTTCACCCACGCCGGTGGCCGCAAAATTGACGCATGGACCGCGCAACACAAAACGGTTGAAGTACCTTTTAATGCCCCCGGTGACGACCCGCTGGCCTTTGCCAACATCAACACCTTGAGCGAACTGCAAGCCCTAGAAAACGCCGCGCCATGAAAAGTTTGGACGACATTGCCGCTGCCCTGCAAGGCTATGACCCAAACGCCTTGAGCGTGAACCAAGTCCACGCATTTTTAGCTGAGCTGGTGCAGCCCGTCTCAGCCGACGAATCGCAAGACGCTTTTCTATTTGCCGCCTTGGGCCGTGTTTTGGCGCAAGACGTGGTCTCGCCCATCAGCGTGCCCGCGCACAACAACTCGGCCATGGACGGCTTTGCGTTCGATGCCGCTCAGTTGCACACCGACCAGCCACTCATGCTGCGCGTGGTGGGCACGGCGCTCGCCGGCAAAGCGTGGCAAGGCAAGGTCAATGCGGGCGAATGCCTCAAGATCATGACCGGCGCCATCCTGCCCGACAACTTAGACACCGTGGTGCCTCAAGAGTTTTGCCAAGTGGTCGCCTCACACGATGTGACCACCATCACCATCCCGCCCAATATTTTGAAAGCCGGCGACAACCGCCGCTTGATGGGCGAAGACTTAATGCAAGGCCAAGCTGCCCTCCAAGCAGGCCAACACCTCACACCCGCCGCATTGGGCTTGGTCGCGAGCTTGGGCCTGCCCGATGTGCGTGTGCACAGGCGCTTGCGTGTGGCGTATTTCTCCACTGGCGACGAAGTGCTGAGCTTGGGCGAAGCCCCCCGCGAAGGCGCGGTGTTCGACAGCAACCGCTACACCGTGTTTGGCATGCTCACACGCATGGGCTGCGAAGTGATGGACATGGGGGTGGTGCGTGATGACCCCGTTCTGTTAGAAGCCGCCTTTGCCAAAGCGGCACTGGAGGCCGACGCCATCATCACCAGTGGTGGCGTGAGTGTGGGCGAAGCTGACTTCACCAAAGCCATGATGAAAAAGCTGGGCGACGTGGCGTTTTGGAAAATCGCCATGCGCCCAGGCCGCCCCATGGCGGTGGGCCGAATTGGCAAATCTGTGCTGTTTGGCTTGCCCGGCAATCCTGTGGCGGTGATGGTCACCTTTCTTGCTTTTGTGCGCCCAGCCCTCTTGCGCATGATGGGCAGCACCGCACAGCCAGCACCACTGCTGCGCGCCAAAAGCCTAGAGCCCTTGCGTAAAAAAGCGGGCCGCACTGAATACCAACGTGGCTTTGTCAGCAGCGCCGCCGACGGCACGCTGCACGTGCGCACCACGGGCAACCAAGGCTCAGGCGTTCTGAGCTCGATGGTGCAAGGCAACGGCCTGATCGTGCTGCATCACGCGCAAGGCAATGTCGCCGTAGGCGACGAGGTGGATGTGATGATGTTTGAAGGCGCTATTTAATCAAGCGCTGACAATCAAGTAGGCGTCGAGCGCAATTTAGAAAGTAGGCGTCAAGCGCAAGTTAGAAAGTAGGCGTCAAGCGCCTACGTCCGCGTCCTCATGACGGATGGTGATCGCCCCCGGCACAGACTTGCGGGCCAACAAGGTGTACATCGTGGGCACCACAAAGATGGTGAGCAAGGTGCCCAAACTCATGCCCCCCACAATCACCCAGCCAATTTGTTTGCGGCTTTCTGCACCTGCGCCACTGGCCAAAGCCAGCGGAATGGCGCCCAGCACCATGGCGCCAGTGGTCATCAAAATCGGGCGCAAGCGCAAGGTGGCCGATTTCGTGACCGCCTCAAACAACTCCATGCCCTCCTCGCGCAGCTGGTTGGCAAACTCCACAATCAAAATGCCGTGCTTGGTGATCAAGCCCACCAAAGTGATCAAGCCAATTTGGCTGAACACGTTCAGCGTGCCACCGCTGAACTGCAAAGCCAGCAACGCGCCAACCATGGACAACGGCACAGACAGCATGATGACCAGCGGGTCAATGAAGCTTTCAAACTGAGCCGCCAACACCAAAAAGATGAACAGCAAAGCCAGCGCAAACACAATCACCAGCGAGCCTGATGATTTGACGAACTCACGCGAGGTGCCATTGAGGTCGGTAGAGTAACCAGGCTTGAGGACCTTTTGCGCCGTGGCATTCATGAAGGTGATGGCCTCGCCCAGTGAATAGGTGGGCGCCAGGTTGGCGGTGATCGAGGCACTGCGGCGTTGGCTGAAATGGTTCAGCTCGCGCGGCACCACCACCTCTTTGATCTTCACCAAAGCCGACAGCGGAATCATGACGTCGCCCTTGCCTCGCACAAACACACGCTCAATGTCATCTGGCGTGTCGCGGCCTGTGGATGCAGTTTGAACCACCACGTCGTATTGATCGCCTTCGCGCTTGTAGCGCGTGACTTGGCGGCCGCCCATCATGGTTTCAACGGCGCGCGCAATTTGGTCCACAGGCACGCCCATGTCGGCGGCACGCTCGCGGTCGACTTCCATGCTGATCTCGGGCTTGTTCAAGCGCAGGTCAGTGTCCACGCTCACGATGCCTGGGTTCTTGGCAATTTCTTCTTGAAAACTGCGCACCACTTGCGCCAAGTTTTGGTAGCTGTCCGAGGTCAAGATGACGAAGTTCAAAGGACGGTCGCGAAACGGTTGACCCAAGGAAGGCGGCGTGATGGGGAACGCGGTCACACCTGGCAAGCCAGACACCATGGGCGTCATCTCGCGTGCAATTTCGAGGGTGCTTTTGGTGCGCTCTTCCCACGGCCTGGCGCGGTAAAACACATTGCCCTGCGCCACGGTGGGGTTGCCCACCACGGTGAAGATGCGGTCAAACTCGGTGTACTTCTCGGCCATTTTTTCAATGGCCAGGGTGTAACGCGTGGTGTAGTCTAGGGTGGCGCCGTCTGGCCCGTTGACAACGGTCAAGATCACGCCACGGTCTTCCAAGGGGGCCAGTTCGCTTTTGGTGGACTTGAGCAAAGTCCAAGTGCCAAGACCCGCCAAGACCATCACTGCCACCACCCACCACCGACGAGATATCGAGCGGCCAAACACCCGGCCAGGTGTCAGCGTCCATTGCAACAAACGTCCATAGGCATTGGACATGCGTTGCAGCTGGCGCTCCATCGTGCGGTCAAACCAACTGGGGTTGTGGTTGTGCTTGAGCATGATAGAACACATCATGGGCGTGAGCGTCAACGCCACAAAGCCAGACACCACCACCGAGCCCGCCAAGGCCAGGGCAAACTCAGTAAACAGCTTGCCCGTGCGGCCTGGCGTGAAGGCCAAAGGCGCATACACCGCCGCCAAGGTCATGGTCATGGCGACCACGGCAAAGCCCACTTCTTTGGCGCCTCTGATGGCGGCATGAAACGGCGACATACCGTCCTCGATATGCCGGTAAATGTTTTCTAGCACCACGATGGCGTCGTCCACCACCAAACCAATCGCCAGAACCAACGCCAGCATGGTGAGCGTGTTGATGGTGAAGCCAAACAGGGCCATCAAGGCAAACGTGCCAATCAAGCACACAGGAATGGTCACCAAAGGAATGAAGGACGCACGCACCGTGCGCAAGAACACAAAAATCACCAAAGCCACCAAGATGGCGGCTTCCACGATGGTTTGAAACACCGCCTTGATGGAGCGGTCAATGAACACCGAGTTGTCGTTGGCAATTTCAATTTCTACGCCCGGTGGCAAGTTCTCTTTGATCTTCGGAATCATGCTGCGCACGGCCGCGCTCAGGTCCAGCGGGTTGGCCGTGGCGTTGCGAATCACACCCAGGGTGATGGCGTCTTTGCCGTTCAAGCGTGTGGCCGTTCGCTCAGCTTGAGGGCCCTGCTCGACACGGGCCACATCCCCAATGCGCACTTGTATGCCATTGACCGACTTGACCACGACGTTGCGAAACTCTTGCGGGGTCTGCAAATCTGTCGATGTGCTGACGTTGAATTCACGCAGCTTGCTTTCAATTCGGCCAGCGGGCACTTCCACGTTAGAGCGGCGCAGGGCATCTTCCACATCTTGGGTGGTGAGCTTGTAGGCGGCCAAACGGTCAGGGTCCAGCCAAATGCGCATGGCGTATTTGCGCTCGCCGAACACCCGCACATCAGACGCACCAGGCGCGGTTTGCAGCATGGGCTTGGCAATGCGGTTGGCGTAGTCGGTGAGTTGCAACACGTTCAAGGTGTCAGCGCTGAACGACAACCAAATCACGGGAAAGGCATCGGCCTCGACCTTGGCAATCACCGGCTCGTCAATGCCTTGTGGCAAGCGTTGGCGCACACGACTGACTTTGTCACGCACATCGGCGGCGGCCGAGTCGGCATCACGCGACAGCACAAAGTTCACGGTGATTTGGCTTTGCTCTTGGCGGCTGATGGAAGTGATGACGTCCACACCCTCGATGCCAGAGAGCGAGTCCTCCAGCACCTTGGTCACTTGCGACTCCACCACCGCGCTGGACGCACCTGTGTATTTGGTCTCGACCGTCACCACGGGGTTGTCAATCTTGGGGTACTCACGCACGTTCAAGCGGGTGAACGACACCACGCCCACCAACACAATGAGCAAGGACAGCACGGTGGCAAACACCGGACGGCGAATGGATATCTCAGGCAACTGCATGTGAGCTCTTTGATGGATGGGTTAGCGGCTGGCGGCCTGAATGGCAGCGCTGGCGCTGTTGCTGGCTGACATGCTGGTATTGACTGCGCTAGAGGCGGCAGCCGCCGATGCGCCAAGTGATGCACCCGATGCTGCAGCCGAAGCCGAATTGGCTGGCCCACGACCCAGCTCGACCACACGCAAAGGCGAGCCGTCTTTTTGCAAGCGTTGCTGGCCGGCCACCACAATGGTGTCCCCCTCCGCCAAGCCTTCGGTAATTTCAACTTGGCCGCCACGGCGCATACCCAGCTTCACCTCTATGCGCTGAGACACAAACTTGGTATCTGGCGGCACAACCGGTGCACTGGCAGCACCACTGGCAGCGCTGGCGGGGGGGGCAGGCAACTCACTGGGCGCAATGGCCTTGATGACAAACTGCTTGCCACCCTGCGGCACGATGGCCTCTTCGGGCACGACCAAGGCATTGGGTTTAACCGCAAACACGGCGGTCACACGCGCAAACATGCCTGGGCGCAAAGGACCATTTTGTTCACCGCCCGCGCTGGTGCGGGTGCGGTCAAAGGTGTTGGGCGGGCAGCCCAAACTTTGAGGTGAAGGCAAGGCCACACCTCGGCTGATCGGCTCGGGCTTCTTAGCAGCAGGGGCTGAAGCAACAGGCATGACAGCTTTGACCTGCGAAGATGATGAGGATGCGGAGGCAGAAGAGGTTGCTGGCGCGGCCGCTGCGGCTTGTGCCCCCGCACCCGGGCCTTGGTTTCTGCCAGCCACCACGATCGGCTCACCCGCTGTATTGGCCAACACCGCACGCACACCAATAGAGCGGCCATTGGCGTCAATCAGTGGGTCCACGGCGTCAATCGTGGCTTTGAACAAACGGCCACTGAAGGCGTCGAGCTTGACCTCAATGGTTTGCCCTGGCTTCACCTTGGCTTGGTAGCGCTCGGGCAAGCGATAGTCCACGTAAAGGCTGCCAATGTTTTCTAAGTTGATCAGGTCTGCGCCGTCTTTCACGTAGTCACCCACGTTGACGCTGCGAATACCCATCACGCCGTTGAACGGTGCGATCAATCGCATGCGCTCAAGACGGGCACAAGACAAGCCCAGTTGGGCATCAGCCACTTGCAGGGCTGCTGCGCTTTCGTCTAATGAGCGTTGAGCGATGAAGTTTTGCGCCACCAGCTCTTGGTTGCGTTTGTGGTTGGCACGCGCAATAGACATTTGGGCCAGCGACTGCTGCACCTCGGCGCGTTGCAAGGTGTCATCCAATTGCACCAATACCTGGCCAGCACGCACACGCGCACCATCGGAAAAACCCAAGGACAACACGCGGCCCGCCACTTCAGGACGCAGGATGACGTTTTGGGATGAGCGCAACGAACCCACGGCCTCGGCGTCGTCACGCAAAGTTTGCTTTTTGACTTGGCTAATTTCCACGCCCGCAGGACGTGCACCCGGCGCAGTGGGGGCTGCAGTCGTTTTTGGGTTTTGCAACCACCAGGCCAAGGCTGAAGCAGCCACGATACCGAGGACTGCCACAACGGAATACATCTTATTGGAGGCCATGCGTCAGATTCTTTTCAATAAGTTACTTTTAAACCAAGCTTGCAATGTACCAGCGAGCCGCCTGCATCATCCCAGATCGACCGCCGCTGGCCACCCACCGTCAACCAGCAGACAAGACCCACGCCACGCCGCGGTTGGCTAATTCGTCGGCCCGTTCATTGTCCACGTGCCCAGCATGGCCTTTGACCCAATGCCACGCGATGTCATGGTCACCTTGATGCGTGAGGGCATCTAACTGCTGCCAAAGGTCGGCGTTCTTCACAGGCTGCTTGGCCGCCGTTCGCCAGCTGCGGGCTTTCCAGCCGTGAATCCACTCGGTGATGCCTTTGCGCACATATTCGCTGTCGAGATACAAAGCCACTTTGCAGGGGCGCTTGAGGGCACGCAGGGCCTCGATCACCGCCATCAACTCCATGCGGTTGTTGGTGGTGTTTAGCTCCCCGCCAAACAACTCTTTTTCTTGGCCCGAAGGCGAACGCAGCAAGGCACCCCAGCCGCCAGGGCCAGGGTTGCCCTTGCAGGCGCCGTCTGTGTAAATTTCTACTGTGTTCATTCCATTCCTTGTGAGGCTGTGGTGACCACAGCCACCTGGCGACGTGACGCCTTTTTCCAAGCAGGTGACATGAGCCGCATGCCGTGCACGCGCTTCACAGCCACCACGCCATACACCGACCCAAAAATAGGCCACCAGCGCACACCCGCCGCATCCATCCAATCCCAGCGCTGCAGCCAACGCGCGGTTTTCATGGCAGGCCTGTAACAGCCATAGCTCGTAGATTCCACCTCAAAGCTCAGCAGGCGCAACCAATCGCGCAATCGACCGTAGCCAATGAAGTCGCCCGTGTTGGCGAAGCCAAGCCCGCCCAACTTGCCCAAGCCCCACAAACTGTTGGGGTTGAAGCCGCAAATCACCACGCGCCCTTCAGGCACCAAGACGCGCTGGACCTCGCGCAAAGTGGCGTGTGGGTCATAGCTGAGCTCGAGGGTGTGGGGCAACACCAGCAAGTCCAAGCTGGCGTCGGAAAAAGGCAAGGCCTCGTAGTTGGTCAGCAGCACCTCTCGGCCCACGGGACAAGGTTCGGGTTGGGCATCGCAGGCCATCCAACGATGCGGCATGCGGTTGGCTTGTAAGGCATCCAGTGCGGGAAAGCCCAGTTGCAGCGCGTGAAAGCCAAACACGTTGGCCACGGCGCGGTCCAAATAGCTTTGCTCCCACGCGCACAAATACTGGCCGGCGGGTGACGCCAGCCACTCAGGCAAACTATCGTTTTTTAAAGGTGTGGATGACATGAAGCTGATTGCACTGCCCGCGTTCTCTGACAACTACCTGTGGTTGTGGCAACAAGACCAAATGGCCGTGGTGGTGGACCCCGGTGACGCGGCGCCTGTGTTGCAGGCGCTGGCCGAACAAGGTCTGACATTGGCCGCCATTCTAGTGACCCACCACCATGCTGACCATGTGGGTGGCGTGCGCGAATTGCACCTCGCCACAGGCGCCCAAGTGTTTGGCCCTGCGCTTGAGGAGGTGCCAGCGCCCTTCTCGCCCGTCATGCAAGGCGATGCATTTGATGTGCTCGGCCAAACCGTGCAAGTGCTGGACGTGCCTGGCCACACCGCTGGCCATGTTGCTTACTACTTACCCAACGCCCAGCCCAGCCCCGTGCTGTTTTGTGGCGACACCTTGTTTTCTGGCGGCTGCGGGCGTATTTTCGAAGGTACCCCGGCGCAAATGCTGGCCTCGCTTGACAGCTTGGCAGGCCTTCCAGCCCACACCCAGGTGTGCTGCGCCCACGAGTACACTGTGTCCAATTTGCGATTTGCCCTCGCCGTCGAACCCAGCAACGCCGAGTTGCAAACCTACATGGCGCACTGCCAACAGCTCCGAGCAAAAGGTTTGCCCACCCTGCCCGCCCAGCTGGGCACCGAATTGCAAATCAACCCTTTTTTAAGGGCCAGATACCCCGATGTGCGACATGCCGTGGCACTGCACGCTGGACTCTCAGCGCTCGAACAAACCGACGATGTGGCTGTCTTTGCCGCCCTTCGTGAATGGAAGAACGATTTCAGATGAGATTTCTATTGACCGTATCTAGCCTCAGCCTTGCTCTGCTGAGCGGTTGTGCCAGTTTGCCGGAATCCACTCCAGTGCCGGTGCAGGCGAGTAGTCCTGCTGCCGCCGCGCCTGAGGAACTGAGCCCCATCACCCAAGGCAGCGCCAAGCGCGATAACGTGGCCACGCTGAACCTGCCCAACGACCTGTGGGAGCGCATCCGCAAGGGCTACCAAATGCCTGACTTGGACACCCACCTTGTCAGCGACCGCACGCAGTGGTACGCCGCCAAACCCGACTATTTGAGCCGCATGACCGGGCGCTCAAACAAGTACCTGTATCACATCGTTGAAGAAATCGAAGCCCGCAAGATGCCCATGGAATTGGCCTTGCTGCCCTTCATCGAGAGCGCCTTCAACCCGCAAGCGGTCTCCAGCGCTCGGGCCAGCGGCATGTGGCAGTTCATGCCCGCCACGGGCAAGAGCTTTGACTTGAAACAAAACGCTTTTCGGGACGACCGCCGCGATGTGGAAGCCTCCACCCGTGCCGCGCTGGACTACCTGGAACGCCTGCACAAAATGTTTGGTGATTGGCACTTGGCCCTGGCTGCCTACAACTGGGGCGAAGGCAATGTGGGCAAAGCCATCGCGCGCAACAAACGGGCAGGCTTGCCCACCGGCTACACAGACTTGACCATGCCGATGGAAACACGCATGTACGTGCCCAAGCTGCAGGCCATGAAAAACATTGTGGGCAACCCGCCCCAGTTCAACGTGGTGCTGCCCAGCATTCCCAACCACCCCTACTTTCAAAGCGTGCCCCTGCCCCGCGACATGGATGTGAGCGTGATCGCCAAGCTGGCTGATATTTCGGAACAAGACTTCAAAGCCCTGAACCCCTCCGCCCACCGCCCTGTGCTGCTGGCTGCGGGCTCCCCCAAAATTTTGCTGCCTTGGGACAACGCTGAAGTGTTCCAACGCAACTACGAAGCATCCAGCCTCAGCCGCATGGCCAGCTGGACCGCCTGGATTGCACCCGCCACCATGAAAGTCGCCGAGGCCGCCAAACGCGTGAACATGAGCGAAGCCGATTTCCGCGCCATCAACAACATCCCGCCACGCATGATCATCAAAGCAGGCTCTGCGCTGTTGGTGCCTCGCAGCGCTGGCATGCTCGGTGACGTGACGGCCCAGGTGGCTGATCACGGCAAGCTCGACTTGTCGCCCGAAGCCGTGGCCAAGCGCAAAGCCAACGCCAAAGCTGGCAAAAATTCCAAGGGCACCAAAACAGCCTCAGCCAAAGCCAGCAAGGGCTCTGGCAAAACGCAAGTCGCCAAAAGGTAATTTACGCGTTGCGCCGGTCCACCAATGCGTGGGCAATGGTGCCCAAATCCACGTATTCCAGCTCGCTCCCCACCGGCACACCACGGGCAAGACGCGTGACTTGCACACCGCGCTTTTTCAGCGCCTCACCCAACACATGCGCCGTGGCCTCGCCCTCGGCGGTGAAGTTGGTCGCCAAAATGACTTCATGCACGGCGCCATCACTTGCGCGCTCGATCAGTTTTTGCAAACCAATGTCTTTGGGGCCATACCCGTCCAGAGGGCTGATGCGACCCATCAACACAAAGTACAGGCCTTTGTAGGCCGCAGTGCGCTCGACGGCCGATTGATCGGCAGGCGTTTCGACCACGCACAAACGGGTGGCGTCGCGTCGGTCGTCTAGGCAGGTGTCGCACACGGGTTGGGTGGTGAAGGTGTGGCACCGCTCGCAATGTTTCACCTGGGCTGCCGCTTGGTGCAGGGCCTGAGAAATCATCTCAGCTCCTTCGCGGTCATGTTGCAGCAGGTGGTACGCCATGCGCGAGGCCGACTTCACCCCCACGCCGGGCAAACGGCGCAGGGCCTGAATCAGGCCTTCCAGCACAGACGTGTCGCTCATTTAAAACGGCAGTTTCATGCCAGGCGGCAAGCCAGCGGTGAGCTTGCTCATTTTGGCTTCGCTGGTCTCAGCGGCTTTGCGCACCGCGTCGTTGAAGGCGGCGGCCACCAAGTCTTCGAGCATGTCTTTGTCGTCGGCCAACAGGCTGGGGTCGATGGTGATGCGTTTGACCTCGTGCTTGCAGGTCATCAACACCTTGACCAAGCCAGAACCAGATTCACCGGTCACTTCCACGAAAGCCAATTCGTCTTGTGCCTTTTTCAGGTTTTCTTGCATGGCTTGGGCTTGCTTCATGAGGCCCGACAGTTGTCCTTTGTTGAACATGATTTTTCCTTTGAGAAACTAAAAAAATAAAACGCTCTAATTTATAGCGGCTTGATGCTGCCTGGCACGATTTTGGCGCCGTAATCACGGATCAAGCGTTGGACATACGTGTCGTTGAGGATGATGGCCTCAGCCTCCGCTTGGCGCTGCGCGGCAGCGGCGGCATTGCGTTTGGCGGGGCTGTCTTGCACGCGGCCCACCTCAACCGTCAAGCGCACAGGATAGCCTGCGGCATCCAGCGCCTTCTCTAAGCGCTCACGGCTGGTGGTGCTGTTGAGCGACTCACGCTCGACGCGCAGCATCCATGTGTCGGTGTCACGTGCCACCAGCTGCGACTGCAGCCCAAGCTCGCGCACCAAGGCGTTGATGGTGTCAGCAGCTGACATGTCCATCACCAACCTGTGCCAAAACTCGCCCTCGGGGGTGGCCACGATGTGCGGCACATCGCTGCTGGGGTTTTGCACCTCAAGCACGGCGCTGGGCTCGGCTTGCTGGCGCACGGGCATGGCCACCACCGCAGCGTCAGAGTCGTGATCGTAAGTTGGGCTGTCTGCGCCATCGGGGTCGAAGCTGGGGTGGTCTTCCCAAGGGGCCACCTCGCGGGGTTGCATGTCGCGCACCGGCAGGGCCTGAACGGGCTCTGCCGCCACCGGCACAGGGGGTGACTCAATCTTTGGCGCAGGCACCGAAACAGCAGGTTTCGGTTTAATTAGACTTTTTTTTTCAGCCGATGCAGAAGCTGAGACCCAACCTGGGGGCTTGAAGGCCAGCAAGCGCAGCAGCACCATGGTGAGCGCCGCGTATTCATCGGGGGCCAACCCCAACTCTTGCCGGCCATGGAGGCTGATGCTGTAGAGCAGCTGGGTCTCATCTGGCGGCATCAGGCCCGCTAGGCGGGCCATCTCCGCAGCTTCGGGGTCAGCCGCATCGCCCTCACCCGTGTCGGGCACGGCTTGCAACACCGCCATGCGCTGCAGCACCATCGACATGTCTTCAAGCGTGGCGGCGGCGCTCAGGCCATGCACGCGCAAAGCTTCAGAGGTTTCGACCACCGATTTGCCGTCGCCAAGCGCCAAAGCCTCGATCAAGCGGAACACATGCGAGCGGTCAGCACTGCCCAACATTTGACGCACGGCGGCCTCTTGCAGTTGGCCGCCGCCGTAAGCAATCGCTTGGTCTGTCAAGCTCAGCGCGTCGCGCATGGAGCCGCGCGCGGCACGGGCCAACAAGCGCAAGGCTTGAGGCTCAGAAGCAATGTTTTCTTCGCCCAACACATGGCCCAAGTGCTCCAGCACAGTTTCAGGCGCCATGGGGCGCAGGTTGAACTGCAAGCAGCGCGACAACACAGTGACAGGCACTTTCTGCGGGTCGGTGGTGGCGAGCACAAATTTCAAATAGTCAGGTGGCTCTTCCAGCGTCTTCAACATCGCGTTGAACGCGGTGTTGGTGAGCATGTGCACCTCGTCAATCATGAAGACCTTGAAGCGGCCTTGCACGGGTTTGTAAACAGCTTGCTCCAGCAAGCTTTGCACTTCGTCCACCCCACGGTTAGAAGCGGCATCGAGCTCGGTGTAATCCACAAAGCGGCCTGCATCAATGTCGGTGCACGCTTGGCACACGCCACAGGGGGTGGCGGTGATGCCGCCTGTGCCGTCCACACCTTGGCAATTCAGCGACTTGGCCAGCACGCGCGACACCGTGGTTTTACCCACACCGCGTGTGCCCGTGAACAAATAGGCGTGGTGCAAACGTTGGGTGGTCAGCGCATTGGTCAGTGCCTGCACGACGTGCTCTTGCCCCACCATCTCAGTGAAGGTTTTGGGGCGATATTTGCGGGCGAGCACGAGGTACGACATAAGCGCGCCATTCTATGTGACCTACAATAGACCACGACGGGCCTCCCCACATGGTGAAGCGGCCAACCGGGTCAGGCGGGGAACCGAGCAGCCCTAACTGTGGAGCCAGTGCTGGGGGTCGGGCCCGTCACCTTTTTTATTTTCTTGCCCTGCTCAAGAAACGCTCAATTCACGCCGATCACGTGTGATGGCCCAAAAAACTTCAGAAGCAATCCAAGACCCAGCGAGCATCCCCGACGTGCCCGCTGGTGCCCTTGCGCCTGCCAAAGCCGTGGCCACTGGTGAATCGCCATCGCCTGCAGCAAAGCCTGCGGCTCAAGGAGCTTCAGCTGCACCCCTTGTGCCTCCAGCGCCCCAAGAGCCTGACACCATTCAGCCCTTCATCACCAGAGCGTTTGAAACCATTCAGCATGCGGTTGAGGACGAAGAGCTGAGCAGGTTTTTGCGTGCCCACATCAAAACATTCCGCGAAGAATGGGAGGCCATGTCAGACAGCGCCAAAAACGCCTACGTGCACTTGATGACCTCGCAACTGCTGCAACGCAAAGCAACCGCCACGCGCATCATGAATTACGAGGAATACATATTGCCCGTGCCGTCTGCGCAAACCACGTTGTTGGAGTCCATCAAGCAGTCACAGGTCAAACCCAAAAAACGTCAACCTGTGCTGCTGATGCCGCCTAATTTGCGGCCTACTTCCTCTTCGAAGAAGTAGTGTTGGCTTTTAAGTAATCGGCCAAGCCCGCGTTGTTCAAGCGCACGCCTGCGTTGCCGCTGTCTTTGGCCACCGCGCCTCGAATTTGCTTGATCAACAGGCCCTTCACATCGCCTTGCAAAGCCTGTGTGCGCAGCGCCACGTAACGCACTTGCGCTTTGGCGATGTCCATCTTTGATTCGGACATGGCTTGCAGCCACAAGCCATCGTCACGCTTGCCTGCTTCTAGCTCACGCAAAACCAAGCCGCGAACCATGTTGGAAGATGAATCAGACATTCACGTGCTCCGAAATAATCAGTCCTCAGCGGCGGCACTCATGGCCTCCACCATGCCTTGCAACAAAGTTTCACCGTCGTGTGCGCCAGACAGTCCCACTTGGCGGTTGAAGATGAAAAACGGCACACCTGAAATGCCCATCTCACGCGCGGCTTTGTCGCTGTCGATGGTTTGGCTGTGGAGGCCTGCGTTTTGCAAATGCGCCTCAGCCTCTGCGCGTTCCATGCCTGCGGAGACGGCAATGTCAATCAGCACCGAAGCTTCGGTCAGATCGCAGCCTTCTAAGAAATACGCTTTGAACAAAGCCTCCACCATCGCGTCTTGCGCCAAGCCAGGCTCAGAGACAGCAATCAGGCTGTGCGCCACCACGGTGTTGGGTTGACGGATGATTTTGTCAAAGGCAAACGCAATGCCCACGTCTTTGCCCACCGACGCAATGTGTTCGTATTTGGCAACGCCACCAGCGCCAAATTTGTTGAACACATAGTCAGCGCGAGACATGCCCTCGGGTGGTATGTCTGGGTTGAGTTGGAAGGTGTGCCACCTCACTTGAGGGTCCACATCGGGGTGATGAACTGCCAAAAGTGCCAAAGCGCGCTCTAAACGTCGTTTACCGATGTAGCACCAAGGACAGACGACATCTGACACAACATCGATGGTGAGAGTTTTCATGGGGTTTCTTGCTTTCTGCCACAATGCCCCAACTGTAGCTCTATCGCCAACTAAAAAGAGGAACTAAAACCATGGCCAGCGATTTGATCAAACACATCACCGACAGCAGCTTTGAAGCAGACGTTTTACAAGCTGACACACCCGTTTTGGTGGACTATTGGGCCGAATGGTGTGGCCCTTGCAAAATGATTGCACCCATCTTGGACGAAGTGGCCACCGCCTACGAAGGCAAGTTGCAAATCGCCAAAATGAACGTGGATGAAAACCGTGACATCCCCGGCAAGCTCGGCATCCGTGGCATCCCAACCTTAATGGTGTTCAAAAGCGGCCAGTTGGCTGCCACCAAAGTGGGTGCCATGAGCAAAGCCCAGTTGACTGCCTTCATCGACCAACAATTGGCTTGATCCAACAGTCCATCCGACGATTTAGAAAGCCTGCAGATTCTTTAATCTGCAGGCTTTTTTCCTGCCATAATTGCTTGCGAATTCACCTTGCAGCCTATCCGGCCACTCGGTTCCCCACCAGGGCTTGAATTCCGGTCTAGAGGTATTTCTCTCCTCGCTGCGACCTCCCCCCTATTTTTTTTAACGAACTCCCTTATTGGA
Organism: Comamonadaceae bacterium; assembly: GCA_027485285.1. GTDB lineage: Bacteria > Pseudomonadota > Gammaproteobacteria > Burkholderiales > Burkholderiaceae_C > Limnohabitans. The sequence goes on along the minus strand of JAIXRH010000097.1, from coordinate 21,914 downwards.
GTCCCAAGATGCATCTGAACGAACTCAAGGCACTGCACGTGTCTGAAGTGCTGAAACAAGCCGAAGAACTCGAAATCGAAAACACAGGCCGCATGCGCAAGCAAGAGCTGATGTTTGCCATCATCAAAAAGCGCGCCCGCGCTGGCGAACAAGTGTTTGCCGACGGCGTGCTCGAGATCTTGCCTGACGGCTTTGGCTTCTTGCGCAGCCCAGACACCAGCTACACCGCTTCGACCGACGACATCTACATCAGCCCCAGCCAAGTGCGCCGCTTCAACCTGCACACTGGCGACATGATTGAAGGCGAAGTGCGCATCCCCAAAGATGGCGAGCGCTACTTTGCACTGACCAAGCTTGACAAGGTCAACGACGATCTGCCAGAGAACAACAAGCACAAGGTCATGTTCGAAAACTTGACCCCGCTGTTCCCACGCGAACAGATGAAGCTCGAGCGCGAGATCAAGGGTGAAGAAAACATCACAGGCCGCATCATCGACATCATTGCGCCGATCGGCAAAGGCCAACGCGCTTTGGTCGTCGCCCCGCCCAAGAGCGGCAAGACCGTGATGATGCAGCACATCGCCCACGCGATTGCCGCCAACTACCCCGACGCACACATGATGGTGTTGCTGGTCGACGAGCGTCCCGAAGAAGTGACTGAAATGCAACGCTCGGTCAAAGCCGAGGTGATTGCCTCAACGTTTGATGAACCCGCCGCACGCCACGTCCACGTGGCCGAAATGGTGATCGAGCGTGCCAAGCGTTTGGTGGAATTGAAAAAAGACGTGGTCATCTTGCTCGACTCCATCACCCGCCTCGCCCGTGCCTACAACAACGTCGTCCCCTCATCGGGCAAAGTGTTGTCAGGCGGCGTGGACTCCAACGCTTTGCAACGCCCCAAACGCTTTTTTGGCGCTGCCCGCAAAGTGGAAGAAGGCGGTTCACTCACCATCATCGCCACGGCGTTGGTCGACACCGGCAGCCGCATGGACGAAGTGATCTTTGAAGAATTCAAAGGCACGGGCAACTGTGAAATTCACCTCGACCGCCGCTTGTACGAAAAGCGCGTGTTCCCAGCCATTCAACTCAATCGAAGCGGCACACGCCGTGAAGAGCTGTTGCTGCCACCCGAGATCTTGCAAAAGACCCGCATTCTGCGCCAGTTCATGTACAACATGGACGAGATCGAATCCATGGAAATGGTGTTGAAGAGCATGAAGGCGACCAAGTCCAACGTCGAGTTCTTCGACATGATGCGTCGCGGCGGATAAAGCCTGCGTTGCGCAACGCGCTCAATTTTTGCAGCCGCTCGCCCAGCGCTCAGTAGCTGTGCTGCCAATAGTGTGGCCTTTGATTTCTCTCGCAGTCAACCCACTTGGGTTGCTCGCTGCGCCAAGTCGCGGCACCACAACGTGGCGTCTGCACCACTTGCACGCCTAACTCGTTGTAACGCCTCAAAACATCAGGCCTTGGGTGACCAAATCGGTTGCGGTAGCCCGCTTGCACAATGGCCACCGACGGCTGCACCGCTTCTAAAAAGGGTGGCGTGGACGATGTGGCGCTGCCGTGATGGGGCACCAACAACCAATCGGCATGCAGCGTTTGACCGCTTTGCACGAGGCTTTGTTCTTGTGCAGCCTCGATATCTCCCACCAGCATGGCAGAGGCATTGGCAGCGCTGACGCGTAACACGCAGCTGAGCGCATTGGGTTTGAGCTTTCGCTCGTAATCAGCCGCACTCGGGTGCAAGACCTCTAACCGAACACCATCCCACACCCACGATTGACCGCGCTCACACCGCTGCATGCTGCCCAGTTGTTGCAGAGGGTGTTCTGCGGGTATGGATGTCAACACATCCGCTTGCGGCTGCATGGCCATCACCGCGGGTGCGCCGCCGCTGTGGTCGCTGTCTTGGTGGCTGATGACGATGCGGTCTAGCCGCTCGCCCCATGCGCGCAGCAGCGGGACAAGCACACGTTGACCTGCATCGGTCTCGGCCGAGTAGCGCGGTCCTGTGTCATAGAGCAAGCTGTGCGTGGCCGTGCGCAGCAGCACGGCATGGCCCTGGCCCATGTCGGCCGCCACCAATTCAAACGTGCCTTGTGCGGGGCGCGGCATTTGCCAACTGAGCATGGGCAGCACCAGGGCCACGCCAAAGAACCGCAACCAAATCGGCACACGCATGGCCCAAAGACCCATGCCCGCAAGCGCGGCAGCCCCCGCCCAAAGCGGCGCGGCAGGCGCAGACCATTGTGCCCACGACACACCCGCGCCTGCTTTGAGCAGCCACATCAAGCCCTGCAAAGCTTCAGCGGCCAGACCCCACGCCAATGGCAGCAGCAGCCCCAGCACGCACAGCGGCGTGACCACCAAAGTCACCCACGGCACGGCCAACAAGTTGGCGAACAAGCCCACGACCGACACTTGGTGAAACAGCAGCAAACTCAGCGGTGCCAAGCACACACTCATCAGCCATTGCTCGCGCCACATGCGTCGCACGACGGCCCAAAACGAACTTGCGGGCGCTTGCACGCCCGAGGCAAACAGCACGGCCACCGCCACAAAGCTCAGCCAAAATCCCGCTTGCATCAGTGCCCAAGGGTCCAACGCCAACACCACGGCGCACACCGTCAGCCACACCTGCATCAAGGGCCAGCGCAGGCCGTAAAAGCGCAACAGCGTGACCACGCCCAACATCCACACCGTGCGTTGCGCAGGCACACCCCAGCCAGTGAACACCGCATAAGCCAAGGCCACCCACGCCGCACACGCACTGGCCGCCATGGGCGCAGGCAACCACAAGCCCCAAGGTGCGCGGGGCGACCACACATCGCTGCGCCGCCACAGCCAGCCCGCACACAAGGCCGCTAGCCACGCCAAACCTGTGATGTGCAAACCCGATATCGCCATGAGGTGCGCCACACCCGTGGCACGAAACACGTCCCAATCGGCGCGTTCTATCGCCGCTTGGTCGCCCACCAACAAAGCCGCCACAATGCCGGCCGTTGCGCGGTCTGTCACCTGCGCGTCGATGGCGCTGCGCACACGCTGGCGCAAGCGCTCGACCGGATACGCCCATGTCTGCCCCAACCACTGCGGCGGCGCGTCTTTGGCCCCGTTGCGCACATAGCCTGTGGCTTGCAAACCCTGATCCCAGAGCCACAACTCGTAGTCAAAGCCATGCGGGTTGATGTGGCCATGCGGCGCTTTGAGGCGCACAGCCAATTGCCAACGGTCACCGGGGCGCAAATCAGCTGGGGGTGGCTGAAGCTTGTCGTCGCTGCTGCTTTGACCCACCTGGGCATGACGCCGATGGCCATACCAGCCCAGCAGCACCTGCGGTGGCAGCTGCACCTGCGTGCCGTCCAGCTCGCGGGCAGATTCCACTGCAAAACGAAACCGCAGGCTGTCCTCGCTGCGCTGCGGCAAGTTGGCCACAATGCCTACCACCTGCAGGGTGCGGCCTTCGAACGCGGGGTTCAATGCGGTTTGCAAATAGTGGCTGGCGCGTGCGCCTGCAAGCGCAAAAGCCATGACCCAGGAGAGTGCAAACCACGCAACGGTTTGCCATGCGGGGATTTGCCAATCCGCACGCCAAAAGCGAGACACACGCCAGCTCACCAGCACGACAGCCGCAGCACCCAATGCCCAATAAAGCTCAGCCGCCCACAACTGTGGCTGATGCAACTGCAAAGCCGTGCCTGCGATCCAGCCCAAAGCCCAAGGTGTGATGACAGAAAACATGGCCGCATGTTCGGCCCAACACAGCAGCTCAGGGGCTATGCCCACTCACAAGTTAAAAAGCCGCGTCCGCCTTTGGCACGTCTAACCCGCTGCACCCTTGGGCCCGCACACTTCTTTTTTCAAAGCTGCCATGTAGGTGTTGGGGCGAATCGGATACTCGCGCGGGCGAAACTCAGGCACATCGTCTGAGGCCACTTCTTTGCCCTTGCCCATTTGCTTGTCAAAATAGCTCACCGACAGGCGCACCACGGTGTCGTTCTTGCAGTACATGCGCACACGCAACATCATCGACTTGTAGTTTTCACCGCCGGGTGTTTTGTCGCCCTTGGGCAAATCGGTCAGCACCCAGGCGTAACGCGACACGTGCACCGGCATCACGGTTTCTTTGTCAAAGTAGTACGTGATGTCGTCGTCCTTCACCAGCTCGCTCCACTCGGCTGAAGCAGGCGTCGCCCAAGCCAGCAAGCTGGCAAGCACGAAAGCAACAACAGAACAGTGGCGAGAACGCATGAGAGAGAACAAAGGTAGTTTGACTTGCCTAGGGTATCGGCGCAACCGCTCAAAACTTGAGACAACACATGCACCAAAACCTACACCGCTGGGGCGCACTGGGCATGGTGAGTGTCTTGTTAGACTTGATCATTGCTGTCAGCGCCGCAAGGCACAGCGTCACCGCGAAACCCATTCAAAACAAGGAATTCCACATGAGCGTTTACGACCAACTCCAAACCCTGGGCATTGCCCTGCCCGCAGTGGCTGTGCCCGCTGCGGCTTATGTGCCGTTTGTGCAAACAGGCAATTTGGTATTTTTGAGTGGCCACATCGCCAAACTTGATGGCAAAGTTTGGACAGGCCAATTGGGCAAAACCATGCAAACCGCCGAAGGCGCTCAGGCGGCGCGCGCTGTGGCCATTGACTTGTTGGGTACGTTGCACGCCGCCGTGGGCGACTTGAACAAGGTCAAACGCATCGTCAAAGTAATGAGCTTGGTCAATTCCAGCCCCGACTACACCGAACACCACTTGGTCACCAACGGGTGTAGTGCGCTGTTTGTCCAAGTGTTTGGCGACAAAGGCGCACACGCGCGCAGCGCATTTGGCGTGGCGCAGCTGCCTTTGGGTGCTTGCGTGGAAATTGAGTTGATTGCTGAGTTGGCTTAAGGCAAAGTCGCTTGCCCCTAAGCCTAGTCCCTTGGCGAAAATCAGTCTGGGGTAAAGATGCCGTTCACGCGGTGCAGCTGATCCAGCGCCATGCCGCAACCGCGTGCCACGCAGGTCAGCGGGTCTTCGGCAATCAACACGGGCAAGCCAGTTTCTTCCGAAATCAGACGATCCAAATCACGCAACAATGCACCGCCGCCAGTCAACATGACGCCGCGCTCCGCAATGTCAGAGCTCAACTCGGGCGGTGTGCGCTCTAGGGCCATCTTGACAGTGGACACCAAGTTGTTGAGCGTGTCGGTCAAGGCTTCCAAAATTTCGGTGGAGCTGATGGTGAAGCTTTGTGGAATCCCCTGACTCAGGTTGCGCCCCGTGATTTCCATCTCCATCACTTCGCCCGTGGGAAACGCGGTGGCAATTTCTTTCTTGATGCGCTCTGCCGTTTGCTCACCAATCAGCATGCCAAAGTTGCGACGTATGTAGTTGACGATGGCTTCGTCAAACTTGTCGCCACCAATGCGGGCGCTGTTCTTGTAGACCATCCCTCCCAGCGACACAATGCCTACCTCGGTGGTACCACCGCCAATGTCCACCACCATCGAGCCGCAAGGCTCGGTCACGGGCAGACCCGACCCGATCGCTGCAGCCATGGGCTCTTCAATGAGGTACACCTCAGATGCGCCAGCACCCAGGGCAGATTCACGAATGGCGCGGCGTTCTACTTGGGTAGAGCCGCAAGGCACACAAATCACAATGCGTGGACTGGGCTTGAACAACATGTGTGGATGCGCCAGCTTGATGAAGTGCTTGAGCATGACCTCGGTCACCGTGAAATCCGCAATCACACCGTCTTTCATGGGGCGAATGCATTCAATGCCAGCCGGAACTCGACCCATCATGGCTTTGGCTTCGTTACCCACCGCCAATACGGTGGTTTTACCCTGAACCTTGCCGTCTATTTTGATGACCACCACGGAAGGCTCGTTGAGCACGATGCCATGTTCTTTGGTGTAAATCAGCGTGTTGGCCGTGCCCAAATCAATGGCAATGTCGGTCGAAAAAAATCTGGTGAAACTGGAAAACAAAATAACCTCGCGTGAAGGAGTGCTCGCGCGAAATTATCTGTAATTCAATGGCGTCAGTCTATACACCGCACGGCGTATAAATCGTTGAATTTAAAAGGAAACTAACCATTAAGAGCTCAAATAAAAAGGGCACCTGAAAGGTGCCCTTAAAAAATCAAGCTGGCTCAAGCTTTGAATGCGCGAAATCCTGAATACATGCGAGAAGCTGGACGGCTGCGTTGCTCGGCCTCTTGCGCCAACTGAGCACGGATGCGATCAAAGGTTGCTTTGATGCCGGTGTTTTCAGTAGACACGGTTTTGAAACGGCGCTCCACGGCAACATTCGGTGATTCGATCTGAACGACTGACTTATCCAATTTAGGCTCCAAAGAACTTAGTCAGAAATCAACGCATCAGACTTTCATTTGGAGGACACAAATTAGAAATAAAAATAGATCAAATCAGAAATAACCAGCTAAGTACTTGATTTATATAGATTTAATTTTTGAAAAAAGGCGAAAAAACATTCCGTCAAAGCTCGCACCCAGGCAGACAAGTCCTTTCACTTGAGATCATGTCGCGTGATGGCATAGCCACGATCGGCGTAGTGCTTCCAGCGCTGACGGGCCAACTGGCGATCCTCGTCACCCAGCGTGACCACTTCAATGGTGCGCTTAAATCGCTCGTAACCCAGCACAACCTCATCACCCAAATTCAACAGCACTTGGTAATGCGGCAGTTCTGGGCCACCTTCAATTTGAGCCGCCAACACCACAGGCGAAGCCATCAGCTGCTCGGCCGGGCTGCCCGCACGGCAATGCGCCACGAACTCATGGGGTGAAAACGTCCAAAGCAGCGTGTCCAGCGCTTGCAAGGAGGCGGGAGCGCCCGTCACCACCACACGCGCGCCACTGGACACGGCCTTGCGCAGCAAGCGGCAGGCATAGGCCAATTTGTCAGGTGCGTTGAAGTGAAAAGCGATTTCGGTCATTTCGCTTTGACAGTGCCCAACAAATAGTGCAACAGCAAGCCCACAGGACGTCCAGTCGCACCTTTGGCAGCGCCGCTCTTCCAAGCCGCGCCCGCAATGTCCAAATGCGCCCATGGGTAGTCTTTGGCAAACCGTTGCAAGAACTTAGCAGCCGTGATGGCACCGCCATCGCGCCCCGCCACGTTGGCTACGTCAGCAAAGTTGGACTTGAGGCCTTCGGCGTACTCGTCGTCCAAAGGCAAGCGCCAGCAAGGATCCAACGCGGCTTCGCCAGCGGCAAACAAATCTTGGGCCAAGTCGTCTGAAGTCGAGAACAAGCCACTGCGCACATGGCCCAGAGAAATCACGCAAGCGCCCGTCAGCGTGGCAATGTCAATCACCGCACGGGGCTTGAAGCGCGTGGCGTAAGTCAAGGCGTCACATAAAATGAGGCGGCCTTCTGCGTCGGTGTTGAGCACCTCAATGGTTTGGCCACTCATGCTGGTGATCACGTCACCGGGCTTCAAGGCCGATGCGTCTGGCATGTTTTCGCAGGTGGGAATCAGGCCCACCACGTTGATGGCGGGTTTCAACTGCGCCAACGCCTCAAAGGTGCCCAGCACGCTGGCGGCGCCGCACATGTCAAACTTCATTTCATCCATCGCCGGGCCTGGCTTGAGAGAAATACCGCCCGTGTCAAAGGTGATGCCCTTGCCCACCAATACGGTAGGGGCCACTGTTTTGGCCGCGCCGGTGTAGTGCAACACGATGAAGCGCAATGGCTCCACGGAGCCACGCGCCACAGCGGCGAATGAGCCCATCCCTAGTTTTTCAATCTCTTTGGGCCCCAAGACTTGGCAATGGATGCCTGCCTTCTTACCCAATCCCTTGGCCACTTGGGCCAAATGCGAGGGCGTTGCGTGGTTGGCAGGGCGATTACCCCACTCTTTGGCCAAAGCCACGCCAGCCACTTGGGCGCGAGCAAGGGCAAATTCGTGTTGAGCGGCTTTGGTCTTCTCAGCTGTTGGCAAAGCCAACACCACGCGTTTCAACTCAGACGCTTTCGCCGAGGGCTTGGTGGCGGTGTACACATAGCTGGTGTCAGACACGGCTTGGGCGGCAGCTTGCAAGCGGTGTTCGCTGGCATCAGCCAAACACACCGTGATGTGCGTCGGCTTCGTCGCCTTGAGCAAGGCCACAGCGGCGGTGACGGCTTGGCGCACCACGCGGGCGCTGCCATCGCCACTCGAGACCAACAACACACGAGGGGCGCTCACGCCTTGCGGGTGCCACACGCTCAACAACTTGGCGGGCGACTCGTCCAAATCGCCGCTTTTGCGGGCATCTGAAATAAGTTGTGCCAAAACGCTTTTGACGGGCTTGTCCTTGGCAGATACCAAGATAATCAGCGCATCGGTTTTATGCGTGGCTGCAGCGTGTAAATCTAGGGTCTTGAGCTCGAAGTTCATAATTGCGGTTTTCCTCTGTCGCTGATGTTATTCCATTCCTCCATTCGCAAAGAGCTGGCCCGCAGTTTTGGTGCCACGCTGGTCGTGCTGGTCACCATTGTGATGACCATGATGCTGATCCGTACGCTGGGCCAAGCATCGATCGGCAGCGTCAACCCCGCCGAAGTCAGCTTAATTCTTGGCTTCACCATGCTGGGGCAACTGCCGATTTTGTTGACCATGAGTTTGTTCATTGCGGCCGTCGGCACCTTGTCGAGGATGTACCTAGAGAGCGAAATGGTGATTTGGCTTGTCAGTGGCAAAGGGCTTCGCACTTTGGCCACCCCCATGCTCAATTTTGCTTGGCCCATGTTGCTGAGCGTGTTTGTGCTGATGTTGTTGATCTGGCCTTGGTCTCACCAACAGATTGGAGAGCTCAAAAACCGCTACGAGCGACGCGGCGACTTGGAGCGCGTGGCGCCTGGTCAATTCCAAGAATCGGCCAGTGGCTTGCGGGTGTTTTTCATTGACAAAGACAGCCTTGACAACAAAGAAGGCAAAAACGTTTTTATTTCATCGACGGACCACAACAAACAAGCCATGACATCGGCCAAAGCGGGTCACATTGAAATTCTGGAGGATGAACAGTATTTAGTCCTAGAAAACGGCCAACGCGTTGAACAAACCATTGGCAAGCCCGAATTGAAAGTCACCCAGTTCAAAAGCTACACCACGCAGCTCAACCCATCCGCCAAGTTAGAAGACAAGTCGCCACTCAAAACCATCTCTAGCCTTGAACTGATGCAAAACCCAACCCCCGGCAACCTCGGTGAGTTGGGATGGCGCTTGGGTGTGGCGTTTTCAGCATTCAACGTCATCATCATTGCCTTGGCCATCACCAGCGCCAACCCACGCGTGGGACGCGGTGGCAATTTGGCTCAGGCCCTGCTGATTTTTGTGGTCTATTTCAACCTGATCAACTTGGGTCAAAGTTGGGTGGGATCGGGCAAGGCTCAGTTGCTGCCCTTTTTCATTGCCCTGCACGGCGGGGTTTTCGTCTTGGCTTACACATGGCTCACGGCGCGTCATTACAACTGGAATTGGCGTCAACTCTTAGGGCGTTCTGGCGCGTAGGGCCCCTCGACTTATGAAAACCCTTCGCAAACTCATTCACTACGAAATTTGGGTCGCCGTGACCTTTGTCACGCTGTGTTTTTTAGCGCTCTTCTTTTTCTTTGACTTCATTGATGAGTTGCCCAATGCCGGCGGCAACAACAACCTCTACCAACTCAGGCATGTCTTTGGCTTTGTGCTGCTGTCTGTTCCCAGCCACTTGTATGAACTGCTCCCCATCACGGTCTTGATCGGCACAATTTTTGTGATGTCGCGTTTGGCCAAAAGCTCAGAATTCACCATTTTGCGCACCAGTGGACTGACGCCGCTGATGGCGCTTCGCAACCTGCTGGGCTTGGGCCTGACTTTTGTGCTCATCACATTTGCCGTGGGCGACTACCTGGCCCCCATGAGCGATCGCTATGCACAACTGCTCAAGTCCAAATACTTGGGCACACAAATCAAGGTGGGCAACACGGGCGCTTGGCTGCGTGAAAGCCAACCGGAGCAAAAAGTATTTCTCAACATCAACCGCCTGTCCGCCGATGGTTCACCACAAGACATTCGGATTTTTGAATTCAACGCTGCTGGCGAATGGGTTGCCTTGAGCAAAGCCTCAGGGGCTCAGATTGAAGACGGTGCGTGGGTTTTGCGTCAAGCTGAACGGCAGGCGCTGCAAGGCAATGACAGTTCGCAGCGACTGAAAATCACGCAGCAAGACACGCTTCGCTGGCCCAGCGAGATCACGAGCGAAATGATCGCCGTTGCCATTCTCAAGCCCGGGCGAATGGGGACGGTGGACTTGTTCCAATACATCAAGCACTTGAGTGCCAACGGGCAAGCCACGCAGCGTTTTGAAATTGAATTTTGGAAAAAAGTGTTTTACCCGCTCAGCTGCTTGGTCATGGTGGTGCTCGCCCTGCCCTTTGCCTACTTGCATTCGCGCAGCGGCAACATTGCCAGCCATGTGTTCGGCGGTGTGTTGGCGGGCATCAGCTTTTTCCTGCTCAACAACGTTTTCAGCTATTTGGGCAACATCAACAACTGGCTGCCGTGGTTTGCTGCCGCAGCCCCAGGCTTGCTCTACACCCTCGCCTCACTGGCCGCTTTCGGCTGGCTGGTTATTCGTCAATAAGGTTTTTATGCACGCCATCATTTTGTTTGCCCACGGCTCGCGTGACCCCTTGTGGCACAAGCCCATTCAATCTGTCGCCGAACGCATCGTTCGGCGCTCCCCCCAAACAGTGGTGCGATGTGCCTACTTAGAGTTAACCGAGCCAGACTTGCCGCATGTCGCCAGCGCTTTGGTGGCAGAAGGCGCTACCAGCTTGTGTGTGGTCCCCATGTTTTTGGGCGTCGGCCGCCATGCGCGTGAAGACCTGCCTGAGTTGATCAGCGCCTTGAAAATTGACCATCCCTCAGTGGACATCACTTGCCAGCCAGCGGTGGGCGAACAGAGCCAGCTCTTGGATTTACTCGCCGAGATCGCCCTGGATGAGCGCCTTGTCTGACGGGGGCAAATGTTAGAATCAACGATCCTAATAATTGCGTGATAACTTATGAAAATCGCCATTGCAGGCACGGGTTACGTCGGTCTTTCTAACGCAGTTTTACTTGCACAACGCCACGAAGTGGTGGCTCTCGACATCGTCGATGAGCGCGTCAAAGCCATCAATGCGCGCCACTCCCCCATCGATGACCGCGACATTGAAGCCTACCTGGCTGAAAAAACACTGAATTTGCGTGCCACGCTTGATCCGCTCGACGCCTACTCAGGCGCTGACTACGTGATCATCGCCACGCCCACCGATTACGACCCGCAAACCAATTACTTCAACACCCGCTCGGTCGAGTCGGTGATTGCCGATGTCAAGCGCATGGCCCCCAAGGCCGTGATGGTCATCAAGTCCACCATTCCCGTGGGCTTCACTGAAAAAATTCGCGCCGACTTGGGCACAGACCAAGTTTTCTTCAGCCCCGAGTTTTTGCGCGAAGGCAAAGCCTTGCACGACAACCTCTACCCCAGCCGAATCGTGGTGGGTGAAGTGTCTGAACGTGCCCAAGTGTTTGCGGGTTTGTTACAAGAAGCTTCGCTCAAGCCCGATGTGGAAGTGCTTTTTACAGGCAGCACCGAGGCGGAAGCCATCAAGTTGTTTGCCAACACCTACCTTGCCTTGCGCGTGGCGTATTTCAACGAGCTCGACAGCTACGCCGCTTCGCACAACCTAGACACCCGCCAAATCATTGACGGCGTGTGCCTCGACCCCCGCATTGGCAGCCATTACAACAACCCCAGCTTTGGCTACGGCGGTTATTGCCTGCCCAAAGACACCAAGCAGTTGCTGGCCAACTACAACAATGTGCCGCAAACGTTGATTGGCGCCATCGTGAGCGCCAACAGCACACGCAAAGACTTCATTGCCGACGACATATTGCGACGCAAGCCCAACACCGTGGGTATCTTCCGCCTCATCATGAAAGCGGGCAGCGACAACTTCCGCGCCAGCAGCATCCAAGGTGTGATGAAGCGTCTCAAAGCCAAGGGTGTGCGCGTCATCGTGTATGAGCCTCTGTTGGCAGAGCAAGAGTTTTTCAAATCTGAGGTCACGCACGACCTGGCATCGTTCAAGTCGCAATGCGATGTGATCGTGGCCAACCGTCAAACACCTGATTTGAGTGATGTGGCAGCCAAGGTCTACACCCGCGATTTGTTTGGCAGCGACTGATTCAGCGCAGCCGCCTCAACGCCCGCATGCGCCCCACTTTTTCGCCGCCGCCTGACGCACGTGTTTGGTTCGCGCTGGCTGCTTTGCTGATTGGGGCGGGCCTCTTGACCCATTTCTCAGATGGGCATCCAAACCTGATGCTGGGGCTCAACCACGCAGCACAGCGCTTGTCCGACACGTTTTGGTCTTGCCTCACCGTGTCTGGCTTGGGCTGGGCGGTGCTCATCTTGGTCAGCATCATGGGTCGAGGCGACCTCGGGGCCCGCGTTGTGCTCACCGGCTTCGTGCTGGGGGGCATCGTGACGCACACACTCAAGCCTTGGCTGAGCCTGCCAAGACCGGGGGCAGTGTTGGACGTGGACCTGATTCATTTCATTGGCAACCCAGTCATCAACCACCACTCCATGCCTTCGGGCCACGCCCTCGCCGCCCTGTGCATGGGCACGCTGTGGGTCTGCTTGATTCGCGCGCATGGCTACCCGCGTTGGATGGCCTGGCTGGCATGGGCCATTGCCTTGGGCATCGCGGCATCGCGCATCGCCGTGGGTGCGCATTGGCCTGCCGATGTGCTGGTGGGCGGCGGGCTGGGGCTGATGGTGGGCTGGGTGGCTTGGCGCTTGCCTTTCCCTTGGCCGCGCAGAAACGACTTTGCTTTTCCATGGCTGCCTGTGTGGGTCGAGGGTGTGGGCGCATGGGCGGCCTTCACGTTTGACGAAGGCATGCCGTTGGCCTTGGTTTGGCAGTGGGGGCTGGGCGTCCTGGCCGTGACTAGCCTGCTGTGGCGCGTGCAAGCGTGGTGGGCGCTCCGAACTTCTGAGCCAGCCGCATGAACAAATCTTCCAAAAAACTCTGGGCGTCCACCGTCGTCACCTTAGCTGCCATCGCCATCATGGCGTGGATGCTGCAAGCTGTCGATTGGCCGGTGGCCGTGGCGGCTTGGCAGCGCGTGCCCCTGTATGTGTGGCTGGTCAGCGCGCTTGGCATGGCCGGCAGTCATCTGCTTCGGGCGGGTCGCGTGCGCATGGAATGGCGCGACACCCTCAACATGGGTTGGCGCGAGGCCTGGGGCCTGATGGTGCGCCACAGCGCCTGGGTGGTGCTGGTGCCCATGCGTGGCGGCGAAGCCATTTATGTGTGGGTGTTGCACCGACAAGGGGGCATTTCTATCCGCCAAGCCAGCATCAGTTTGCTCAGGTTGCGTGTGCAAGACATGGCCGTGTTGGGCGGTTTGTCCCTTGCTTTGTTTGCCCCTTTTTCTATTGAAATCAGTGTGGCACTCGCGGTGGTCATGATGGTGCTGGCCATGTGGCTCTTGCCTTTGAGCTGGACCTGGCTGATGTACCGCATGTCGCGCAAAGAAGGCACCGAGCCCTTCCAAGCCCCACCGCCTGCTTGGGAAAGCTGGATTTACGCCATTTCCAATTGGATTGTCAAAGCCTGCGCCATTGCTTGGCCGCTCTGGGTCATGCTCCCCATCAATTTCCGCACCGCCTTGCACGGCTCTGTGGGCGGTGAGCTCGCCGCTACACTTCCTCTGCAACCCCCAGCAGGGTTTGGGCCCTATGAAGGCGGTGTCATTTTTGGCATCCAATGGACAGCTTCTTTGCCTTGGACCGACATCGCCGCCACGGCTTTGGCTGTGCATTTGATGGCACTGGCCGTCACGGTGGGATCGGCCACCTTGGCTCGCATGTTGGGCTGGAGCCAAAAACCGCTGCATCGCCTAGACGGGGCGCCAGTCACATTTTCTCAATAGGGTTTTCACATCATGTCAGACGCCATTGCCCCCATGCCGCAGCACACCTTGTCGGTGGTTGTGCCCATGTACAACGAACAAGAAAACGCACCTTTGCAAATTGACGCGGTGCAAGAGGCGTTGAGCCACTACCCCATGCCCTGGGAATTGATTTTGGTCGACGATGGCAGCTCAGACAACACGGTGGTCGCCTTGCTCAAACGCGCCAAAGAAATTGGCCCACACATCCGCGTGGTCGAGCTGCGCCGCAACTTCAAACAAACCGCCGCCATGCAAGCTGGCATTGACGCTGCGCGGGGTGATGTGATCGTCACCATGGACGGCGATTTGCAAAATGACCCACGCGACATCCCCAAGCTGGTCGCGCGTTTGCTGAATGAAGACCTTGACATGGTGGCCGGTTGGCGTCAAAAGCGACAAGATGGCTTCATTTTGCGCAAGTTCCCTTCCCTGATTGCCAACACCCTGATTCGCAAAGTCTCAGGCCTTGACTTCAAAGACTTGGGTTGCAGCCTCAAAGCCTTTCGCGGCGAAGTGCTTCGCAAAGTGCGGTTGTACGGCGAAATGCACCGTTTCATTCCAGCTTGGTTGGCCACGGTCACCTCGCCGCGCCGCATGGCCGAAGAACCTGTGCGTCACCACGCACGCCTGTTGGGCGAGTCCAAATACGGCATCTCCCGCACGTTTCGTGTGATCGTTGACTTGTTGGCCATGTACTTCTTCTTGCGCTTTGGCACGCGCCCAGGCCATTTCTTTGGCGGCATTGGCCTGATCTTTTCGGCAGTGGGCAGCTTGGTCTTGGCCTACCTGGGGCTTTTGAAATTGTTTGGCGAACAAGTGGGCGGCCGCCCATTGCTTTGGCTGGGCTTTTTTGCTTTGCTGGCTGGCGTGCAAATGCTGACCACGGGCGTGTTGGCCGAAATCTTGATGCGCAGCTACTTTGACCAAAGTGGCGCACGCTCTTACCACGTGATGCACAACAACACGCCCGAACCCACTGAGGGCTGGCATACCGCAGCCGCATGATCCATTCCTGCAACCCCCTTCGCTGGACCAGCGCCGCCTGGGTCGTTCTCGCCCTGCTGAGCCTGTATTTGGTTCGCTTGGCAGGTGCGCCTCTGTTTGATGTGGACGAAGGGGCGTTTGCTGAAGCTTCACGCGAAATGCTGGCCTCTGGCGATTGGGGACACACCACCCTCAACGGCGCAGATCGCTTTGACAAACCCATCTTCATTTATTGGTGCCAAGCGGCTCTGATGGCCGTGCTCGGCCCGCATGACTGGGTGGCTCGCCTGCCTTCCGCTCTGGCGGTGCTAGCTGCCACGTTTGCCGTGTGGCGTTTTGCTGCCCAGCAATGGGGCGAAGCCGCTGGGCAACGCGCTGCGTTCATGCTGGGCTCAAGCTTGGGTCTGTTGGCCATTGGCCGCGCCGCCACCGCTGACGGCATGCTCAATGCCTTGCTGATTGGCACGGGTTTGTGCTTGTGGAACTTTGCCTACACAGGCTCTCGCACTGCTTTGCGTTGGGCTTATGTGTGGTGTGCTCTGGGACTGCTGACCAAAGGCCCAGTGGCGCTGCTGATTCCAGGCGTCACCTTGCTCATTTGGTCGTTGATCACCAACCGTGGCCGTACCGCTTGGCAAGCACTTTGGGAGCCCAAAGGCTGGCTACTTTTGATCGTCATTGCTGCGCCTTGGTACCTCTATGCTCTGCAGCGTCACGAGATGGCTTTTGTCGAGGGCTTCTTTCTCAAACACAACGTGCAAAGATTCACGGGAACTCTTGAGGGGCACGGTGGCAACCCGCTTTACTACCTGGTGGTCTTGCCTGTGTTGTTGCTGCCGTGGTCCCCTTGGTGTGTGCGTTTGATTGGCAGTGTCATCACTCAGTGGGCTCAGCCTTTGCAGCGCTTTTTGTGGATTTGGGTGTTGTTTGTGCTGGGCTTTTTTTCGCTCTCTGGCACCAAACTGCCGCACTACATGCTGTATGGCTTGGCCCCCTTGGTCTTGTTGATCGTGGCTCAGTCTGTCAAGCATCCCGCATCTGTGGCTTGGCAGGCTGCGCTGTGGGTCTCTGCCGCGCTGTCTTGCGCGCTTGCTTTTGCCGTCCCTTTCATTGCAGCGTGGGGCGCCACCACAGTCACCGACTCCTGGGTGCAACCCTTGCTCGCAAGTGCGCCCAATGGTTTTTGGGTTCATGTCGCTGCCGCTTGTGTGGCTGCGGCAGGTGTGTGGCTGGCCCTCATTTGGCGCGGTGACGCGTGGGCGCGGCTCATGGCCTGCGTTTGGCTGGTCAGTATGCTGTGGGTGGGCGTTGTCATTCCTTGGTTGGGCCAAGTGTTGCAAGCGCCATTTCAAGAGGTAGCTACTTGGGCTCGCCAACACCATCCCGACGCGCGCATCGTGCAGTGGCGCATGCACCAACCCAGCTTTGCTTTTTACTTGGGCACCCCCACCACGCAGCAGCCCCCCGCAGCGACCGACTGGGTCATCGTGCGCCACGACCGCGTGGAGGGGCTAGACATGAACCGCTATGCAACCGCCCACAGCCATCGCGGATTGTTGCTGCTCAAGCCTTTGCTCTGAGCCCTTTTTCCATCGCTGCGCTATGAACCGCCCCTCCATTTCTACGATTGCGATCCTCGCGTTGCTGTCGTTTGCCTTGTTGGGCTTGCGCATGTTCGAGTTCACGCTCAGCGGTGCGGGTTTGCATGTGGACGAAGCCCAATACTGGCTGTGGTCGCGCGATCTGCAATGGGGCTACTTTTCAAAGCCGCCCGTGTTGGTGGCACTCATCACGGCCTCCACCGCCCTGTTTGGCGATTCACTCCTGGGCGTGAAGGCCTTGGCCATGACGTGTTGGATTCTCAGCGCCTGGGTGCTGGGCTGGTTGGCTTATCGCATCAGTGGCATGCGCACCGCCATCTATGCGGGCGGCTTGTTTTCAGCCACCTTGGTGTCAGGCTTGTTGGGCTTGAGCGTCACCACCGATGCACCCCTCACCTTGTTTTGGGCGCTGTGCATGCTCACCCTTTGGCAAGCGTCGCACGCATCAGGCCACCGTGCCACTTTTTGGTGGGTCGCTTGCGGACTGAGTTTGGGCCTAGGTGTGTTGTCAAAATACAGCGCCTTGGCTCTTGGCATCTCAGCGTTGTGGCTGTTGGCAGCGGCACCCGCCTCGCAGCGTCGCCGCATTTTTTTAGGTGGCCTGCTTGCCAGCGCGGTGGCCGTGTTGGTGCTGCTGCCTCACTTGTTTTGGAACGTGGCCAACCAATGGCCGACAGCGCAACACACGCTGGAAATCACCGTGCAAGAAACGGGCTCGACGGTGGCCCAAGGCGCGGGCGGCTGGCGTCGGCTGTTGACGTCAGGCTTAGAGTTTTCGTTGGGTCAATTGTTGATTTTGGGCCCCAGCGTCTGGCTGCTGTGCTTTTGGGTGTGGCGCAAACAACGCGCCCATGACTTAGCCACCTCAGCCCCCGACGGCTTGACACACGCCAACGAGCGCGAGACCCCTCAGACCCGCCTCTGGACACCTGGCGTCTACGCCTTGGCTTTTTCATGCCCTATCTTGGCGTTGGGCTTGGTTCAAGCCCTCAACTCCAAAGCCCTCATCAACTGGTCGGTGCCCATGGCCTTGGGTGTGTGCTTGTGGTTGGCCTGCTCAGCCAACCGGTGGCAGCTTTCACTCACCCGCTTTGTCTGGGCCTGTGTCGCAGGCTGTGTGCTGAGTGGTTTCATCGCCACGGGTGGCGACATCAAACAATGGGTGGGCGTGCAAACCCAGCCCAACCAGTCGAAGTGGGACATCTGGGGCCGCATGCGCGGCTGGGATGCCTCTTTGCTAGCCCTCAAGCCCACCCTAGAGCCCTACCGAGATGTGCCTTGGCTGACCGGCGACCGCAGCACCTTGGTGCAAGCCGCCTACAGCCTTCGCACGCTGGAGCCCAAGCTGTATGCCTGGAACACGGATGGCAGCGTGCATCACCACTTTGAGTGGAAGCAGCCTTGGCCTGCCGACGCCACCGATCCTGCCGTGGTGTGGATCAACCCAGGAGAGCCACACCCCCAGCTGCTGAGCCGATACCCCAACGCACGCCAACTCGCACAGGCGCATTCAGGCCGCATCACACTTCAAGTTTGGTTGCTGCAAACCCAACACACGAAGCCATGACACGTCCCCAACGCCGCGAAGTGCAAACATGGTTTGCCCTGACCCTGATCTGCCTGGCGGTGTATCTGGTCTGGCCGGATTTGGATCTGACCGTGGCCCGTTGGTTTTACACCCCAGGTCTTGGATTTGATGCTGACCAATGGCCCTGGGTGGAAACTTGGCACATGAGCGTGCCCAGGGTGGGTCGCGCCATGCTGTTGATCTGCTTGCTCATGCTGGTTTTTGCACGGGGCCGATTGACCCCTGCCACACGCCGCAAAACAGTTGCCTTGCTCGTCGGCTTGGTCGTGGGCTTGTGGCTCATCTTGCATGTGGGTTTCAA
Source organism: Comamonadaceae bacterium (assembly GCA_027485285.1). Classification (GTDB taxonomy): domain Bacteria; phylum Pseudomonadota; class Gammaproteobacteria; order Burkholderiales; family Burkholderiaceae_C; genus Limnohabitans. The sequence continues at coordinate 3,438 of JAIXRH010000097.1, read as the reverse complement.
AGACAACTGGGGCCGTGCACGGCCCAGCCAAATCACGGCCTTGGGCGGCACTGAAACCTACACCTCGCCCTTGGTGCCTAGCTCTGGATGCAACACCAACTGCTCCTTCATGAGTGGCCATGCGGGCACGGGCTTTGTGCTGATTGCCGTGGGTGCACTGGCCAACACACGCACGCGACGCCGCTGGATCGTCATGGGCTGGGCGGCAGGCTTGGTGTTGGGCTGGGTGCGCATGGCCCAAGGCGGCCACTTTTTAGGCGATGTGTTGTTTGGCGGCTTGCTGCTGTGGGGCTGCGCGTGGGCCTCACGCTGGAGCTATGTGCAGTGGCGCGCAAGACGCAGGCACAAGACGCGGCCCTGATTCAGCCTCACTTTTTGCGGGACAATGCCCGCATGAAAGTACTCCTCACTGGTTGCGCCGGCTTCATCGGCATGCATGCGGCCCAACGACTCTTGGCCCGTGGCGACGAGGTGGTTGGCATTGACAACTTCACCCCCTATTACGACGTCAAGCTCAAGCACGCGCGCATGCAACAGTTGCTGGGTCAGCCCAATTTCCGCTTCATCGAAGAAGACTTGGTCAACATGGCGGCCATTGAAAGCCAGCTAGGCACTTGGCGTCCCGAGACCATTCTGCACCTCGCCGCGCAGCCAGGCGTGCGCTACTCCATCGACCATCCGCATGTGTACGCGCAATCCAACTTGGTCGCTTTCTTGAACATTCTGGAATGGTCCCGCCACTGGCAAGTCAAGCACCTGGCCTACGCCAGCAGCTCCAGCGTGTACGGCGGCAACGAAAAACTGCCCTTCAAAGAATCAGACCCCGTTGACCACCCCGTCAGCTTGTACGCCGCCACCAAACGCGCCAACGAACTGATGGCCCACACCTACAGCCACTTGTACGGCACACCCACCACGGGCTTGCGCTTTTTCACGGTGTATGGACCGTGGGGTCGCCCCGACATGGCACCTTTCAAATTTGCGGATGCCATCCTCAAAGGGCAGCCCATCGAGATTTACAACCACGGGCAGCAAATGCGCGACTTCACGTATGTGGACGACATTGTCGAATCCGCACTGCGTGTGCTCGACCGCCCACCCGTGCCACAAACCTTTGCCAAAGGCCAAGAACCCGGCTGTGCTGAAAGCTGGGCACCCTACCGCGTGCTGAACATTGGCAACTCGGACCCCGTTCAACTCATGGACTTTGTGCACACCATCGAGCAAGCCGTGGGCGTGGAAGCCACCAAAATCATGAAGCCCGCCCAGCCCGGCGACGTGACGGCCACCTTTGCCGACACCACCCAGCTGGAAGCCTGCATTGGCTTCACGCCCGCCACGTCTTTGCAGACGGGCATGGCTCGGTTTGTTGCGTGGTACCGAGGTTATTACAAAGCATAAAGAATCGGTTAGTTAGATGTCTAAGGCATAATGATCGGCAAATTCCAACGCCAAACCATGAACCTGCATCAGTTTCGTTTCGTCCAAGAAGCCGTTCGCCGCAACCTCAACCTCACCGAGGTGGCCAAGTCGCTGCACACCTCCCAGCCTGGCGTGTCCAAAGCCATCATTGAGCTGGAAGAAGAGCTGGGCATCGAAATCTTTTCGCGCCATGGCAAACGCCTCAAGCGCGTCACCGAACCAGGTCAACACGTCTTGCGCAGCATCGAGGTGATCATGCGCGAAGTGGGCAACTTGAAGCGCATTGGCGAACAGTTCAGCGCCGAAGACAGCGGCACTTTGTCCATCGCCACCACCCACACCCAAGCCCGCTACGTGCTGCCCGTGCCCGTGGCCAAGCTGCGCGAGGCTTACCCCAACGTGAACATCAGCCTGCACCAAGGCGCGCCCGCACAAGTGGCGCAAATGGTGATGGACGAAGTGGCCGAGATTGGCATTGCCACCGAGTCGCTGTCTGAGTACCCCGAACTGGTGACGCTGCCTTGCTACGAGTGGGAACACATGTTGGTCATCCCCAAGTCACACCCGCTCGCGGGCAAAGTGCGCATCACGCTGGAAGACTTGGCGGCTGAACCCATCATCACCTACCACCCCTCCTTCACTGGCCGCACCCGCATTGACAAAGCCTTTGCTGCCAAAGGCTTGACACCACGCATTGCGCTCGAAGCGATTGATTCTGACGTGATCAAGACCTATGTGCGCTTAGGTTTGGGCGTGGGCATTGTGGCCGAGATGGCTGTGAAAGACGGCTTGGACGACGACCTCGTGGCACGCCCCGCCTCGCTGCTGTTTGGCAAAAACGTCGCGCGTATTGCGTTCAAACGCAGCGCCTACATTCGCCACTTTGTGTATGACTTTGCCGCGCTCTTGAGCGACCGCCTCGACCGCAACCTCATCATGAAAGCACTCGACGGCCACCCCACCGACTTCAACATGTGAGCCTCGCAACATGACCACACCGCACCTCGACACCAAGTTCCCCAACATCGGCACCACCATCTTCACGGTCATGTCTGCGTTGGCCACTGAAAAAAACGCCGTCAACCTCGGCCAAGGCTTCCCCGACTTTGATTGCGACCCCAAGCTGGTGGCCTGCGTCAACGACGCCATGACCCACGGCCTCAACCAATACCCGCCCATGGCCGGCGTGCCCGCGCTGCGCGAAGCCGTGGCCGACAAGATGGAGTCGCTCTACCAATACCGCTACGACCCCACCAGCGAAATCACCATCACGGCGGGCGCCACGCAAGCCATCCTCAGCATCATCTTGGCGGTGGTGCGGGCAGGCGATGAGGTCATCGTGCTCGAGCCCTGCTACGACAGCTACATCCCCAACATCGACATGGCGGGCGGCGTGGCCGTGCGCGTGCCGCTCACGCCTGGCACCTTCCGCCCCGACTTTGACAAAATCGCCGCGGCCATCACGCCCAAGACCCGCGCCATCATCGTCAACAGCCCGCACAACCCCAGCGCCACCGTATGGACGCGTGAAGAAATGTTGACGCTTCAAGCGCTGCTCGCCCCAACCCACATCGTGCTCATCAGCGACGAGGTCTACGAGCACATGGTCTACGCCCCGCTGAAGCACCTCAGCGCATCCAGCTTTCCTGGCTTGGCCGACCGTGCCTTCATCGTGTCGAGCTTTGGCAAAACCTTCCACGTCACAGGCTGGAAAGTTGGCTACGTGGCCGCACCTGCCCCCTACAGCGCGGAGTTTCGCAAGGTGCACCAGTTCAACGTGTTCACCGTCAACACCCCTGTGCAACACGGCTTGGCCGCGTTCCTGAAAGACCCACAGCCCTACTTGCAGTTGCCCGCCTTCTATGCCGCCAAGCGCGACCTGTTTCGCCAAGGCTTGGCCCAAACCAAGTTTGAACTGCTGCCCTCTGAAGGCAGCTACTTTCAGTGCGTGCGCATCGACAAATTGGGCGTGCCTGAAAAAGATTTGAGCGAAGCCGACTTCTGCAAATGGCTCAC
>JAIXRH010000087.1 GCA_027485285.1 Comamonadaceae bacterium | reverse complement strand
CCATTGACCCCTACCACCCGATGGCAGGGCACGACGATGGTGTGCGGGTTTTGGCCAATGGCCGCACCCACAGCGCGAACGGCTGTTGGGTTGCCAATGTCGCGGGCGATGTCGCCATATGTGCGGGTGTGGCCGTAAGGGATGCGCTGCAAGGCTTGCCACACGACGCGTTGAAATGGTGTGCCCCATGCGTGGCAAAGCGGCAAATCAAAATTGTGGCGTTGGCCGCTGAAATATTCAGCCAATTGCTGAGCGGCTTTTTGCAAAGTTGGGGGCGTGTCCTGGGTTCGCCAACCGCTCGTGTCTGGCATGTGTTTTTGGCCGTGCACAAACCACACCCCTGCTAAACCAAGCTCGGTGGCCGCTAGTAGCACCTCTCCAAGTGGTGTGGCGCTGTGGTGTTGGAACAAAGGGGCTGTTGGCTGTGCGCGCACTCGAATAACGGTATTGAGGGGGGATGGAGTGGGAGGGGTGGCTGACGTTGCGTCATCATAATCGGCCCATAAGAGGGTATCGGGCTCTCTACAATCTCAGCACCATGCAAGTTATCCCCTCCATCTTCAAAGCCTACGACATCCGCGGTGTCGTTCCCTCAACCCTCAATGTTGAAGTCGCCGAAGCCCTGGGCCGTGCCTTCGGCACGCATGCCGCTGCCAACGGCGAAACCACTGTGGCCGTGGGCCGTGATGGCCGCTTGAGCGGGCCTTCGCTGGTCGAAGCTCTGATGCGTGGCTTGGTCGCTGCAGGCGTCCAAGTGATTGATGTGGGTGCGGTCACCACGCCCATGTTGTACTTCGCAGCTTGCACGTTGTGCAAGAGCGGTATTCAAGTCACGGGCAGTCACAACCCCAAGGATTACAACGGATTCAAAATGGTTTTGGGTGGTCGCGCCATTCACGGTGACGAAATTCAAGGACTGCGCCACATCATGGAGGCGGAAAGCTGGATGCTCAAAGCCGGTGGCAGCGTCAAGCAGTTGGACGTGACTGCCGACTACGTGGCTCGCATCGTCGGCGATGTGCGCTTGAGCCGCCCCATGAAAGTGGTGGTCGATTGCGGCAATGGCATTGCGGGTGCCACAGCGCCTGGCATCTTCCGCGCCTTGGGCTGCGAGGTGGTCGAGTTGTTCAGCGAAGTAGACGGCAACTTCCCCAACCACCACCCAGACCCCAGCAAGCCTGAGAACTTGAAAGACTTGATTGCCGCACTCAAAACCACTGGCGCTGAATTGGGGTTGGCGTTTGACGGCGACGGCGACCGCTTGGGCATCGTGACCCAAGGCGGCAACAACATTTACCCCGACCGCCAAATGGCCTTGTTTGCACAAGACGTTTTGTCACGCGTGCCGGGTGGTGCGATTGTGTTTGATGTCAAGTGCTCGCAGCGTTTGGCTCCCGCCATTCGCGAAGCTGGCGGCCAAGCCTTGATGTTCAAAACAGGCCACTCACTGATCAAAGCCAAGATGAAGGAAGTCGATTCACCCTTGGGTGGCGAGATGAGTGGCCATATCTTTTTCAAAGAACGTTGGTTTGGTTTTGACGATGGCACCTATGCCGGTTGCCGCTTGTTAGAAATTGTCAGCCGTAGCCCAGATGCCAATGCGGTGCTCGACGCCTTGCCTTCCAGTTTTTCCACCCCAGAGTTGAACGTGAGCTGTGCCGAAGGCGAGCCCCACCGTTTGAGCGCTGAGTTGCAGCAGCTGGTGTCCTCGGGGGAATTGCCTTCGCCCGAGTTCAAGCCCGAGGCGTGCGTGATTGACGGCCTGCGCATCGATTGGGCCGATGGCTTTGGTTTGATTCGCGCGTCCAACACCACGCCCGTGCTGGTGCTGCGCTTTGAAGGCCAAACCCAAGCTGCACTGGGTCGCATTGAGCATGACATGCTGGCGCTGCTGCGTCGCGTCAAACCTGATGCGGCGTTTCAAGAGGCGGCGCATTGAGCTTGCCCGCTTTGCCTGACAGACAAACACCGCTGAAGGTGTTGATCGTCAAGCTCTCGTCATTGGGCGATGTGGTCCACACCATGCCCGCCGTGATGGACATTCAAGCCATGTTTCCGAACGCCCAAATTGATTGGGTGGTCGAGCGCGGTTTTGCGCCCCTAGCCACGAGATGCTCGGCAGTCAATCGCGTCATCCCTTGTGAAATACGTCGCTGGCGCAAAGCGTTTCTCAAAACCGAGGCCCGTGCGCAAACCCGTACCGAGTGGCAAGCCTTCAAAGCCGATTTGCAGCAAGAGGCGTATGACGTCATCCTCGACTTACAAGGCCTGACCAAATCCGCTTTGGTTGTGTGGCTGGCTCGAAAAGCCAAGGGCGGTAAACGCTATGCCTTGGCCAATCGCACGGACGGTTCTGGCTACGAGCGCCCAACGCGTTGGGTGGCGGATGTGGCCGTGCCGGTCACCCCGCACATCCACGCTGTGGCGCGAGGCCGTGTGCTGTGCGCCAAGGCCTTGAGCTACGACGTGCCCGCGCATCTGAACTATGGACTAGGCCTTGCGACAGCGCAGCGCAGGCCCCTGGTGGCTTTGGTGCATGGGACTTCACGTGCCGACAAAGAGTGGCCCGTGGATCATTGGTTGGAGATTGGCAGTCGCTTGAAGCAACACGGCTTTGATGTGGCACTGCCCCACGGTAACGAAACTGAGCATTTGCGCAGCATCGCTTTGGCTGAGAAGCTGCCGGGTGCTGTCGTGTGGCCACGCTTGTCGTTGGACCAGCTCACCACCGAGATGGCGCAATGCACGGGCGTGATTGGCGTGGACAGCGGCTTGAGTCACATGGCCGTGGCCTTGGGTTTGCCGCACGTGCAAATTTACAACTTCGACACCGCTTGGCGCACAGGCCCTCAGGGCCTTGTGCATCAATGCAGCGTGGTTGGCACCCCCACGCCCCCCGTAGAGGCTGTTTGGCAAGCTTGGCAAACCAGTTTGGCGGCCCAAGGCGCCATGCCATGATGCTGCAAATTTACAGTGCGCTGATGTGGGCCTTGCAGCCCTTGTTGCGTCGCAAACTGCGCCACCGTGGTCGTGAAGAAGCGGGTTATTGGCACGCCGTGGAAGAACGCTTTGGTCACTACACGCAGCCTGCTCATCCAGGGGGCTATGTCTGGGTGCATGCCGTGTCTTTGGGCGAGACCCGTGCGGCCGAGGTGCTGATTGAGGCTTTGCGTGCCGTGCAGCCCAACCTCCGCATCTTGCTCACCCATGGCACCGCCACGGGGCGTGCCCAAGGTGTGAGCCTGCTGCAAGACGGTGATGTGCAAGTCTGGCAACCTTGGGATACACCGGCAGCTGTGCAACGCTTTTTGACCCATTTCAAACCATCCGTGGGGATCATCTTGGAAACCGAGTTGTGGCCCAACTGGGTGGCACAGTGCAACCAGGCCAACGTGCCATTGGCTTTGGTCAATGCGCGCATGAGTGAAAAAAGCATGCGCCAAGCGCAGCGCTTTGCTGGGTTGTCGCGGCCGGCTTACCAAGGCTTATCGGTGGTGTTGGCGCAAACCCAGGCCGATGCCGATCGCTTGCAAGCCCTGGGTGCCAAGGTGGACGCCGTGTTGGGCAACTTGAAATTTGATGCCAAGCCAGATGCGGCCCAACTGGCGATGGCGAAGACGTGGCGGCAACACCTCGCAAAACCCGTGGTGCTGTTCTCCAGCTCACGCGAAGGCGAAGAGGCCATGTGGCTGGACACCTTGCAAGCGCTCAAAGATGTCCCACACGATCATCAAAACCACATTCATGCCGTGCATTGGCTGATCGTGCCGCGCCATCCGCAACGCTTTGATGAAGTGGCGAACTTGCTCACGCAGCGCGGTTGGCATGTGTCGCGTCGCAGCCAATGGGTGGACGGGCCAGTCGTGAATACCTCTGACGATGCCAACACCCTATGGCTCGGTGATTCGCTGGGTGAAATGGCTTTGTATTACGGCTTGTCCCAAGTGGCTTTGTTGGGCGGCAGTTTTGCACCCTTGGGTGGTCAAAACTTGATCGAGTCCACGGCCTGTGGCTGCCCTGTGGTGATGGGGCCGCATACCTTTAATTTTGCCCAAGCCGCCCAACTGGCCGAAGAAGCAGGTGCGGCGTTGCGCGTGCAAGACATGGCGCAAGCCGTGACCACAGCGTTGCAAATGGTGTGTTTCAGCCCGGATGCAAATGCCCACATTCAGGCCTGCAATGAGTTTGCCCAGGCGCACCGTGGTGCGGCCCAGCGCACAGCGCAAGCGCTGGGGCCTTACTTAGAAAAGAATTAAGGCGCGAGCAGGGCGTTGATGGGCTGCAAGTCTGCCGGCGTCAAGGTGCCAGCAGCTTGGCGAAGTTTCAGGTTGGTCACCAACACGTCGTAGCGGGCTTTGGCCAAGTCGCGCTTGGTTTGGTAGAGCTGGCTTTGCGAGTTCAGCACATCGATGTTGATGTTCACGCCCACCGAGTAACCCAGCTTGTTGGCATCCAATGCGCTTTGGCTGGAGGCTTCGGCGGCTTCGTAGGCTTTGACTTGGCTCAGGCCTGAAACCAAACCAAAGTAGGCCGAGCGCGTGGCTTGCGCGGTGGCGCGACGGGCATTCTCAAGGTCAGAACGGGCTTTGGTCTCCAAGGCGACCGTTTCTTTGATGCGGTACATCGTGGTGAAGCCAGCAAACAAAGGCACATTCAGCACCACGCCGACGCTGGGGGTAAACACATTGGTTTGGAGATCTGAAATAGCGGTTCCCTTGATGTTCTCCGTGCGCACATAGTTCATTTGTGCGTCCAGAGTCGGCTTGTGACCCGCTGTGGCTTTGTCCACTTCCAGTGACGCAACTTCTAGAGCCAGCTGCGCTTGTCGAATTGCGGGGCTGGTGGTTTCGGCTTGCGACACCCATTGGTTGACATCTTCTTTGGGGGTGGCGATTAATTGGTTGATTTGCAACAGCCGTTTGGGCTTGGCGTCACTGAGGCCGACCAATAAATCGAGTGCTAAACGTTTGATGCGCAAGTCATTCTCAGCCGCAATCGTTTGCGCATTCGTCAGGTCAAAGCGGGCCTGCGCGTCCCGCACACCGGTGATCGTGGCGGTACCCACTTCAAAATTGCGTTTGGCAGAAGCCAATTGCTCGCCCACCGCCGTGCGTTGGGCATTCAAGAGGGCCAGGTTGTCTTCCCCAACGAGTACATCAAAATAGCCCTGTGTGACTCGAATCAGCAAATCATGTTCTGCCGCTTCGAACTGCGCGGCCGCTTGTTGTAACAGGCTGCCACCTTGTTTGTAAGCGGCCCATGCAGCAGGACGGTAGATAGGTTGCACAAGGGTGGCTGAGACGGTGCGTGTTTCCAGATCTTTTTCCGCAACTGTGTTTGGCGTTGATCTCAGTTGGCTTTTGAAGTCTGTTTTGGCCGAGCTGACCGACATCGCAATATTGGGCAAGATGCCGCCTAAAGTTTGGTTCGCTTTGGCCAAGTTCGCTTCAAACTGTGCTTTCGCTGAAATAAAGCCTGCATCGTAGCCACGCGCTGCGTCATACATCTCCACCAAGCTTTGGGCTTGGGCGTGGGTCGCAAAAGCCATCATCACCGCAGCGGCGAGGGGGAGGGCGCGAAACAGGTGGCAGTTGAGGGACATTCGGTTCTTTCAAAAATCAATAGGTGGGCACAGTGGCGTCTACTTGCGACGACCAAGCGTCGATGCCGCCCGCGATGTTGGCCACATGGCCAAAACCTTGTTGTACCAAAAACGCGGCCACTTGCATGCTGCGACTGCCGTGGTGGCATAAGACAGCAATGGGTTGGTCCCGATCCAACTCATCAATGCGAGCAGGGACGTTGTGCATGGGAATCTTCACCAGTTCAAACCCATGCGCAGTGACGCAGGCGGTTTGCACTTCCCAAGCTTCACGCACATCCAGCACCACGGTTGCGCCTTGGGTTGCTTGCGAGGCGATCCAGTCTTGCAGCTGGGCCGGTTGGACTTGGTCAATCATGCCGCGCTTTCAGAATTTGAAGCGTGTGGGTTCAGCAAAGCCTTGCAAACGTGGGGCCGTGTGGTCCCACAAAGCTTGGCTATGCCATGCCGCGTCAGCGGTGCGTGTGAAGCGTGTGGCCACCATCACATGGTCATGGCCGACGATGGCCATCAAACGACCCCCCATGGACAATTGCTGCAACAGGGCCTGTGGCACTTCCGCCACTGAGCCGCCCAACACGATGGCGTCAAACGGGGCATCGCCCGAAGCGCCAGAGCTGCCGTCCGTCACGCGCACATCCACGTTGCTGATGCCCGCGCGTTGCAGGTTGTTCCGGGCGTTGCTGGCCAATTCGGGGTTGATTTCTAGGCTCACCACGCGTTGGGCGCGGCCTGCCAACAGGGCAGCCATGTAACCGCTGCCAGTGCCGATTTCCAGCACTTTCTCCACACCCGTGAGTTGCAAGTCGTGCATCAAACGCGCAGCCACGCGGGGTGGGGCCATGAATTCGCCGTGGCCCAAAGGGATGTCGGTGTCGGTGTAGGCCAAGGCAAGGTAGGCCTGAGGCACAAACAGCTCGCGTGGCACATTGGACAAGACGGTCAGCACCTGTGCGTCCAGCACTTGCCAGGGGCGGATTTGTTGCTCAACCATGTTGAAGCGGGCTTGTTGGGTATTCATCTCAAAACTCCGAAGTCATTCAATTGATGCCAGGCAAAATTTTAACGGGCAGGGCTGTCAGCGACTGACGACCATTTGCGTTTCATCCATTCGGCCAAATCGTCCAAGTAGCAATACACCACGGGAACGACGACCAGCGTCAGCAGAGACGAGGTGATGACCCCGCCAATCACGGCCTGACCCATGGGCGAGCGCTGTTCTGCGCCCTCCGACAGGGCAAATGCCAAGGGCACCATGCCAAAAATCATGGCCAACGTGGTCATCAAAATGGGGCGCAAACGCACTTCGGCGGCCAGCAGCAGGGCATCATGGCGGCTCAGGCCAGGCTTGACCGAGCCATCGGCTTGCACGTGTGGCTCACGCGAGCGAATGGCGAAATCCACCAACAAAATGGCGTTTTTGGTGACCAAGCCCATCAGCATGATCACGCCAATGATGGAGAACATCGACAAGCTCGAGCCAAACATCAGCAAGGCCAGCACCACACCAATGAGGGTGAGGGGCAGGGCGGTCATGAGGGCCATGGGCTGCAAGAAGCTTTTGAACTGGCTGGCCAGAATCATGTAGATGAAGAGGATGGCCAAGATCAGGGCTGATAAAGCGTAGTCAAACGACTCAGCCATGCTTTTGGTTGAGCCGCCAAATTGGTAGCGGTAGCCAGGCGGCATTTGAATGCTGTCCAAAGCTTTGCGTATGTCGCCAGACACCTCGCCTGCTGTGCGGTTGTAAACGTTGGCGTTGATGGCCACTTCACGCAACAAGTCACGGCGGTTGATTTGGTTGGGGCCTGTGCCCTCCATCACTTGGGCCACTTGGTTCAAGCGCGCCACGCGGGGGCTGCCATCGGCGTGGGTGCCAATCGTGAAGGGCAGACGCTCTAGGTCTTGTATGGCGTTGCGAGCACTGGGCGCGAGACGCACGTTCACGTCATAGGTTTGGTCGTTGGCGGCACGCCAGTTGGTCACAGTGCTGCCCGCCACCAAGATGCGCAATTGGTTGCCAATGGCGCCCAAGGACAAGCCAAGGTCGTTGGCAGCTTCGCGCTGCACCTGCACGTCAATCGTCGGTTTGTTGGGCTTCACGCTGGAGTCCAAATCCACCAAGCCGGGGATGGTGTTTATTTTCTCCATCACCTGCACGGCCAGTCGTTCTAGCTCGCGCAAGTCGCTGCCTTGCAGCGAGAATTCCACTTGTTTGTTGCCACCGACCCCATCCATCAAGCCCGCGTGCGTGACGGTGATGCCCGGCACTTGCTGTAAGCGTTCGCGAAAGCTGGCCGATAGTTGGTCCACATTGCGCTGACGGTTTTTGCGGTCAACCAGGCGGATGTAAACATTGGCGTAAATTTTGCCGTTGGCCATGCCCGTGTTGATGGTGGACAGGGTGTAGCGCACCTCGGGAAACTCACGGATGATGGCCTCTACCTGCTTGGCTTTGGACTCGGTGACCTCCAAAGACGAACCCACGGGGGTGTAGAAGTTGACGGTGGTTTCAGAGAAATCGGCCTTGGGCACAAACTCGGTGCCGAGCAGAGGCACCATGAAGATGCTCGTTGCAAAGGTGCCAATGGCCATGGCCACAGTGGCACGTTTGTGAATGAGCGCCCATTTCAAGATGCGCTGGTAGAGGGCAATGAGCTTGTCCGTGGTCGTTTCAAACCAAGCGGTGATGGGGCCAATGGTGCGGTCGTAAAACGTGTTGGATTTGCCTTTCTGACCGTGCGCTTGGATGGAGGGGTCGTGCCAAATCGACGAGAGCATGGGGTCGAGCGTGAAGCTGACGAACATCGAGATAAGCACCGCTGCCACGATGGTGATGCCAAACTCGTGGAAGAACTTGCCAATGATGCCGCCCATGAAACCAATCGGCAAAAACACTGCCACGATGGACAGCGTGGTGGCCAACACCGCCAAGCCAATTTCTTGTGTGCCGTCCATCGCCGCTTGGTAAGGCGTCTTGCCCATTTGTACATGCCGCACGATGTTTTCGCGCACCACGATGGCGTCGTCAATCAACAGGCCCACACACAGCGACAGCGCCATGAGCGTGATCATGTTGATGGTGAAACCAAACATGTACATGAACAAAAACGTGCCAATGACGGCAATGGGCAGCGTCAGGCCGGTGATGACGGTCGAGCGCCAAGAGTTCAAGAACAAGAACACGATCAGCACGGTCAGCAGAGCACCCTCGATGAGTGTTTGGCGCACATTGGCCACACCCACACGGATTGGGCGAGAACCGTCTTGCACTTGTTCGAGGCGCAGGCCGTTGGGCAGCTGCGCCTTCATCTCGGCCACGGTTTTGTTGAGGCCGTCAATCACGTCGATGGTGTTTTCGTCTTGCGCTTTTTGCACCGTCATCAGCAAGGTGCGTTGGCCGTTGTAGAGCGCCAAACTCTCCACCTCTTGTGCGCCGTCATGGACGGTGGCCACTTGGTTCAAACGAATCGGCGTGGTGTTTTTACGTGCCACGATGATTTGCCCAAAGTCCTCGGGGCGCTGCATGCGGCCTTGAATTTGAATCACGCGGTCTTGTTGCAGCGAGCGCAAGCTGCCCACGGGCAAGTCTTGGGTTTCTGACCGCACCGCATTCACCACTTGGTCGGCGCTGATGCCCAGCGATTCCATGGCTTGCGGGTTGAGGTACAAATTGATTTCGCGCTTGGTCCCGCCCACCAACGTCACTGAGCCCACGCCGCGCACATTCTCTAGGCGTTTTTTCAGCACTTGGTCGGCCCAGTTGGTCAACTCCACGGCGGAGAGGGGTGCTGTGCCTTGCGCTGTTTCGGGCACCACGGCCAGCGACCATATGGCGCGGCTGGATGGGTCAAAGCGCAAAACCCTAGGCTCTTTGACTTCGCTGCGCAGCATGGGGCGAAGCGCGGCTACTTTTTCGCGCACATCGTCTGCGCCTTTGCGGCCATCGATGTGCAGTTGAAACTCAATCACCACCACCGACATGCCTTCGTAGCTGCGCGAGGTGAGGGCGCTGATGCCAGCGATGGAATTGACGCCCTCTTCAATCTTCTTGCTGACTTCGCTCTCCACGATCTCAGGGGATGCGCCCGGGTATTCGGTGGTGATGACCACCACGGGGAAGTCGATGTTGGGAAACTGGTCAATCTTGAGGCGTTGGTACGAGAACAAGCCCAACACCACGATGGCAAGCATCATCATGGTCGCGAAGACCGGGTTTTTCAAGCTGACCTGGGTGAACCACATGCTGGGTTTGTCGCCTTAGGGTTTGGCGTTGGCGGTGTACTTCACCACCATGCCTGCACGCAAAGCACCCACATGGCTTCTGAGCACAGTGCTGCCCTCATTCAGGCCGGTCACGCCCACCAGGGTTTCTGATTCAGGCTGGTCCATGTCCATGCCGCGCACGCCCATGGCAACGATTTTGTGGGCCACTTGCAGCTGATCGCCCACGGGTTCCACCACTTGCACATAAGGTTGCGCTCGGTCGGTGCGCACGGCAGACAAAGGCACGGCCAGCACTTGGCTCTTGCCCATGCCTAAGACGCCCTTGGCAAACAGACCGTTGCGCAAACCTTCAGCTTTGTCCAGTGCCAAATAAATCAACACGCTTCGACTGCCCGCTTGCGCGCTGGGGCTGATGCGTTTGACCCTGGCCCCCACCGTTGATTTGCGGTCTTCCACTTGCAGCGCGGCCATTTGGCCTACGCGCACATCCATGGATTCGCTGGGGCTCAGCGGCACTTCGACTTCGAGTTGGTTCAAGTCCACCAGCTCCATGAGCTTGGCGTCAATGCCCACTCGCTCCCCCACTTGGGCCGTGCGGCCCGAGACGATGCCGGCAAAGGGCGCACGCAAGGTGGCGTCATCCAAGGCCTTGCGGGCCACGTCCGCACCCGCCACGGCGGCTTTGTGGCTGGCAACGGTTCCTAGGTAGTTGGCCTCAGAGTTGTTCATCGCCGCTGTGGAGATGAAGTTTTGGGCTGCCAGTGAAAGGTTGTTTTCCCATGCACGCTTGGCAATATCCATTTGCGCCATGGCGGCCGTTGCTTGTTCTGTGGCCTGTTGCCAACGGCGTTGGTACTCGGTGGGGTCGATGCGGGCCAAGACGTCGCCCGCTTTCACGCTGTCGCCTTCACGCGCCAAGACTTCCTTCAGCTCACCCGCCACGCGGGCTTTGATGACCGCATAGTTCACAGCCTTGACTGTGCCTGAGATGGCTAAACCTTGCGTGACATCGCGCAACTCGGCCTTCACCACATCGGTGCTGGCCAGCTCCACTTGTGTGGGGGCCACGGCTGGGGCGTTAGCGGCAGCTTTTTTGGCACTTTGGTTGTTCATGGCACGCCAAATGCCGCCGACCAAGGCCAGCAAGATGACGGCAATGACGATCCATCGGGTTGTGATGTGTTTCATGTTTGGGGGGCGTTCATGCCGTGCAGCAGCACATCGACTTGCATGTGAATGAATTGTTCGGGGTCCACGATCTTGGCCGAGGCGGCACAGGCGCCCATGGAGTGTTTCCACATCATCAAAAAGATCATGGGGGCAACAATGATGTGCACCGCTTGTTCCAGGTCCAGCTGTCGAAACTCACCGCTGCTCACGCCGCGTTCCAAGATGCGGCGAATCATGGCGTTGCCTGGCTTGATGACTTCTTCTTGGTAAAACTGGGCAATTTCGGGGAAGTTTTGGGCCTCGCTCATCACCAGCTTGGTGATGCCGCTGGCGCGTGTCTTGCCAATGCGTTCCCACCAAGACAGCAGGGCGTAGCGCAACATGTCGGCGCTGGAGCCTTGAAAGGCCACAAACTCTTCTTGCCATGTGGGAAATTGGTTGGCGATGTTTTCGCGCACCACCGCTTTGAACAGGTCTTCTTTGCTTTCAAAGTACAAAAACAGCGTGCCCTTGGACACGCCTGCGCGCGCCGCCACCTCGTCCACGCGGGCCGCAGAAAACCCTTTTTCAACAAACAGATCCAAAGCCGCGTCCAACAACTCGCCGGGACGCGCCTCTTTGCGACGCTCGCGTTTGTGCGTGGTTTCTAGAGCGTTGATCAGGGTTTCAGGGGTCATAAGCTGCTAATGACTGGTTGGTTAGCAATGTACCAGTTTAATTTTTTGGAGCTCTTAAGTGAGCAACAGCCCCAGCCATTCCTTGATGACCCAAGCACTCTCTCGCAGTCCGCTGCCGCTGGGCAGCCATTGCAAAAGCGGTGCAGCATCGCTACGGATAAAGTCCATCGGGGCGGGGGTAACGGTCAAGCCCGCTGCCTCAAACTGCCGCACGCTGCGTGGCATGTGCCAAGCGTGGGTCACCAAGGCAATGCGCGTGATGCCGTCGTTTTTGAGCAGGGCGGCAGTGAGGCGCGCGTTCTCGCGCGTGTCACGCGATTGTTTTTCTTGCCAGAGTAGCGGGGGGGCACCTAAACGGCTCAAAGCCAATGCAGCCACTTCGGCTTCAGACGCTTGCCCGCTGAGGCCCGCCCAGCCAATGCCGCCGGTGTAAGCCATGGGGAGCTGCGTGGTGCGCGACAAATACACGCCGTACAACAACCGCGACATGGTATCGGGCGACAACGTGGGGCCGCTGTATTCCACAGCGTTGTTTTCGACGCCGCCGCCCAAGACCACGATGGCTTGCACCTGCTGTGACGCCAAATCTTTCGGGCTGAGGGGGGTGACTTGGGGCAGCAAATGCACGGACAGCCCAATGGCGACGGCTTGGCAACTCAGCAGCCACATCAGCAACGTGGCCACGCCAGCCAGACCGACAGGCCAAGCATTTGCCCGTCCACGGGTGCGCCAAGCCCAAAACAACAAGGCAAAGAGAACCAGCAAGCCACTCGCGGCGGGCAAGACCAGTGCGGTCAAAATAGGCTTCAGAGCCAGCAGGGTGTCCATGTTCTTTCCAGTGTGCCTTCCTACGGCATGCGCATCTGTCTCTTGGCGCACACAATCATAGAATCATAGAATCATAGAATCATAGAATCAAAGAATATGACACACACCACGACAGGCCAGGCACATTCTCAAGTCATCACCTTGGGCGGAGGCTGTTTTTGGTGTACCGAAGCTGTCTTTGTGCGGGTCAAGGGTGTGTTGGATGTGGAGTCGGGTTATTGCAATGGCCACACCTTGAAACCCACATATGCCGATGTGTGCACAGGCCAAACAGGCCACAACGAGGTGGTGCGCTTGGTGTACGACCCGCAGGTCATCAGCTTGCGTGAGGTGCTGGAAATTTTCTTTGTCATCCACGACCCCACCACCTTGAACCGCCAAGGCAACGATGTCGGCACGCAATACCGCAGCGGCATTTACGTGAGTGACGAAGCCGACCGCGAGGTGGCGCAACAGGTGCTGGACGAGGTGAATGCGGCGTTGTCAGGCCGTGTGGTGACCGAGCTGACAACTTTGAACAACTATTCAGCTGCCGAGGATTACCACCAAGACTATTTTGAATTCAACCCCCACCAAGGCTATTGCACTTTTGTGGTGGCGCCCAAGGTGCAAAAGTTTGTGAAGACTTTTGCCGACAAGGTGCGACATGGCTGATGCACCGCATGTGTCGTTGCTGGGGCTGAGCCTGCGCCTGCGCCGTTTGCAACGCATGGTGCTGGTCTTGCTGACGGCCTTGGTGTTGGTGCAAACCGTGGGCGTTTTGCACCGCGTGGCCCATGCACATGGCACGCACATGGCTGTTGCAGTGGAAGGTGCCACAACTGCCGCTACTGATCAAGATCTGCTGGCTGGTTTGCAGCGTTTGTGGGGAGACCACAGCCATGCGGTGGACTGTCAGCTGTTTGACCAAAGTTGTCCAGATGCCCTGCAAACCCCTGTTTTGCGAGTGATGCCCCTGATGCCCGCCTTCAGTTGGCTGGCGGCAACCCTGCACGAACGATTTGCGCTGTTTGAGCGCTTTTATGCGGCCCGAGGGCCACCTGCTGTTTTGCATTGAACTTTGAGTCGGCTCGCCATGCTTGATCGCTGGCGCGCTGGCATGTCTTTGTCAAACACATCAGAGGCGTTTTAAAAGCCTCGCAGGAAACTCAGATGACACACGTTTTTCAACGCAGCGCCTTGGCGGCGGCTGCATATTCATTTCTCGCTATCGGCCTGGGTCATGCTTGGGCACAAACGGCGGACGGTCACCGTTTGGATGAAGTCACCATCACCGCACGCACCTTGGAGCGCAGCGACTTGATGGTGCCTGCGCAGCAACTGTCAGGCGCTGCACTCACCCAGCGTCAAGGCAGCACCTTGGGCGAAACACTCGACAATTTACCTGGCATTGCCAATGCTTCGTTTGGCACCAATGTGGGCCGCCCTGTGATTCGTGGCATGGACGGCGACCGCATTCGTATTTTGCAGAACAGCGGGGCCAACATGGATGTGTCTGGCCTGAGCAACGACCATGCTGTGCCCTTAGACCCCCTCACCACCGAGCGCATTGAAGTCTTGCGTGGCCCCGCCACTTTGCTGTACGGCGGCAGTGCCATAGGCGGCGTGGTCAACGTGATCGACAACCGCATCGCACGCGAGCGTATGTTTGACGCCAAAGGCGGCGTGATGGGCAAAGCAGAAGTGCGTGCGGGCGGTGCAGCCGACGAGCGCAGCACGGGCGCGATGGTGGAGGCAGGTCATGACAAATTTGTGTTGCATGTGGATGCGTTTGAGCGCAGCACCGAAAACTTGCGAGTGCCCAAAGGCATGACCTGCGGTGATGGTGGTCCGTCAAATGGCCGCCGCGTGTGCAACTCTGCAAGCAACAGCAAGGGTGGCGCAGTGGGGGCCACGCTGCTGTTTGACCGTGGTTATTTGGGTGTGTCTACCAGCGACTACCGCAGTACCTACGGCACAGTGGCTGAGCCCGAGGTGAAGATTGGCATGCGCCGTCGCCATCACGTGATGGAAGGTGTGTTGCGCGAAGTGGGGGTGTTTCAAGAGCTGAAGTTTCAACTCGGCCGCACCGATTACACGCACACCGAATTTGATGCGGGAAGTCCAGAGTCAACGTTCAAAAATAAAGGCCATGACCTGCGTTTGGAGGGGCGTCAACCTGCCCAGCGCTTGAACAATGGCATGCAATGGGATGGTGTCGTTGGCATTCAAAGTGAGCGTAACAATTTGCAAGCCAAGGCCGACGATGGCACGAACACGCTTTTGCCACCCAGTCGCACGCGCAGTGAGGGCGTGTTTACCTACCAAGCCTTGAAAACCAGCTGGGGCCAGCTGAGTGCGGGCGCACGTGCAGAAAGCGTGACGGTGCAATCCTTCGAATCCAGCGGTCCGTCAGCAGATATTCCTGCACAAACCCAAAAGTTCAAGCCACTGAGCTTGGCCTTAGGGGCCATGCGTCATTTGCGTCAAGGTGAGGCGCAAAACGGATGGCAACTCTCGACCAATCTCAGCGCCAGTCAGCGTGCACCCAAAGACCATGAGTTGTACGCCCACGGGGAGCACGCGGCAACGGGTACCTATGAAATAGGTCAGCCCACCAACGGCTTGGAAAAAGGCACACAGCTCGATGTGGGGGGTGAGTGGAAACAAGGCGCGCACAAATTTGGCATCACTGGATTTGCTTCGAAGTTTTCCAATTACATCTCTTTGCAACCCACGGGTACAGATCGCTTCGTTGGCGGTATGCCAGACTATCGATTTGAAGGTGTCCGTGCCCGTTTCTATGGCATTGAATCCACCGCCAAAATTCGCATGGTGGCAGGTCAAGATGCCCTGCTGACATCCAACGGTGCACATGGCGCGATGGACCTGGAGTTGCGTGCCGACGTGGTGCGCGCCCAAGACTTGACCCACAACAGCCCCATGCCCCGCATCGCCCCGATGCGTGTGGGCGCTGACGCGGTGTGGTCACGCAACGCTTGGGGTGCACGTTTGGGGTTCATGCAAGCGGCCGCTCAAAACCGCGTGCCCAACAACGGCACGCATCCAGGCATCACCACCGCCGGTCATACGTTGTGGAACGCTGGGCTGAACTATCACACCCACAGTGGCCCGACGCATTGGCTGTTGTTTGCCAAGCTCGACAACCTCACCAACAAGCTGGCGTATTCATCCACGTCAGTGCTGACGCAAACGATGCGTGACAACGCGCCGCCTATCGCAGGGCGTCACTTGAAGCTTGGCGCTCAAGTGAGCTTTTAAGTTTCAGTCGGACCCATGACAAAAGCGGCCGAAGTGCCGCTTTTGTTTTATGGCGCGAGTCGTTCGCGTACCCAAGCACCTTGGGCCGTTGGGCGGTAACGCAAGCGGTCATGCAGACGGCTCTTGCGGCCTTGCCAAAACTCCCACTGTTCGGGGATCAATCGGTAGCCGCCCCAGTGTGGTGGTCGTGGCGGTTGCAATAAAAACTGTGCGCCGTATTTGGCGGCGTTGGCCACCAAGATGCCGCGCCCTTCAATCACTTGGCTTTGCGGACTGGCCCATGCGCCAATGCGCGAATCAAGGGGACGGCTATTGAAATAGGCATCACTTTCTGCGTCGCTGATTTTCTCCACCCGTCCTTCAATGCGCACCACGCGCTCGAGTTCGACCCAATGAAATTGAAGTGCCGCAAAAGGGTTGCCCGCCAGTTGCTGTCCCTTGCGGCTGTTGTAGTTGGTGAACCACACCATGCCGCGAGCGTCGTAGCCCTTGATGAGCACCACACGTGTGCTGGGCCGCAAGTCGCTGCCCACTGTCGCCAAGGTCATGGCGTTGGGCTCGGGCAGTTTGCCGGAGATGGCTTCTTTGAGCCAGAGGTCGAACTGTTGTAGGGGGTCTGCGGCTGAGGCTGACTCGTTGAGTTCGGCGCGTTCGTAGCTTTTGCGAAGGTTGGCTATGTCATTCATGGCCTCAAGGATAGCGCTTAAAAAAAGCACACATAGCCTTTATTTGATGTCAATCAATCGCACCATTTATTCTCTCGTTAAGATAGGGCTAGCTAGAATTTGCTGGCCCAGTTTCAAACTTTCCTCAGGAGAACATTGATGAACCAACCAACCAACCGTCGCGTATTCATGATGCAAACCATGTCAGTTGCGGGCGTTGCAGCCTTTGCAACTACAGCTTCTGCGCAAGGCGCCATGGTGAACGAAGCCGATCCTCAAGCTGTGGGCCTGAGCTACAAAGCTGACGCCACCAAAGTGGACAAAACCAAGCAGCCCAAATACGCTGCTGGCCAGATTTGTGGCAATTGCGCTTTGTTTCAAGGCAAAGCCACAGATGCAGCGGGTGGCTGCCCCTTGTTTGCTGGCAAGCAAGTCGCTGGCAAAGGCTGGTGTTCGGCTTACGCCAAAAAGGCTTAATTCAAGCCTAGGCTCTGTTCATGCGCCACATCAAAAAGGGAGCCTTCGGGCTCCCTTTTTGTTGTCAACGTCGCATTGGGCAAGTCCGCGTTTGACTTGCCCGTGAGTTTTGGGGTGCGTCGCTTGGCAACCGCTGCAAAGTCAGTGCGGTTGGCCAATCCAAGGTTAGAGTCAGGGGAATGTAAAAGACAGTTGGAGGACCCGGCCATGGCACACGAAATTCTGCAAGTCTCGCCCTTGCCACCGTTCATGATGAAAGCGCTGCAAGAGGCTGACTACATCGTCCACGACCACACCCACATCAAAGACCCGGGGGCCTTGAGCAAGGTCACAGCCGTCGTGGGCACAGGTGCAGCCAAGGTCGACAAAAGGTTGCTGATGATGTTGCCCCATGTGAAGCTCATTGCCATTTGTGGCGTCGGCTACGACGGGGTGGATGTGGCGGAGGCCATCGACAGAGGCATCACGGTCACGCACACGCCAGGCGTCTTCACCGATGACGTGGCTGACTTGGCAATGGGTCTGGTGTTATCTATTGGTCGACGCATACCGCAAGCCGACAAATTTGTGCGCAATGGCGATTGGGTGGACGATGATTTTGCTTTGATGCACAAAGTGTCGGGCGCACGCTTGGGCATTGTGGGAATGGGGCGCATTGGCCGGGCGATTGCCAAACGCGCAGCGGCATTTGATATGCGCATCGCCTACACCAGTCGCTTTGCCAAGGCTGACTTGCCCTACACTTTTTTAAAATCACTGAGCGATTTGGCTGCACAGGTGGAGTACTTGGTGGTGGCCGTACCCGGCGGGGATGACACCAAAAATTTGATTGGCGCTTCGGTGTTGCAAGCCTTGGGCACCAAAGGCTTTCTTATCAATATCGCACGTGGTTCGGTGGTAGATCAACCGGTGTTGGTGCAAGCATTGAAAAACAAACTCATTTCAGGCGCTGCACTGGATGTTTTTGCGGATGAGCCCGTCGTTGACCCCGAGTTGCGCCGCTTGCCCAATGTGGTGCTGACGCCGCATATCGCCAGCGCGACAGTCGAAACACGTCAAGCCATGGCAGCATTGACTCTTGACAACTTGCAAGCCTTTTTCGAAGAAAGAGCTTTGCCCACCCCAGTGCCTGAGTGCCAATAATTTGAGGAAGCCCATGAGTATCATTTCTGCGTCTCTGCCAACACGGCCCTACCGACGCATTGCCACCGAAGAGGCGTTTGCTCCCCCCGAAATGTTGGAGATCTTTAAACGGATCTTGAAGCAGAAAGATGTCGATCCGGGCTTCAAACACCTGATGGGCTTCTACATGAGCAGCCCGAGTGAACGCGCCACACACATCATGCGTTGCTTGACTGACTTAGATGCGCTGCGCTTGCAGCACATGGACGAGGCGGGTGTGGATGTGCAAGTCATTGGCTTGACCTCACCGGGTGTGCAGATCATGGACAAAGAAACGGCTGTGGCGTTTGCCCCCGTGGCCAACGACATCTTGGCCGATGCCATGCGTCGCCACCCCGACCGTTTGGTGGGCATGATTGCCGTCGCTCCTCAAGACCCTGCGGCAGCGGCTAAAGAAATTCAGCGTGGTGTGAATCAACTCAACATGCATTCGGTGGTGATCAACTCACACACCCAAGGTGAGTATTTGTCAGATCAAAAGTTTTGGCCGATCTTCGAAGCGGCCGAGGCAATGGACACGCCCATTTACCTGCACCCCAATGCCATGCCCGCCAGCATGATTCAGCACTTCATTGAGGCGGGCTTAGACGGTGCGATTTATGGCTTTGGTGTTGAGACAGGTTTGCACGCGCTGCGCCTGATCACCTCTGGCGTGTTTGATCGCTTCCCCAAGTTGCAAATCATTTTGGGTCACATGGGTGAGGCCTTGCCGTTTTGGGCTTATCGTTTGGACTACATGCACGCAGCGACTGTCAAATCCAAGCGCTACCCGAGCATCCAGCCCACCCAAAAGAAGCCCAGCGACTACCTGCGGGAGAACTTCCACATCACCAACAGCGGCGTGGCGTGGGGTGCAGCACTCAAATTCACCCAAGACTTCATGGGGCCAGATCGTGTGCTTTACGCCATGGATTACCCCTACCAGTACGTACCAGAAGAAGTGGTGATGTTGGAAAACCTAGACATGGCACCGCAAGTGCGCAAAGCGTTCTTTCAAGACAACGCAGAGCGCTTGTTCAAAATCCCACCAGCATCTCAAAACGCTTAAGTTTGTTATTTTTAGGAGACCATTTCATGAATTACATCGATCGCCGACAACTGGCCACCCTCGCGCTGGCTGCGATGGGGCTCTTGAGTTGGGGCGCAACAGCACAAACTGCGTACCCCACCCAAACCCTCAAGATCATCGTGCCGTTCACCCCAGGCACGGGCATGGACACCATTGCGCGCGTGGTCGCACCACGTTTGAGCGAGCGATTAGGACAACCTGTGGTGGTGCAAAACCAAGCGGGGGCCAGTGGCAACATTGGTGCTGATGCGGTGGCTAAATCCACCCCCGATGGCTACACCGTGTTGATGGGCGCCAACACCATGTTGATGGCGTCTCAGATGTACAAGAACGCCGGCTTTGACCCCGTCAAAGATTTCGCCCCTGTTTCTATGGCGGCCTATGGCTCGCTGATGTTGGTGTCGAACCCGAAAACGGGCATCAAGTCCTTGGCTGATCTGATCAAGGAAGCCAAAGCCAAACCCGGCAGTATCAGCTTTGGCTCTCCCGGCGTGGGCACCCCCCATCACATGGCCATGGAACTGTTCAAGCTTGAGTCCAACACTTTCATGTTGCACGTGCCTTACCGAGGGACTGCCGGCTATACCCAGGACCTGTTGAGCGGCGAGTTGAATGCAGGCTTTTTGCCTGTGCACATTGCCCAAGGTTTTGTGAAAAGTGGCCGTTTGAATGCCTTGGCTGTGGGCAGCCCCAAGCGCCACCCTGTGGCACCCGATGTGGCAACGTTTGAAGAGTTAGGCGTGAAACGCATTGACGTGGACCTGTGGTACGCCTTCTTTGTGCCCAGCAAAACACCTTCGGCTGTGGTGACCCGTTTGAACACTGAGATGGCAGCTATCTTGCGTCAGCCCGAAGTGAAGGATGTTTTGGGAAAGGCTGGCATGGACGCTTCTGCATCCACGCCCGGTGAGTTGGTTGCGATTGTGGCCAAAGATTATCCAAGGTGGGGCAATGTGATTCGCACCAAACAAATCTCTGCTGATTAAACCGCACACTTTTTCGGAGACAAAACATGGGCAATGCAATGAATGACGAACTCTTGATCCGACAAATGTTGGAACGTTGGGCTGTGTGGCGTGACGCTGGAGACTGGGAGCGTTTCGCCACTGTGTGGCATCCTGAAGGTGTGATGATGGCTACTTGGTTCCAGGGCCCCTATGCCGAATTCATCCGAGTGACTCAAGAGGGCTGGGCCAAAGGTGTGAGCATCTTGCACTTTTTGGGCGGCTCTGCGGTGGAAGTGTCAGGAGACCGCGCAATTGCACAAACCAAAATGACCATTTCTCAGCGCGGCATGGTGGAGGGCGAGAACGGTCCTGTTTTGTGTGATGTGGTGTGTACCGGCCGTTTTTATGATTTTGTGATCCGTCACAACGGCGAATGGAAATTGCTGCACCGTCAACCCATCTATGAAAAGGACCGAATTGACCCGGTCGATTCATCCGCCCAGCTGAAGTTGGACACAGCCGCACTGGCCGACTTCCCTGAGGGCTATCGCCATCTGGCTTATATCCAAACGCGCATTGGTTACACGGTCAAGATGGACATGCCCATGTTGAAGGGCCCGGTGGTTCAAGAGCTTTACCAGCGTGGCGCTCGATGGTTGGCAGGTGGCGAATTGGAGCGTTGAGTCGTTAGCAAAATTACATTTTTGAAAGGTGATGGTCATGATGGAGATGCGTACTTCTGTGGTGGACTCGAAGCGCCGTAGCCTTGTGCAGGCGTTACCGTTGATGTGTTTGTTGGGATCAGCGCCAAGCGTCATGGCCCAAACTGCTTATCCCAATCGTGCACTGCGCGTGATCGTGCCGCAGCCGCCGGGTGGTGGTTTTGACTTCGTGGCACGCGCGTTGGCCGACCGTTTGAGCAAGTCCTTGGGACAGAGCGTGGTGGTTGAGAACAAGCCTGGTTCAGGCACCCTCGTAGGAACTGACGCTGCTGCCAAAGCCGATCCCGATGGCTACACCTTGCTCATGGGTTCGGTGTCCAACATCGCCCTCAACATGGGGTTGTATGAAAAATTGCCCTATGACAGTCTGCGCGACTTCGAGCCTGTGGGGCTTGCTGTCAGTTACAGCTACACCTTGATGTCGCGTAAAGATCTCCCTTTCAATTCACTCAAAGAGTTGGTCGCTTATGCCAAGGCCAACCCAGGCAAACTCACATACGCCTCAGCTGGTAACGGTTCGGGTCAACACGTGCTTGCCGCAGCGCTTTGGTATTTGGCTGGCGTCAACGTGGTGCATGTGCCTTACCGGGGTGCCCAAGCCGCTTACCAAGACTTGTTGGGTGGCCGTGTGGACGTCTTTTTCGATCTCTCGTCGACCGCACGCGTGCAAGTGAATGCGGGGACGGTCAAAGCGATCGCCGTTTCAGGCGCCGAGCGCAATCCCATGCATCCAGAAGTTCCCACCATCTTGGAGAGTGGGGTGGCGCCGCTCGATTTAGAGTCATGGTTTGGGTATTTCTTGCCGAAGAAAACACCGCTCGACATTCAAGAACGTTTGCGCAGCGAACTTGCCAAAGTCATTGCGCAGCCAGATCTTCAAGACAACTTCCGCAAGGCGGGGGGCAAGCCCATGTTGCTGAATGCCGACCAAACCCGGGCGCTGGTCAAGCGCGATGTGGATCGTTGGACAAAGCTGGTGCGTGATATTGGTATCAAAGCCGAATAATGGTCATTTGCAAAGGAAGTTTATGAAAAAAATCTTAGCTCTTTTCGCCGCTGTGTCGATGGCAGGTTGCGCCAGCTTGTGGCAGGCACCAGCCCCAGCGAATGACCCTGTCACACTGCGTGTCAATGTGTTTCGTGGTGCCAGTAACTTGCCGATTTACATGGCGCAAGAGAAAGGTTTTTTCACCCAGCGTGGCGTCACCTTGCAAATGCAGTTCACACCCAATTCGGTGGAACAGCGAGCAGGCTTGGCGGCGGGTCGTTTTGAAATTGCGCATGCTGCAGTGGATAACGCCGTGGCCATGATCGAGGGCGCAAAGGCAGATGCGGTCATTGTGGCCGGAGGTGACGGTGGCATGAACGAATTGCTGGTGCGTCAAGACATCAACAAAGTGTCGGACCTGCGCGGTCGCACGTATGTGGTGGATGCCCCCAACACGGCTTACGCACTGATTGGTCGCAAGATTCTCAAAGATGCAGGCCTCAAAGAAGGCCAAGACTACAAACTCGATCCGCTGGGCGGCTCAGAGGCTCGCACCAAAGGTCTGGATACGCCAGCTGGCGCAGCCACCTTGCTGAACCCACCTTGGAACTTTTTGGCCAAAGAACGGGGCGCAAAGAGCTTAGGACGCACAGTTGACCTATTTGGCGCCTACCAGGCACAAGGGGTTTTTGTCATGCGACCTTGGATGACTCAAAACGGTTCTGCGCTTGAGCGTTACTTGTCTGGCTACATTGAGGGCTGCCGTGCAGCCTTAGATCCCGCGCAACGCGAGGTGGCCCTGCGAGTGCTCATGCGAGAACTCAAGGTGACTCAGAAGGTCGCAGAACTGACGTACGCGGAATTGACCACGACCGGTAGCGGTTTGGCGAAGGACTGCGCTTTTGACATGCCGGGCTTTCAAAACGTGTTGGCCTTGCGTGCCGAGATCGAAGGGCAATGGGGTGGCAAAGCGCCAGATGCAGCCAAGTTCATTGACTTGAATACTTACCAACGCGCCTTGGTCCACGCGCGGCGCTGAAATCCGGAACATGCCCTTTGATGACAGATTCTTTGGCGATGGCGCAAAGGGTATTGACCAGAGGGCCCTCTGATGCACGAGGGCTTGCTTTGTATCAAAGCACCACGTGAACATTCTTGTGTTGCGTATAAGTCAGCAACTCATCAAACCCCTCTTCGCGTCCAATGCCAGATTGTTTGTAACCGCCAAATGACGCACCGATGAAATGACTGCTGACGTGGTTCACCCACACATAACCAGATTGCACGCGGCTCACAGCTTGGTGTGCTTGGGCTAAATTGGTGGTCCAAATCGAGGCCGTCAAGCCATAGTCCACGGCGTTGACTTGGCTGAACAGATCGTCCTCGTTCTCCCACTTGATCACGGACAGCACAGGTCCAAATACTTCTTCCTTGAAAATTCGCATGTGCTGTGTGACATTTGTGAAGACGGTGGGCTCTACAAACCAACCTTTGGCCAGTTCGGGTGCTTGGGGCACTGAGCCGCCATAGGCCAGTGTGGCGCCATCTTGTTTGGCAATTTCAATGTAGTGTTTGACTTTCTCCCATTGCGCTTTTGAGACGATGGCACCCATGGTGGTCGCCATCTCAGTGGGAATGCCAGGTTTGTAATGTTGAATCGCTTGCAGCACACCTGCCATCACTTGGTCATAGATCGAGGTATGAATAAACAGTCTGGACGTAGAGCCGCAACTTTGTCCGCACCACGTGAAGTTCATGCCGTTCACCGCGCCAGGAATGGCTTTGGATAAGTCTGCATCTGGGAAAATGATGCAAGCATTTTTTCCGCCCAACTCCAGCGTGACATGCTTGAGTCGCTCTGCCCCAGCCTTGGCAATAGCCCGACCGGTTGGCACGCTACCGATGAGTGCTAAGCGAGGAATGCCAGGGTGGTTGACCAAAGCTTGGCTGCCTTCGGAATCTGCGCTGATGATGTTGAGAACACCTGGCGGCAAGATGCCATCAATCAACTCCATCATGCGCAAGGCTGAAAGCGGTGCTTGGTAGGGTGGCTTCATGATCACGGTGTTGCCCGCGATCAGGGGGGGCGCCATTTTGCCTGCCGTGAACATAATGGGGTGGTTGTATGCCACGATGCGAGCGCAAACGCCGTAGGGCTCACGCACCGAGTAATTCAAAATGCCATCACCCATGGGCAGTGTTTCGCCTTTAATTTCTGTGGCTAAACCTGCAAAGTACTCAATTTGTGTAGCAGCGATCAATGCGTCACGTTGCATTTCGCTGATGGGGTTGCCGCAGTTGGCGGCATCGATCATGGCAAGCTCAAAGGCATTGTCACGCAAAACAGCCGCCACTTTTTTCAGCAAGGCAGCACGCTCTAAGGGCTTGAGTTTGCGCCAGGGCTCAAATGCTGCTTGTGCGGCTTGGTATGCCGCATGCACATCGTCCGCGTTGGCGTTGGCAACTTGTCCTAACGATTCGCCAGTGGCTGGGTTGATCGTGTCTTGGTAGCCACCTTTTGGCAGATGCCATGCACCGCCGTAGTAAAGGTCCCGTTTTTTGGGCAGCATGGATTGAAGGGTTGCACTGGTGATATCCATAGTTTGGCCGAAATCTTTTAGCGTTTGTGGACGGATGATTGGGTCGAGTTTTGACCACTCATGTTGGTGTCATAGCCGGGTGCAACGTTGACATCGATCACGCAAGTTTGACCAAGCCGCACCGCTTTCAAACCTTGAGCGATCGCCGCTTGCAATTCTTGGCGAGCGTGGATGGGACCCAGAGCGGTTGCCCCCATGGCACTGGCCATCATGGCGATATTGATTTCTGGATCCGACATGCGTTGACCAATCCACTTGTTTTCTGGGGGCCTGTGTCGTTCTTTGGCCACCCGCTCTTGGTGTAACTCATCATTGAAGAAGGAGTGGTTGTTACACACGATGACCAAAACGGGAATGCCATAGCGAACAGCAGTCCAGATCGCTGTGTTGCCCATTAAAAAGTCACCGTCGCCAATCAATGCCACGGGAATTCGATCGGTCTTGGCGTCTCGCAGCGCCAAGGCCACCCCCACCGCGTTGCCAGGGCCAGCGCCAATGCCGCCGCCACCGTCAGCACCCAAGTAATCGAGCGGGTGGGCAAAGTCTCGGTAGGCCCCGTGCCAACCCAAAGGCAAGCGCGCCACACACAGCGGGGTGCCTTCTGTGGCTTGCGCCAACGCTTGCGAGAGCGCGCGCAGACTGATGACATCACCTTCAGGTAAGGGGGGTAAAGCGGCCCGTGCAGGCCAAATTTGTTTGGGTTTTGCATGGCACGCTGGCAGCAACGCATGCACGGCTGCATCGGGCTCGCTCAGCATGAACAAGTCACTGGGTGGCAAACTGCCCATGTCCATGCTCCAGCCTCGGTGTATGTGCATGTCCAGTGACACCTGGATGACCTTGGCTTGGCATGCCTCACCCTGGAGGGCTTGTTTGAAGGCACCACCTGGGTCGACCCAGTCGAGCATCAGCACGACATCGGCCTCTCGCACAGCAGCGCAAGCTTCAGGGCTCATGAAGTAACCGGGGGGCGCCGCATGCTGGGGATGTGCGGTGGGAAAGCTGGCCGCATTTTTTAAATCGGTGACCACTGTGGCTTGAAGCTTTTCTGCCAAAGCGACGCGGGCATCCCAGTCAGCTTCACTGCGCGACATACGCCCCATCAATATCACTGGGCGTTGTGCACTCGACAACCACTGTGCGGCAACGCGAACATCGTTAGGCGCTGGCGGTGCAGCTTGCGGGGCTGCATACCGACTTGGGTCTGGAATTGGCAAAAGTGTGTCCGTGCGGGCTTCTTGCAGTGCTGCATCCAAGTTGATGTACACCGGTCCGCGCGGCGCGGTTTGCGCGATTTGTGAACCGCGCAGCATGGCCTCCACGGCTGCGGGAACTGAGCCTGGTTGGTTGTCCCATTTGGTGTAGTCACGCACCAAAGCGCCTTGATCGCTGACCGTGTGAATCCAATCAATCCAAGGGCGGCGGCGTGCGGCATCCCACGGGCCAGTGGCACCCAGTATCAACATGGGCACGCGGTCGCACCACGCGTTGAAGATGGCCATGGTGGCGTGCATCAAGCCCACGTTGGAGTGAACCACTGCCCCCATCATCTCGCCGCTGGCTTTGGCATAGCCTTGGGCAATGGCGATGGCGACTTCTTCATGCAAACACAGCAGCATCTGGGGTGACTGGTTGCCTAAATGGTTGACCAAACTGTCGTGCAATCCTCGGTAGCTGGCGCCTGGGTTGAGCGCCAAATAAGGCACCTTCATGGCACGCAAACATTCAGCGAGCGTGTCACTTCCCCAGTAGGTCGGAGCCTCGGTATTGGGGATCGGGATTTCACGTTGGGTCATATTTTTCAATCTGCTTTGATATCAGCTTCACGAATCACTTTGCCCCATCGGGCGTAGTCATCCCGAATGATGTTGCTCAAGGCTTCGGGCGTCGACGTCACGGCTTCAATGCCTTGTGATGCCAAGCTATTTTTGATGTCGGGCATTTGTAATACGCGGGCAATGTCGGCATTTGCTTTGGTGACGATGTCTCTGGGCACACCTGCTGGCATGAACACACCCAACCACACATCCAAGGCAACGCCTGGGACGGTCTCCGCAATGGCGGGTAGTTCGGGGAAAGCCGTGAAGCGCTTACCCCCTGCGCCAGCCAACATGCGCAATTTGCCATCGCGGATATGGGGCAGCAGCGAGTTGACGGCACCAATGAAGACTTGAATGCGTCCGGCCAGTAAGTCTGTGATGGCAGGCACCGCACCTTTGTAAGGGACGTGTTGGATTTTGATGCCCGCCGCAAAGTTGAGCATTTCGGTGGCCAACTGCTGTGGTGAGCCGTTGCCTGATGAGCCGTAGTTCAGCTTGTCTGGATTGCGTTTGGCGTATTCCACCAATTCGGCCACGTTGCGAGCGGGGACCGAAGGATGTACCACCAAGACAAAGGGCACCAAGGCGACTTGCGTGATGGGGGTGAAATCTTTGAAGACATCAAAGGGTGTTTTGCCCACATGCGGATTGGTGACAAAAATATTGTTGGCACCTAACAGCCATGTGTAGCCATCTGGCGCACTCTTGGCCACAAAGTCCGCGCCCAAGTTCATCCCAGCGCCTGGTTTGTTGTCGACGGTGACAGGCTGATTCCAAAGCTCGGTGAGTTTTTGTGCAATGGTTCTTGCCACCACATCATTGCTCCCCCCTGGTGTGATGGGAACCACGAATTTGATGGGACGAGCCGGGTAGGCGCCAGAGCTTTGCGCCATCGCAGGCGACGCGACTGCGCTGAGCAAACTGGCTTTGAGAAGTTGACGACGAGAAAGGCTGCTGGGCATGTGCGGGCTCCTATTCCATAAGTGTGTGTGCTGTTCGAATGGTTGAGCCAACCTGGACATTGGCCTTGCCAAGCAAGGCCAACAAGCCCTGGTCGTCACGCTCAAGCCATGAGATTCTCAGAAGACGGACCCTGAAGATCATGCGCGCATCGATCCCATGCGCGCATGCCATTCAAAGCCTCTTGGGTTGGGTCAGGCGAGGGCGGTTTTGACGCGCTCAGGGGACATGGGTAAAGCGCGCAGCCGTTTACCCGTGAGTTGGAACACGGCGTTGGCGATTGCGGGTGCCACAGGTAACACGCCAATTTCACCCATGCCGGTGGGAGGGGCATCGGACTTCACAATCTTTGTGTGAATTTCTGGCATGTCACTCATGCGAAGCACGGGATAGTCGTTGAAGTTCGATTGAACAGGTGCGCCATTTTTGATGGTCAACTCCTCAATCAATGCGACCGATAAACCAAACACGGCAGCACCTTCAAGTTGGGCCAAGACATTGGTGGGTTGGATGGGCAGGCCTGTATCCACTGCAAGCCACATGTGGTGAACTTTGATTTTTCCAGTTTTTCGATTCAGGGACACTTCCACAACGCCTGCAGACAAGGTGCCGTGGTACTCGGAAAACGCAATGCCTAAGCCTCGCCCAGTGCGCTTGCGTTTCCAGTCTGACATTTTGGCTACTTCGCGAAGCACAGCATTGGCACGCGCATCTTGTTCTGTCAGTTGAAGACGCAGGGCCAAGGGGTCGGTTTTTTTCGCCTGAGCCACCTCGTCTAAGAAACACTCAATCGCAAACTTGTTATGACCTGCGCCAATGCCACGGAACGCATGCACACGCATGCCTCGAATTTCGCGCACAGACTCGGCTGTGGCGTTTTCAATGTTGTAGTGAGGCAGATCGATGCCATTCCAGCCAATGTAGTCTCGTCCACCTGTCGCTTGAAAGCGCGGGGGCGCGGCAATGGCATCGACGTTTTCTGAAACCAGACGATGACGCCATCCAATCAGGTTGCCCGTTTCATCAAGGCCCGCTCTCATGACGTGGTGTGTCATGGGTCTGGGTCGTGCCGCGGCCATGTCGTCTTCGCGTGTCAACAGCAGTTTGACGGTTTGCTTGGTCACGTTGGCGAGGACCACGGCTTGCGCAATGATGTCAGGCGTGATGCGCCGACCAAAGCCTCCGCCCAGCAATTGCTGATTGATTTTGATTTTGTCCGGCGTGGTTTTCAAAACGCCAGAGGCCGCCACTGTGCCCAAGAAGGCAAATTGAGTACCCGTCCATATTTCGGCAGATTGCCCGTCTGGATTGATGCGCGCAATGCAGTTCATCGGTTCGAGTTGTGCGTGGTAGCAGTGCTCAGTCCAGTAAGTTGCTTCAAGGGTTTGTTTGGCATTGATCATGGCCGTGATCGAGTCGCCACGTTTGAACGCATCCATGGTTTTGGCATTGGGATCAATGCCCTGGTTGGCGTAATCTTTTTTGGCTTTGTCTGAATCAAAATTAGCGGCCACGGCACCTGTGGTGTTCCAAGTGACTTTTTGTTTCAGCACATTGCGGGCCAGTCGTGTGGCGTGAACGCTGTTGCCAATGACTGCGACGCCAAACGGCAAGGGAATGACTCTGGTGACGCCAGGAATTGCCAAGGCCTCGTCGCTGTTGATGTTCTCTGCCTTGGCACCTTCCATAGGTGCCTCAAGAACTGTGGCGTAGACCATGTCGGGCACGCTCACATCAATGCCATATTGCGCCGAGCCATTGGTTTTGGATTTCACATCTGTACGACCAATGTCAGTTCGCCCAATCAATTTGAATTGAGAGGGCTTTTTCAGATCACTGTCATTGATTTTGGGAAGTTCTGCCGGTACCACGGCAAATTTGGCAACTTCACCATAGCTGATGCGTTGGTTAGATTTCGCATGGATGACAAACCCTGTGTCAGTCGTGAGCTCGGTGGCGGGCACTTGCCATTTGTCTGCCACTGCATTGACCAAAACCAGTCGGGCCTGAGCGCCCAACACACGCATAGGTTTGAAGTAGCCTGGCACAGCCACACTCGCCAGTGAGGCTTGTCCGCCATTCAACAAAGGATGTGGATTGCCGTAGACCTTGGGGTTAGGAGGGGCGAACTCGGCTTTGACTTTTGACCAATCTGCATCTAACTCCTCAGCCAGAATCAAAGGCAATGCTGTCATGGTGCCTTGACCCATTTCACCCGTCGGCACCATCACGGTGATGCTGCCGTCAGTGCCAATCGTGACCCAGGCATTGAGTTTGAGGGCCGGATCTGCTGCCTGTGCATCAGTGCTGATGAGGCCTACGCCGCCAACAGCCATTGCAAAAGTCAAACCGCTGGCACTGGCCAAAAATGTACGTCGTTTCATTGAACTTGTGTGTTGGATTGTTGTCATGTCTTAGGCTTCTTTCGCTGCACGTTGAATGGCTTTGACAATTCGTTGGTAGGTTCCGCATCGGCAAATATTGCCATCCATGTGGGCAACGATTTCTTCTCGTGTTGGGTTTTTCTTTTTGTCTAACAAGGCGGCGGCTTGCATGATTTGTCCAGACTGGCAGTAGCCGCACTGAGGAACTTGTTCCATCACCCAAGCTTTTTGTAACTTGTGTTCTCCCGTGGGTGAGAGGCCTTCAATGGTGGTGATTTTTTTGTCAACGGCCGCTGAAATGGGCGTGACACACGAGCGTGTGGGTTTTCCGTCGATGTGAACTGTGCAGGCCCCACATTGGGCAATGCCGCAGCCAAATTTTGTCCCGGTTAATTTGAGTTCATCGCGAATCACCCAGAGCAGGGGGGTATCAGGAGAGGCTTGAATTTGTGAAGACTTTCCGTTGACGTGAAGTGACAGGGTACTCATGCTTTGCCTTTTCTATAACAATTTCAATCTCGATCCTTGCGATGTTCGTAGATGAAATCTGATTTCGAATTAGGGTTATCACTTGGCTGTGTCGCCAATGTTTCAACACAGGCCTCAAGCCTGAGGCTGATTTGATGAACCACAGGCAGGGTTTCAAAATCCATCACTTTGCAAGTTTGTTGAAACACCCGCTGAAAGAAGTTCGGACATGCGTGGGCCAAGTTTTGAAAGAGGCTGGCGTCACATGTATGGGATGGATCTGCGATAAGCTTTGGGAGTTTTTTAACTTTTTCCGAAAGAAGCCTTGCATGAGTATTTCCAAAGAAGCCATTGACCACTTGTTCAACGACGCGCGCACCGCCAATGGCTTTGTCGACAAAGCGGTTCCTTTAAGCTTGCTGAAGCAGATTTATGAGATTGCCAAAATGGGCGCGACCTCGATGAATTCGCAGCCTGCACGTTATGTTTTTTTGACGACGCCCGAGGCCAAAGCGCGACTGATGCCGGCCATGAGTCCTGGCAATGTGGATAAGACAAACTCGGCACCCGTGAGTGTCATTGTGGCAACCGACAGCCAATTCTTCGAGCACATGCCTACCGTGTTTCCAAACAACCCCAATGCCAAAGCTATGTTTGAAGGCAATGCCGCGTTGGCAGCAGCCACAGCCTCGCGCAATGGCACCTTGAGTGGTGCTTATTTCATGATTGCTGCGCGTGCCCTTGGCTTAGATTGCGGCCCGATGAGTGGTTTAGATGCTGCCAAAGTCAACGCCGAGTTTTTCCCCGATGGTCGCTACACCACTAACTTTGTGATCAACCTCGGTTACGGTGACAGTACCAAATTGTTTGCGCGCAATCCTCGTTTGAGTTTCGAGCAAGTCGTTCAAGTGCTTTGAAAATGCCAAATGAGATCGACTGCCTCTAAGGGTAATCCTTGAGGCAGTCTTCTTCGTGACAATGAAGGTCTGATGGTTGTGATCTCATGCCACAAAAATTCATTTCTCTGGTCGAGATCTCACGATAGGTATTGATTCATGCCGCGCCAATTTGTTGATTTATCCATCTTTCTTGAAAACGATGTCATCAGTGACCCGCCTGCGTTCGCGCCCAAGATTGAATACTTCACGCATGACAATACCTACCAACAAATCGCGCCTTTTTTTCCTGGATTAAAACAAGAAGATTTGCCTGAGGGTGAGGGCTGGGCGGTGGAGTTTGTGCAACTCTGTACCCACAACGGCACGCATTTAGACGCGCCTTATCACTTCCATTCCACCATGGACAAGGCCTTGGGTCACCAGAAGCCCGCCATCGCCATTCACGATGTTCCCTTGGAGTGGTGTTTCCAACCCGGTGTGAAGCTAGACTTTCGCCACTTTGCCGATGGTTACGTAGTGACTGCCAACGATGTACAAGCAGAGCTGCACCGAATTGGCCACACATTGAGCCCACTCGAAATCGTGGTCATCAACACGAGAGCGGGCTCACGCTATGGCTCATCCGACTACGTTTCCAGTGGCTGTGGCATGGGTTATGAATCCACCATGTATCTCCTCGAACAAGGCGTTCGCTTGACGGGGACCGATGCTTGGAGCTGGGATGCGCCGTTTGTGCACACGGCACAAAAATACAGCGACACAAAAGACGCGTCGCTGATCTGGGAGGGACACAAAGCGGGGCGTGACATTGGTTACTGCCACCTCGAGAAGCTCCACAACCTCGAAAGTTTGCCTCCGACTGGGTTCTACATCAGTTGCTTCCCGCACAAAATCCGCGGCGCTTCAGCCGGTTGGACGCGTGCTGTCGCAATTTTTGATGAGGCTTTGACAGGCCAACGACATGATTCAAATTTAAATGGGTAGAAACAATGCGTAATTTGGACGAACACACCATCACACAGGCAGTTTTAGAGCGGTTTTCCAACACGCCTGATCCACGCTTGAAGGAAATTATTTTCAGTTTGGTGCAGCACTTGCACGATTTCGCGCGCGATGTGCGTCTGACCGAAGAGGAATGGCTAAAAGGCATTCAATTTCTGACACGTGCAGGCCACATCACCGATGACAAGCGTCAGGAATTTATCTTGATTTCAGACACTTTGGGCTTGTCCATGCTGACGGTGGCAATGAACAACCAAAAGCCTGAAGGGTGCACAGAGGCCACCGTGGTAGGGCCGTTCCATGTGGAAAATGCACCCCACTACAACTTAGGCGACGACGTAGGCAATGGTGCCATCGGCACGCCTTGTTTTGTCAAAGGCACCATCAAAGGCTTGGGTGGTGAGCCTGTGCCTGGCGCACACATCGAGGTCTGGCAATCTGACGAAGAAGGCATGTACGACGTGCAAAAGCCGAATTTGGACCAAGCCCAAGGGCGTGGCGTGTTGAAGTCAGATGCACAAGGTAATTACTACTTCAAATCCATCTTGGCCGTGGCTTACCCCATTCCGCACGACGGGCCAGTGGGTGACATGCTGGCTGCCACCAAGAACCATCCATGGCGACCCGCCCATTTGCATTTCATGATCAAGGCGCCTGGCTACCAGTCGCTCATCACGCATGTTTTCCGATATGACGATCAGTATTTGGATTCAGATGCTGTGTTTGGCGTGCGTCAATCGCTGATCACGGATTGGGTTCGGCAACCGAATGGCGAATACACCTTGGAATTCAATTTTGTATTGAACCCTGTGTCTCAGTAAATTTTTAAAGTGCCTATTTGGGCCTACGAACATTGAAGAGGAGAGTTGTATGACTGATCCATCCAGTTTGCCGTCTGTCATGTCTCGCAGTCCGTCTTTGGCGGCTCATTCCATCGATTGCGTGGTGTTTACCGTGCCTGAGATTGAGGTGGCGGTGAAGTTTTACACCGCGTTTGGTATGGACGTTCGGCGCGAAGGGAACACCATCGAGCTGTTCACGAAGGGCCACCCACATTGTTGGATGCGTGTGATTGAAAACAAGCAGCCCAAGGCCTTGCAATTTTTGACATTTGGTATTCACGCAGAAGACGAGGCGGCCTTCCGAGCCAAAATTGACCAGATCGGCATCGGTTGCGAGCCACACCCTTTGGCCACACGCCCAGGCATTTGGATGCGCGGACCCGACGGCCATCCGTTTCAATTGGTCGTGACTGACAAAGTCTCTCCCAACCAAAAAACACCCGCAGCGCCCCCGCGTGGTTTGGGGCGTGCGCCTGCCGCGGCACCGGCGCGCTCCCAAGTCGATCGCGTCTACCCGCGTTGGCTGTCGCATGTCTTATTGTTCACGCCTGATGTGTCGGGGTTTGTCAACTTCTCTGAATCAGTGTTGGGTCTGCGTTTGTCTGACCGCTCTGGCGATTTGGTGGCGTTCATGCACACGCCGCACGGCAGTGATCATCACCTGTTGGCGTGTGTGAAGTCGGAGGGCCCTGGGCTGCACCACACCAGCTGGGATCTTGGCAGTGTGGATGAGGTGGGGGAGGCAAGCGAGCAAATGCGAAACGCTGGCTATGCCGATGGCTGGGGTGTGGGGCGACATGTTTTGGGCTCTAACTACTTCTATTACGTGCGAGATCCTTGGGGCAGCTTTGCCGAGTATTCGGCCGATATCGATTTCATCTCGTCAGAGCAGCCTTGGGTGGCGGGTGACTACGCGCCAGAGGACTCTTTTTACCTGTGGGGCCCCGCTGTGCCCGATTGGTTTGTCGCCAACACAGAACTCGATCACCAGAAATAGGATTTTTATGATCTATGTCTTTCATTTGTTGGACAAACCCAACCAAGCAGCCTTGCGTCAACAAATCAGGCCAGAACACAAAGCTTATTTGGCTCAGATGGCCGACCGCATCGCCTTTGCGGGCCCACTCTTGGATGCGCATGAGCAGATGATTGGCAGCTTGTTGGCCATCGATTTTGAATCGCGTGAGGCCGCTGAACAATGGCTCAGCCACGAGCCTTTCACACAAGCCGGTGTGTATGGCGCGGTGCGTATTGATGCGTTTACAAATTTGTGGGTGCAAAAGGCGGGCTTTCCGCCTGCTGCGTGATCTCAGCGCTCAAGGGGCTCCAACGATGTCGCGTAACAGTTGCTGCGCTTGCGTAGCACCTAGATGTGCATCTTGGCTAGTCCAAGCAATGAATTGATCGGGACGCACCATGATCCAAGTCGCCTCATAGCGGTCGGCCTGGGCGCCCGCCGCCTCTGCTACCAGCGTGAGGGGAATGTTCAATGCAGCGGCAGCATCCACCCACATTTGCACCTCTTTGGGTTGCTTGCCAAATGTCAGCAGGGTGAACCCAGTGCCTAAAACCTCGTACACGTTTTGACCTGTGCTCAAGGTGGCAGGCGCCAAGTGATGGCCTGCACGCGCCTTGAACTGGTGCGATCCCTTCGCGCTACACACCCGAGCAGCCGTGGCTGCATCAGGGGCATGACGCACGACGGGCGAGCCCTCGTAGTTCGGCTCAAATGCATGCACTTCTCCCACAGCGCCCTCAGAACGCTGCTGCCAAGCGGCTTCAAACGCTGTTTTGTCTTGCTGTGGGTCAAAGTGCGCGAGAAAGTCACCGTCTGTCTCGATTGATTTGGCAATGAAATCTTGGATGGTGGAAGCAAATACCGGGCGGCGCTCGGCGTCATACGAGTCGAGTAACGCATCACCGCCCCAGCCCTGCACCACAGCAGCGAG
Organism: Comamonadaceae bacterium; assembly: GCA_027485285.1. Lineage (GTDB taxonomy): Bacteria > Pseudomonadota > Gammaproteobacteria > Burkholderiales > Burkholderiaceae_C > Limnohabitans. The sequence goes on along the minus strand of JAIXRH010000087.1, from coordinate 17,137 downwards.
TTTCCAGCCTAAGTTGCGTGCATCCTCCAGCCCAGAGTTGACACCGTAGCCGCCATAAGGCGGGTGGCTATGTGCGGCATCTCCTGCTACAAAAATGCGTCCCGCACGGTAGCGGTCGGCCAAAGCAAATCGCAAATCCCAAAAGCCAACGCGCTGGAGCTCCAGCGCAAACTCGGCGCCCACGGCTTCGAGCAGCATGGCCTTGAAGTCAAAGTTGTCAGCCGTGGTGCCAAGCGGCACTGGTGCGTGAAAAAACCAGGTATTGCCCAAGTCCACGCGACCAAAAAACTTCCAATACCCTTTGAGATCTGGGTGAAGGACGTTGTAAAAAGACTTGCCTGGGTAGCGAGCCAGCAGCTCATGCAGCTCTTGCGATTGAAACACCAACAGCACCATTAAACGGTCATGGTCTGATAGCGTTTGCGTGATGCCAGCTTGTTCGCGCGTTTTTGATCGGCTGCCATCGCAGCCAACAGCGTAGGCGGCATGAATCACTTGTTGTTGTTGCGTGTTGCGCTCCGTGAGGGTGACGGTCGTGCCCTGTTCGTCTTGCGTGATGGTTTGGGCATCCCAACCAAACAGGGTCTGAACATTGGGCAGCTTCGCGAGACGTTGTCGCAACACTTTCTCGGTCTCATATTGCGGCAGCCGTTCGTTTGCGGTGAAGTAAAAGGGCTTGACCAGTTCGCGTTGCAGCCAGTCGTAGTTGTAGTTCCCTAGCAGCGTGCCGTAGGCTGTGAGCCCGCCAATCCCATATTCTGGCGGGATGGTTCGGGCTGCTCTTAATTCTTGCTCAGCACCCCAAAAATGGAAGTGTTCCATGGTGCGTTGCGTGAGGTTTTGGCCTCTTGGAATGGGCTGAGTTTGCGCATAGCGCTCGGTCAAGATGCATCGAATGCCGCGTTGACCGAGTTCGATCGCAAGGCCTAACCCAACTGGGCCGCCACCGACGATGACCACGTCGGCTGTGAGAGGTGTTGTTGTCATGTGTTACTTCAAAAAGATGCAGCATTATGATGAAGCCCTGGGCAGGCAACTGTCGCGAAGTTGCCATGCCACGCCAAGTGTTTCGTGTACAACACGTACTTCTTTCACAAACAAACTTTCTGGAGACAAGGGATATGCACAAACGTCATTTTTTGAGCGCGATGCTCAGTGTGGGACTTGCCACCATGTCTGGGATGGCGCAGGCACAAGACAACACATTCAAAGTCGGCTTGATCCTGCCGATGTCCGGTCCCTTTGCATCCACGGGTAAGCAGCTGGAGTCTGCGGCGCGTCTGTACATGGCGCAACACGGCGACATGGTGGCTGGTCGCAAAGTGGTGTTGGTGGTGAAGGATGACACGGGCTCTCCCGAGGTGACCAAACGGATCGCCCAGGAATTGGTGGTGAATGAAAAAGTACATGTCTTGGCTGGTTTTGGTTTGACACCTTTGGCCATGGCGACCGCGCCGGTGGCAACACAATCTAAAACGCCGATGGTGGTCATGGCTGCAGCGACTTCCATCGTCACTGAGGCTTCGCCCTACATTGTTCGTACGAGTTTTACGGTGCCTCAAGTGGTGGTCACGCTTGCAGATTGGGCCTCTAAAAACAACATCAAACGTGTCGTGAGCTTGGTGACTGATTACGCGCCGGGTATCGACTCGGAGAAGTACTTCAACCAACGATTCATCGCGAACGGTGGCGTGGTGGTTGAAACCTTGCGCGTGCCGTTGCGTAGCCCCGACTTCGCGCCTTTCTTGCAGCGTGTGCGTGATGCCAAGCCCGATGCGTTGTTTACCTTCGTCCCTGCGGGTGTCGGTTCTGCCTTGATGAAGCAGTTTTCTGAGCGTGGTTTAGACAAAGCAGGAATTCGTTTGATCGCTGAGGGCAGCGTCACTGACGACGACATCATCAACAGCATGGGCGAGGTGGCAGTGGGTGTTGTGTCTGCCCACCACTACTCCGCTGCGCACAAGTCGCCTTTGAACAAAAAATTTGTTGACGCTTTTGGTAAGGCCAACGGCGGTGCACGTCCTAACTTCATGGCTGTGGGTGCCTACGATGGCATGCGTGTGATTTATGAAGCAGCGAAAGCCACCAAAGGCCAAGGCGGCGATGCCTTGTTGAACGCGATGAAGGGCCAGGTGTTTGAAAGCCCGCGTGGCCAAATTTACATCGACGCACAAACCCGTGATGTGGTGCAAAGCATTTACATCCGTCGCGTGGAGCGCATCGGTGATCAACTGTGGAATCAAGAAATTGAAACCGTCACCGATGTGAAAGACATTGGTAAATCGCGTTAATCAAGAGCCACGATGAGCGCCTTGCCCTTGCTGCTTGTTCCCGGACTGATGTGTGATCACACGGTCTGGGATCCGCTGTTGCCCCATCTAAGCGCCTTGTACCCCTGTCAGGTGGTGGATCACGGTCACGCAGATTCTTTGACACAAATGGCAAGCCAGCTTTTGCTTGATGCTCCCCCACAATTTTCTTTAGCGGGTCACTCAATGGGTGCGCGTGTCGGTCTTGAGGTGTTGCGCTTAGCGCCTGAGCGAGTATCTGGCGTGGCCTTGCTTGACACGGGTTATTTGCCCTTGTCATCAGGTGTGGCAGGCGAAGAGGAAGTCAGCAAGCGCATGCACTTGCTTCAGATGGCGCAGGACAAAGGTGTGCGTGAGATGGCGCAAACCTGGGCGCAGGGCATGGTGCACCCCAATCGCTTGCGTGATACGGCCTTGATGGAGGCCATCTTTGAAATGTTTGAGCGGAAAAATGCCGCTATTTTTGCCAAGCAACTTCATGCCTTGATCCATCGCCCTGACGGCAGTGATGTGCTGTCGCGCATCGCTGTGCCGACATTGATTGGCTGCGGCCGACAAGACGCATGGTCGCCCCCTTCCCAGCATGAGGCGATGCATCAATTAGCCCCACACGCGCAGTTGGACATCTACGAAGAGGCTGGCCACATGGCCCCGATGGAGCAACCACACGTGGTGGCTGACTCCATGCTGCAGTGGTTGTCGCGATGCTGAGTGATGTCGCAGCGCTGCTTGCCAAGCAAGCCTGTCGTGAGGTCGTCTTGAGAGCGGCTGAGGTCGTTGACGCGCAGGATTACAACGCGTTTGTGGCGCTCTTTACAGAAGACGCGACCTTGGTGCGTCCAGGTGGCGCTGTGTTGAAGGGGCGTGCAGAAATTCTGCAGGCCTATCTCAGCAAGGATCCTCATCGCATGACGCACCATTTCATTTGCAACCATCAAGTCGCGTTGCCTGCCGCAGACAGGGCGGTGTCACGCTGCAAAGTCTTGCTTTTCGCCAGCGATCAACGACGCGAGTTGACGCCTAAAGGCCGACTAGCAGACCCGCAGCAGATGGCAGGCGTGATTGAGGATGCGCTGGTCCTGACCTCTGAGGGTTGGCAAATCCAACACCGTCAAGCCTGGTTTGAACTGTTGATCCAAGAGTGAAATGGTCCAATTGGATACAAGAATTCAGGATTAACCCTATAAGAAGCGCTTTTATGGGGTAAATCATGGCTCTATGTATACAATTGAACGGATGTTTCATAGCTCAAAAAATCTAGCGACTGCCATGCCAAGAGACATGCTTGAAGAAGCGGGGTCGCAAGCGGTCAAGGTTCAGCTGCGTTTGCGAGAAATGATTTTGGCCGGTGAACTGACGGCAGGCTCTCGCATCACTGAGCTTGCCATGGTTGAAAAACTGAAGGTGTCACGCACGCCCATTCGAGCAGCTTTGATCCGACTTGAGCAAGAGGGCTTGCTGCAGCAAATGCCTAGCGGTGGCTTTTCTATTCGTCAATTTTCTGAAGCTGATGTGGCTGATGCGATTGAGCTCAGGGGCACCATCGAAGGCCTTGCTGCTCGTTTGGCTGCTGAACGTGGGGCACCTTCAGAGGTGCTGACCCAAGCCCATCAGTGCCTAGATGAGATTGATCAAGTACTCAACCAATCGGTGCTGAATGAAGAAGCGTTCTCCACCTATGTTCGGTTGAATGCGCAATTCCATGCCCTGTTGGGCACCTTGTCGGCTTCCTCTGTGTTGCAGCGCGAGCTTGAACGCGTGGCTGGCTTACCCTTTGCCTCGCCCTCTGGATTTGTGGGTGTGCAGGCCAATACGTCCAAGGCACGGGATATGCTCATCGTGGGGCAAGACCAGCACCGACAAGTGTTGGAGGCCATCACGAACAGGGAGGGCGCCAGAGCCGAGTCCGTCACGCGCGAGCATTCGCGATTGGCGCAAAGAAACCTACGTGACGCCGTGCGTCATACCCCTCAACTGCCAGGGGTGCATTTGATATTTTTAAAAGGAGACAGTTCATGCAAAAACGTTACTTCCTAAGTGCCTTGATGGTCGGGTTGCTGGGGGCCTATGCCGGCACAGCGACAGCCCAAGAAAAATTCAAGATCGGTTTGATCTTGCCCATGACAGGTCCCTTTGCATCGACTGGCAAACAAATTGAAGCTGCGGCCCGTCTCTACATGGCGCAAAACGGCGACACCGTTGGCGGTAAAAAAGTGGAGTTGATCGTCAAAGACGATACCAGCGCACCTGATGTCACCAAGCGCATCGCCCAAGAATTGGTGGTCAATGACAAAGTGAACGTGTTGGCAGGTTTTGGTTTGACGCCCTTGGCTTTAGCCACGGCACCGATTGCCACCCAATCAAAAACACCCATGGTGGTCATGGCCGCTGCCACCTCCAGCATCACGCAAGCATCGCCTTATGTTGTGCGCACCAGTTTTGCGTTGCCTCAAGCGGCCGTGGCCTTGGCCGATTGGGTGCCCAATAACGGAATCAAAAAAGTGGTGACTTTGGTTTCTGACTATGGCCCAGGTATTGACGCAGAGAAGTTTTTCAAAGAACGCTTGACGTTCAACGGTGGTGAAGTCATCGACACCTTGCGCGTGCCGATGCGTAACCCAGACTTTGCCCCTTTCTTGCAAAAAGTACGTGACTTAAAGCCCGATGCACTTTTTGTATTTGTCCCGTCTGGTGCAGGTGCGGCATTGATGAAGCAATTTGCTGAGCGTGGCATGGACAAGGCCGGCATCAAGTTGATTGGAACGGGCGACATCACCGATGACGATATTTTGAACAGCATGGGTGATGTGGCCAATGGTGTGGTGACCTCGCACCACTACTCTGCGTCACACAACTCGCCTCTCAACAAAAAGTTTGTGGCAGCGTTTGAAAAAGCCAATGCGGGCTTGCGTCCTAACTTCATGGCCGTGGGCGGCTACGACGGCATGCGCGTGATTTACGAAGCAGCCAAGACCACCAAGGGTGGCAGCGGAGAGGCCTTGCTCAATGCCATGAAAGGTCAAGTGTTTGAAAGCCCACGCGGCCCCATGTTCATTGACGCACAAACCCGCGATGTGGTGCACAACATCTACATCCGCAAGGTCGAGAAGGTGGGTGGCCAACTCTTCAACCAAGAGTTCAGCACCATCCCTGACGTCAAAGACCCAGGCAAGTCCAAATAATGTTGACACTGTTGTTTGACGGAGTTGCGTACGGCATGCTGCTGTTTATTCTGGCAGTCGGCTTGTGCGTGACCATGGGGTTGATGAATTTCATCAACCTCGCGCATGGCGCGTTTGCCATGTTGGGGGGCTACGTCACCGTGGCTCTGATGCAACGCCACGGCGTGCCTTTTTTGGTGTGTTTGCCATTGGCCTTTTTGGCCTCGGCGGCGGTAGGTGTGTTGCTAGAGCGTACGCTCTACCGACCCATGTATAAGAAACCGCACTTGGACCAAGTGCTGTTTTCAATTGGCTTGGCCTTCATGGCCGTGGCCTCGGCTGATTATTGGATGGGCTCTCAGCAGCAAATCATGCAACTCCCCGATTGGTTGCGCGGTCGCACCGAGTTGTTTGCCGACACGCCGTTTGTGTTGGGCATGGGCCACTACCGCCTGTTCATCATCGCGGTGTGCGCGGCCCTGACGGTGGCGTTGCAATATGTCTTGTCGGCCACGCGTTTTGGCAGCCGCTTGCGTGCCAGCGTGGACGATGCACGTGTGGCTTCGGGTTTGGGCATCAACGTGAATGTTGTGTTTGCTGCCACGTTTGCAGTGGGCTCTGGCTTGGCGGGACTGGGCGGCGCCTTGGGCGCTGAGGTGCTGGGCCTTGACCCAACCTTTCCTTTGAAATTCATGGTGTACTTTTTGATCGTGGTCGCCGTAGGCGGCACCACCTCCATCACGGGACCTTTGCTGGCGGCCTTGCTGCTGGGCATTGCCGATGTGGCGGGCAAGTACTACATCCCCAAATTGGGCGCGTTCATTGTGTACGCGCTGATGATTGCAATTTTGATTTGGCGTCCCCAAGGCCTCTTCGTGCGCCAAGGAGGCAAGTCATGAACGCACACACTTCTTTGTTGCACGCAGCGCGTTGGCATCCTTTGGAGCTGTTGTTTTGGGCGCTTGCGTTTGCTTCGCCTTGGCTGCTGGCACAGCATTCGCTCATCATCAACGAAATTGCCATCGTGGCTTTGTTTGCGGTGTCGCTGGATTTGGTGCTGGGCTACACCGGCATTGTGTCCCTCGGGCACGCCGCATTTTTGGGCTTTGGCGCTTACTCGGCGGCCTTGTTTGCCAAGCACATCCATCCCGATCCTTTGTTGGGCTTAGCAGTGGGCATAGCCGCTGCTACTTTGTTGGGTGCGGCCTGTTCGCTGACCATCATGCGCGGCACTGATTTGACGCGCTTGATGGTGACTTTGGGCACCGCGCTTATCTTGCTGGAGTTGGCGAACAAGTTCGGCGATTTGACGGGTGGGGCTGACGGTTTGCAAGGCGTCATCATGGGGCCGTTGTTGGGCCGTTTTGATTTTGACCTGATGGGCCAAACGTCAGCTTGGTACTCTTTGACGGTGTTACTGATCTTGTTTGTTCTGGCCCGTCGCTTGGTGCATGCGCCCTTGGGCGCCACTTTGAAAGCGATACGCGACAACCGTTTGCGTGCCATGGCGATAGGAATTCCAGTCACTGCGCGGATGGCTGTGGTCTACACCGTGGCCGCTGGCATTGCTGGTGCAGCTGGCGCTTTGATGGCACAGACCACAGGCTTTGCATCGCTCGATGTGTTTGCGCTGGAACGCTCCGCCGATGTGATGTTAATGATCGCCATTGGTGGTGTGGGGTGGTTGTATGGTGGTATCGCTGGTGCGGTGGCGTTCAAGTTGATGTACGACGTGATTGCCAACATCACCCCTCAGTACTGGACGTTTTGGTTGGGGCTGTTTTTGGTTGTGCTGGTCTTGGTCGGACGTGAACGCTTGATTCGCCCCTGGACTTGGTTTGCCGTAGCACGCAAAGAGGGGCGGTCATGAGCGCGGTGCCTTCTAACCACAGCGGGTTTGCCTTGCAAACCCAAGGGCTGGTCAAGCGTTTCGGCGGCATCACCGCCACTGACAACGTCAGCCTCAATATCGCGCACGGCGCGCGCCACGCTTTGATTGGCCCCAATGGCGCGGGTAAGACCACGCTCATCAACTTGATGACGGGTGTGCTGCCCGCGACGGAAGGTCGCATTGTGTTGCAGGGCGAAGATGTGACGGGGCTGGATCCGCACCAGCGTGTGGCACGCGGCATGGTGCGCACGTTTCAAATCAACCAGTTATTCAACTCGCTCACACCTTTAGAGACCCTGGCCATGGTCGTCACGCAGCACCGCGGCGAGGGCGCACGTTGGTGGAAACCGCTAGGCCACAGCGCGGCCATCACCGAGCGGGCCGAGCAATTGCTGGACCAGTTTCACCTCACCGACGTGATGCAGCAGCGCACCGAGCATTTGGCATACGGCAAGCGTCGCTTGCTGGAAATGGCGATTGCCTTGGCCTGCGAGCCACGCGTGTTGTTGCTCGACGAGCCTGCAGCTGGCGTGCCAGCTGGCGAGCGCGACGAGTTGTTGCAAACGGTGGCGGCGCTGCCCAGCGATGTGTCGATTGTGCTGATTGAACACGACATGGACTTGGTATTTAACTTTGCCGACCGCATCACGGTGTTGGTCAATGGTGCTGTGTTGACAGAGGGCACGCCACAGGAAATTGCGCATGACCCGCAAGTGAAGGCCGTTTATCTGGGGACCAGCCATGACTAAAGCCAACGAACTATTGCGCATCGACGGCTTGAGCGCTGGCTACGGTGAGGCCTTGGTGTTGCAAGACATTTCTCTGCGTTTGAACGAGGGAGAGACCTTGGCTTTGCTGGGTCGTAACGGGACTGGCAAAACCACCTTGATGGACACCTTGGTGGGTGTGACGACCCAGCACGGCGGCAGCATCTCCTTAGCCGGTTTGCCTTTGCACCGCATGGCACCGCACGACCGTGCTGCGGCTGGGATTGGCTGGGTACCTCAAGAGCGCAACATTTTCAAATCGCTCACCGTGCATGAAAACCTCACCGCTGTGGCGCGTGAAGCAGGCGACACCAAACACCGCGCTTGGTCACCCGAGCGTGTGTATGAGATGTTCCCTCGTTTGGCCGAGCGCCAAGACAACTTGGGTACGCAACTCTCTGGCGGTGAGCAGCAAATGTTGGCGGTGGGCCGTGCCTTGGTGCTGAACCCACGTCTGTTGTTGTTGGACGAGCCTTTGGAGGGCTTGGCCCCCATTATCGTGGAAGAGTTGTTGCGTGCGATTGCGCGCATCACACGCGAAGAGGGACTGAGCGCCATCATCGTCGAGCAGCACCCCCAAGCGATTTTAAAAATCAGCCACCAAGCGGTGGTGCTCGACCACGGAACAGTGGTGCACAGTGGCCCCGCCCAAGCGTTGTTGGACCAACCCGAACTGCTGGAACAACTCCTAGGCGTGGCCCGCGTCGATTGAACACGCAGAAAGAAGCGCATATGTTTTTGAAAAATACTTGGTATGTAGCCGCCACCTCGGCCGATGTACAAGACAAACCCCTGGGCCGCACCATCTGCGGTGAGTCCATGGTGTTCTACCGCGGCGATGGCGGCAAGGTGTCGGCACTGGAGGATTTTTGTCCGCACCGTGGTGCACCGTTGTCGCTTGGCAAGGTGTGCAATGGCAAGTTGGTGTGTGGCTACCACGGCTTAGAGATGGGCTGTGACGGCAAAACTGTGGCCATGCCTGGCCAACGCGTGCGCGGATTTCCGGCAATTCGCAGCTTTGCGGTGGTCGAGCGCTATGGCTTCATTTGGGTGTGGCCGGGTGATGTGGCTGTGGCCGATGAAGCGGCCATGCCTGTATTTGAGTTCTTTGACAATCCTTCTTGGGCGTATGGCGGTGGGCTGTATCACATCCAATGCAACTACCAGCTGATGATCGACAACCTGATGGACTTGACGCACGAAACCTATGTCCACTCGACCAGCATTGGACAGAAAGAAATTGACGAAGTGCCTTGCACCACCAAGGTGGAAGGCGACCACGTCATCACCAGCCGTTTCATGGAAAACATAGAAGCGCCGCCGTTTTGGAAGATGGCTTTGCGCGGCAATCATTTAGCGGATGACGTGCCCGTGGACCGTTGGCAGATTTGTCACTTCACGCCACCGAGCCATGTGATGATTGAAGTTGGTGTGGCCCATGCGGGCAAGGGTGGGTACAACGCGCCTCAAGCCTACAAAGCGTCGAGCGTGGTGGTGGACTTCATCACCCCCGAAACCGAAACTTCGATTCTTTACTTCTGGGGCATGGCCCGTCAGTTCCAACCTGATAACGCTGAATTGACTGCCAAGATTCGGGAAGGTCAGGGCAAGATTTTTTCTGAAGATTTAGAAATGCTGGAATCGCAGCAACGCAACTTGAGCAAGTATCCAGAGCGCAATTTGTTGATGCTCAACATCGATGCCGGCGGCGTGCAATCGCGCCGTGTCATTGAGCGCCTCCTGGCCAAAGACAGCACAGGAGCTGCAGCATGAGCAATCACTTCAATGGCGACATCGATACGCCCGTGGGTAGCGACGGGGTGTTCACTCTCGAGCTTGTGAAGTCAGGTCAACGTTTGCAAGTGGGTACCGATCAAACGGTCTTGCAAGTGCTAGAAGCTGCGGGGCACGATGTGCCCATGTCTTGCGGTCAAGGTATTTGTGGCACTTGCCTGACCCGTGTGGTGGGCGGCGTGCCGGACCACCGCGACCTGTATTTGAGCGGTGAAGAGCAAGATGCGAACGATCAGTTCACACCTTGCTGTTCACGCAGCAAAACTGCGGTGTTGATGCTGGATCTTTAAGTGTTAGCGGCCGTAACCGCCGCCACCACCACCGCCTGAACGGCCACCACCGCCGCCTGAGCGGTTGCCTCCGCCACCACCTGAACGGCGGCCATAGCCACCGCCACCACCGCCGCGTTTGCGTTCGGTCATGAGATCCACGCTGGTGCGCGTGGGGTCAGGTTGGCGCTGACCGCCCCCTTGTGTTTTGTGGCCAAAGGCGTTCACGCCACTTTGGGTGCCCAAGTGCGCGTTGGCGCGGGGCTGGAAGTCGTCATCATCACGGCGTGGTGCGCGAGGCGCGTCAAAGTCACGCGGTGGACGCGGTGCCTCGTTGCGTGGGCCACGGTTGTCAAACTGGCGAGGCGCACGTGGACCCTGGCCTTGGGGGCGATTGCCGTCACGCGCTGGGCGTTCGCCGCTGCGTGGAGGACGGTCTCCGAACTGAGCGCGTTCGCCATCGCGTGGCGGACGATCGCCCACACGGTCTCGGCTCACATGACCGTTGGGTCGAGGTGCGCGGCCTTCCGAATTTCTACCCTCGCCACCCCCTTGACCGCCACGACCACCCCCGTTGCGACCGCCGCCTGCGGCTTTGGTGTCGCGAACGCGTTGCATCATTTCACTGCGTGCAGCTTTGGCTGCCGCGGCCATCACGTCACGGCCTGGAGGCTTGCCAATGCCGCCCCACAAGGTTTGACGGCCCATGGCAATGGGTTCGGCTTTTTCGTCAGCGTCAGGACCAAAGTCGGCCACAGGCACCACGGGGACTTGTTGCTTGGTGAAGATTTCGATGTCGCGCATGAAGCCTTGTTCGTCCAAGGACACCAAGCTCACGGCTTCGCCGCTCGAACCCGCGCGGCCGGTGCGGCCAATGCGGTGCACATAGTCTTCGCTGATGTTGGGGATTTCGTAGTTCACCACGTGTGGCAACTCGTCAATGTCAATGCCGCGTGCCGCAATGTCAGTCGCCACCAAAGCGCGGATGTCGCCGCTCTTGAAGCCGGCCAAGGCTTGGGTGCGCGCAGTTTGGCTCTTGTTGCCATGCAGCGCCATGGCGCTGATGCCGTTTTTGGTCAAGAACTCGGCCACGTTGTTGGCGCCAAACTTGGTGCGTGTGAACACCAGCACTTGGCTCCAGTTGTGTTCGTTGATGATGTGCGCGAGCAATGCTTTTTTCTTGCCGCGGCCCACAGGGTGCACCACCTGTGTGATGCGTTGCACCGTGGTGTTACTGGGCGTGACTTGAATGCTTTGTGGGTCTTTGAGCAGGTTGTTGGCCAGTTCGCGAATTTCGTCGCTGAAGGTGGCAGAGAACAACAGGCTTTGCTTGTCTTTGGGCACCAAGGCCAAGATTTTCTTGACGTCGTGGATGAAGCCCATGTCCAGCATGCGGTCGGCTTCGTCGAGCACCAAGATTTCCACCGTCGACAAATCGAGCAAGCCTTGCTGTTGCAAGTCGAGCAAGCGGCCGGGCGTGGCCACCAAGATGTCCACGCCTTTTTTGATGCGGGCGACTTGCGGGTTCATGCCCACGCCGCCAAAGATGACGGTGGAGGTGAGTTGCAAGTATTTGCCGTAATTGCGGACTGACTCTTCCACTTGGGCCGCGAGTTCGCGCGTGGGGGTCAGCACCAAGGCGCGCACACCGTACACGCCAAACTTGTTTTCTTTGCTGCGGCTCATGGTGAGCTTGTGCAACAGCGGCAAGGTGAAGGCCGCTGTTTTACCGGTGCCCGTTTGGGCGCCTGCCAACAAGTCGTGGCCAGCGAGAACCGCTGGAATGGCTTGGGCTTGGATGGGGGTGGGCGTTTCGTAGCCCTGTTCGGCCACAGCTTTTTGGATGGCCGGAGCCAAATTTAAATCTTCAAATTTCATGATGGAGCGCTTTATGTCAGCGCATGACACCAACCCGCTTGGCCCGAAGGCCACCCAGTCAAAGGTTGGCAATAGTTACAGGTGAGCTCTCAATAATCACAAACAGAAGTGTTTGGACCCAGCTCCAGCAGAAGTGCTGATGTTGCGGCAACTGGCGGCGGCAACGGAGAGTATTGTGGCACGGATCGAGATAGCAGGGATAATCCACGTTTTATTGCATCCGCTACCCGAAAGAAAACAAATGGCTCAGTACGTTTTTAGTATGAACCGCGTCGGCAAAATCGTGCCGCCCAAGCGTCAAATTTTGAAAGACATCTCCTTGTCTTTCTTCCCCGGAGCCAAGATTGGCGTGCTGGGTACCAACGGCTCAGGCAAGTCCACCTTGCTCAAAATCATGGCGGGCATCGACAAAGAGATCGAGGGCGAAGCCATCCCCATGACGGGCCTGAAAATCGGGTATCTGCCCCAAGAACCGCAGCTCGACCCCGAGCACACGGTCCGCCAATCGGTCGAAAGTGGCATGGGCGAGGTCAAAGAAGCGCAGGCCCGCTTGGAAGAGGTCTATGCCGCTTACGCCGAAGAAGACGCCGACTTCGACGCCTTGGCCGCTGAACAAGCCCAACTCGAAGCCATCATTGCCGCCTCTGGCGCGGGTGACGGCTCAGACCACTTGCTGGAAATCGCGGCCGATGCGCTGCGCCTGCCCGCTTGGGACGCCATCATTGGCAAACTTTCGGGCGGTGAAAAACGCCGCGTGGCTTTGTGCCGTTTGTTGCTGAGCAAGCCAGACATGCTGCTGCTCGACGAACCCACCAACCACTTGGACGCCGAATCCGTGGACTGGTTAGAGCAGTTCTTGGCCCGTTTCTCAGGCACCGTGGTGGCCATCACCCATGACCGCTACTTTTTGGACAACGCCGCCGAGTGGATTTTGGAGCTCGACCGTGGCCACGGCATTCCTTACAAAGGCAACTACTCCACCTGGTTGGAGCAAAAAGAAGCCCGTTTGGCGACTGAGCAGCGCACCGAAGATGCACGCTCCAAAGCCATGAAGAAGGAATTGGAATGGGCGCGTCAAAACCCCAAAGGCCGTCAAGCCAAGAGCAAGGCCCGTTTGGCCCGCTTTGAAGAGTTGTCTGATCACGAATACCAAAAGCGCAACGAAACCCAAGAAATCTTCATTCCAGTGGCCGAGCGCTTGGGCCATGAAGTGTTTGAGTTCAAGAACGTCAGCAAGTCCTTTGGCGACCGTTTGTTGATCGACAACCTGAGCTTCCAAGTGCCTGCGGGCGCCATCGTGGGCATCATTGGCCCTAACGGTGCGGGTAAATCGACCCTGTTCAAGCTGATTGCAGGCAAAGAGCTGCCCGACAGCGGTGAAGTCAAGATTGGCCAAACCGTGAAGATGGCGTTTGTGGACCAGTCGCGCGACGACCTGAACGACAACAAGACCGTGTGGGAAGACATCTCTGGCGGTTTAGACATCATGAACGTGGGCAAGTTCCAAATGCCCAGCCGGGCTTATTGCGGTCGCTTCAACTTCAACGGCGGCGACCAGCAAAAGAAAGTCGGCATGTTGTCCGGTGGTGAGCGTGGCCGCTTGCACTTGGCCAAGACCTTGATCGAAGGCGGCAACGTGCTGCTGCTGGACGAGCCCTCCAACGACTTGGACGTGGAAACCTTGCGCGCCTTGGAAGATGCCTTGCTTGAGTTCGCGGGCTCGGTGATGGTGATCAGCCATGACCGTTGGTTCTTGGACCGCATTGCCACCCACATCTTGGCTGCCGAAGGCGACAGCCAGTGGGTGTTCTTCGATGGCAACTACCAAGAGTACGAAGCCGACAAGAAGAAGCGTTTGGGCGAAGAGGGGGCCAAGCCCAAGCGTGTGCGATTCAAAGCGCTCAAGTAAGCCACCACTTACTCGTAAAAGCCCAGCCGCCCATCGGTCGCTGGGCTTTTTTGTGACTGATGAATTTTAAAAAAGCGAGTTCTGCTTCATCATTTTTAACACTTTAAGAGATTTAATAGTTCATATATTACAAATAAATAGTTACATAATCATGTGTGACTTTCATCAGATGAGTAAAGAGAACAGGAACTTGTAATGAACATGCCACCTTCAAAAGAGCCGTATGACGGCTATTGCGGCACCAGCTACGCCGCCAAAATGTTGGGTATCTCTGTGGGAACCGTCCAAGGTTTGGTTGAAAAGGGCGATCTCAAAGCATGGAAGACCCAAGGCGGGCACCGCCGCATCTCTTTGCAGTCCATCCATGATTACCAACGCCGCCACAACTTGGCCCCTGCATCCATGATCCAAGGCGAAGACCGCTTGCGCGTGTTGGTGGTGGAAGACGATGAAAACACACGCTTGATGTTGCAAACCAACTTTGACCAATGGGGCTTGCCCTTGGATGCTGTGATGTACGCCTCGGCCATGGAGGCTTTGCTGGACATGCCCAGTTTGCAGCCCCAAGTGCTGCTGACCGATTTGAAAATGCCCAATGTGGACGGCTTCGAATTTTTGAAAACCCTCAGTTCACACAACTTGTTCAGCAATTTGGCAGTGGTCGTCATGACCGGCATGAGCGTTGAAGACGTGCGTGCCAAAGGCGTGTTGCCAGATGGTGTGCAATTGCTGCAAAAGCCCATCGACATGGACTGGTTGCATGGCTTCTTTGACGCGCTCATGTCTGTGCGCCAAATCAACCGCCGTTCGCGCACTCAGATGGCCTAAAGCAAAGCGAACAGAGCCTGCGTGACAGCGTGGGGGCGTGATGCAAGTTATGCTCTGTCCCGTGCTTAAACTGTCTGTCCTTGATCAATCTGCCGCTGCCTCGGGCCAAAGCCAAGACGCAGCCATTCGCCAAACCTTGGCACTCGCCCCTCAGTGCGAGGCCTGGGGCTATCACCGTTTTTGGGTGAGCGAGCACCACAGCCATCCCAGCATTGTGGGCACCGCGCCCGAAGTGTTGATGGCTGCCATTGCCGCCCGCACCACGCGCATACGGCTGGGCAGTGCTGGCGTCATGCTGCCGCACTATGCGCCCCTCAAAGTCGCTGAACAATTCCGCGTGCTCGATGCCTTGGCCCCAGGCCGCATCGATCTAGGCGTGGGTCGTGCGCCTGGCAGCGATGGCCGCACTGCCCAGCTGCTCAACCCCGACCGGCATGCCTCTGACAACTTTCCACAGCAAGTGATGGCGTTGCGGGCTTGGGTCACTGGCGAGCCCATCCCCGCTGGTCACCCTGGCCACGGTGTTTATGCGTACCCCAGCGGCCCCACATTCCCCGAGGTGTGGATGTTGGGCAGCTCAGACTACGGCGCACAGCTTGCCGCGCATTTGGGCTTGCCATATGCGTTTGCCTACTTCATCACCGAAGGGCAAGGCGTGGACAACGCCTTCAACCTTTACCGCGCCAACTATCGCCCCAACGCACGCAACCCCAAGCCACTGGCCACCGTGTGCGTGTGGGCCCTGGCGGCTGACACCGAAGACGAGGCTTGGCGTTTGTTTCAAAGCCGCGCCCGCTGGAAGATGGACCGCAACACGGGGCGCATCGGTGCCTTGTTGCCACCCGACCAAGCCGTGCGCGATTACAACCCGTCAGAGCAAATGGCCTTGGCCCAGTTGCGTGCTGGCGCTTTGGTGGGCAGTGCCCCCCAAGTGGCCGACAAATTGCGCAAGCTGGCCGAGCGATTGCAGCTGGACGAGGTGGTCATCATCACGTGGGCGCATGATGCAGCGGCGCAGGCCCGCTCTTATGAGTTGTTGGCCCAAGAGTTTGCGCTGGCTTAAACATTGATCCTAGCCAGCACCGTTTCATACCTTTTTCATTTTTCACATCACCACCGGAGACCCCACGATGTTTTCAACCGCAATTGCAGGCAGCTTGCCCAAACCCGAATGGTTGGCCGAGACCAACAAACTCTGGCCCAAGTGGCAGGCTGAAGGCGATGCGCTGTTGCAAGCCAAAGCGGATGCCACACTCTTGTGGATCAAAGCCCAAGAGGACGCGGGCCTCGATGTGATTGGCGACGGCGAGCAATCGCGCCAACACTTTGTGCACGGTTTTTTAGAGCAGGTGGAAGGCATTGACTTTGAAAACAAAGTGACGATGGGCATTCGCAACAACCGCTACGACGCGCAAGTGCCACAAGTCATTGCGCCTTTGAAGTTGAAAGGCCGCGTCCATGCGTTTGAAGCGCAGCTGGCCCGCGCCCACACCAACAAGAAACTCAAGTTCACTTTGCCCGGCCCCATGACCATCGTCGACACTGTGGCCGACCGTTTTTACGGCAAGGGCAAAGACGCGGTGCAAGGGCGCATCGACATGGCGTTTGCCTTTGCCGAATTGCTCAACCAAGAAGCCTTGGCCTTGCAGGCTGACGGCGTGGACATCATTCAGTTTGACGAGCCTGCGTTCAACGTCTACTTAGAGGAAGCCGCAGACTGGGGCGTGAAAGCCTTAGAGCGTGCCGCACAAGGCCTGACCTGCACCACGGCGGTTCACATTTGCTATGGCTACGGCATTGAAGCCAACAACAACTGGAAGAAGACCTTGGGTGACGAGTGGCGTCAATACGAAAAAGTCTTGCCTGCGTTGGCCAAAAGTAGCATCCAACAGGTGAGCCTCGAGTGCTACCACTCACATGTGCCGCCCGAAATGATGGCGTTGCTCGAAGGCAAAGACGTGATGGTGGGCGTGATTGACGTGGCCAGCGATGTGATTGAAACGCCAGAGCAAATTGCCGACACCATTGGCATGGCGTTGAAGTACGTGCCCAAAAACCGTTTGATTGCTTGCACCAACTGCGGCTTGGCCCCTATGAGCCGCGATGTGGCGGTGAAAAAGTTGGAAGCCTTGGCGGCTGGCGCTGCGTTGGCGCGCACTCGGTACGCTTGAGCTTGATCGCTGTTGCTGGGGATGCGCTGGGTCAACCCCCACGCACCCAAGCCGCAAATCGTTGCAAATAACTGGGCTCGGCCATGAAGATGGCCAGCGTGACAGCGACGTTGGCCACGCCGGTCCACAAGAAGATGTCGGGGATGGACAAGCCTGCGCT
>JAIXRH010000090.1 GCA_027485285.1 Comamonadaceae bacterium | reverse complement strand
GCTTAGCTCGCCGCAGGCTCCTCAGAAGCCGTGTGCTCGCCCTTCGCGCTCTTGTCCTTCTTGGGCAAAGGCGTGATGTCAAGCAGCACTTCGTCTTTGTCGTCGATGTCCACACTCAAGCGGCCCCCGTCAATCAGGCGACCAAACAGCAGCTCGTCGGCCAAGGCCTTGCGAATTGTGTCTTGGATGAGGCGTTGCATTGGACGTGCACCCATGAGCGGATCGAAGCCCTTCTTGGCCAAGTGCTTGCGCAGCGCGTCGCTGAAGGTCACGTCAACCTTCTTCTCAGCCAACTGGCCTTCAAGTTGCAGCAAGAACTTGTCGACCACCCGCATGATGACGTTTTCGTCCAAGGCCTTGAAGCCCACGATGGCGTCCAAACGGTTGCGGAACTCTGGGGTGAACAAGCGCTTGATGTCGCCCATCTCGTCGCCCGCCGCGCGCGGGTTGGTAAAGCCAATGGTGGCCTTGTTCATGGTCTCAGCACCCGCGTTGGTCGTCATGATGAGGATGACGTTGCGGAAGTCTGCCTTGCGGCCGTTGTTGTCGGTCAGCGTGCCATGGTCCATCACCTGCAACAGCACGTTGAAGATGTCGGGGTGGGCTTTTTCGATCTCGTCCAGCAACAACACGCAATGTGGCTTCTTGGTCACGGCTTCGGTCAGCAAGCCGCCTTGGTCAAAGCCCACATAGCCTGGGGGCGCACCAATCAGGCGGCTCACAGCATGGCGTTCCATGTACTCGGACATGTCAAAACGCACCAAGTCAATGCCCATGATGTAGGCCAACTGCTTGGCTGCTTCGGTCTTGCCCACGCCCGTGGGGCCGCTGAACAAGAACGCACCAATTGGCTTGTCGGACTTGCCCAAGCCTGAGCGGGCCATCTTGACCGATGAAGCCAACACCTCCAGCGCCTTGTCTTGACCGAACACCACGCTCTTCAAATCGCGTTCGATGGTTTGCAACTTGCTGCGGTCGTCGTTAGACACATTGGCGGGCGGAATGCGCGCAATCTTGGCGACGATGTCTTCAATCTCGGCCTTGCCAATGGTTTTCTTGCGCTTAGACGCCACCAAAATGCGTTGAGCCGCACCGGCTTCGTCAATCACATCAATCGCCTTGTCTGGCAATTGGCGGTCGTTGATGTACTTGGCGCTCAGCTCGGCAGCGGCTTGCAGCGCAGCCACGGCGTACTTGACGTTGTGGTGCTCTTCAAAGCGCGACTTCAGACCCTTGAGGATGTCCACAGTTTCTGACACGGTGGGCTCGACCACATCCACCTTTTGGAAACGGCGGCTGAGGGCTGCGTCTTTCTCGAAAATGCCGCGGTATTCGGTGAAGGTGGTGGCGCCAATGCACTTGAGCTGGCCGCTCGACAAAGCAGGCTTGAGCAGGTTAGACGCATCCAAGGTGCCACCTGAAGCCGCACCCGCGCCAATGAGCGTGTGGATTTCGTCGATGAACAAAATCGCATTGGGCTTGCTCTGCAAGTTTTTGATGACGCCCTTCAGGCGTTGCTCAAAGTCGCCACGGTATTTGGTGCCGGCCAACAAAGCGCCCATGTCCAGCGAGTAGACGATGGCCTCAGACAAGATTTCGGGCACAGCGCCTTGGGTGATGCGCCATGCCAAGCCCTCGGCAATCGCCGTTTTACCCACGCCTGCCTCGCCCACCAACAGCGGGTTGTTCTTGCGGCGGCGGCACAGGATTTGAATCGTGCGCTCCACCTCGTATTCGCGCCCGATCAGCGGGTCAATCTTGCCATCTTTGGCGGCTTGGTTCAGGTTTTGGGTGAACTGCTCGAGTGGCGACGCCTTCTCGTTCTTTTCAGACGATGCACCGCCCTCTTCCTGCTCGGCTTGGGCTGACTCACCGCTTTTAGCAGCTTCAGGTGGGTCGCTCTTTTTGATGCCGTGGGCAATGAAGTTCACCACATCCAAGCGTGTCACGCCTTGTTGGTGGAGGTAGTACACCGCGTGTGAGTCTTTCTCACCAAAGATGGCCACCAGCACATTTGCGCCGGTCACTTCTTTTTTGCCATTGCCCGTGGACTGCACATGCATGATGGCGCGCTGAATGACGCGCTGAAAACCCAGCGTGGGCTGTGTGTCCACCTCTTCGGTGCCCGACACCTGAGGGGTGTTGTCCGCGATGAAGTTGGAGAGCGACTTGCGTAAGTCGTCAATGTTGGCCGAACAAGCGCGCAGCACTTCGGCGGCGCTGGGGTTGTCTAGCAAGGCGAGCAGCAAGTGCTCGACGGTGATGAATTCGTGGCGTTGTTGACGGGCCTCGACAAAGGCCATGTGCAAGCTGACTTCAAGTTCTTGGGCGATCATGTATTTTTCCTTCTGGCTTGCAACTGAGATTCAACTGTATATGGAAACAAATGCCATTTAATCAATAGGTATGTTTGTTTGGTGAAAACGATAGGTGCGTGTGGCCCACTCAGCTCATTCAATCGGCTCAGCCACACACTGCAAGGGGTGACCGGCTTTGCGGGCCGCATCCAGCACTTGGTCCACCTTGGTAGCAGCCACGTCTTTGCTGTAGACGCCGCACACGCCTTTGCCGTCCAGGTGAATTTGCAACATGATTTGCGTGGCTTGTTCGCGGTCTTTGCTGAAAAACTCTTGCAACACCATCACCACAAACTCCATGGGCGTGAAATCGTCATTGAGCATCAGCACCTGAAACATCTGCGGCGGCTTGGTGCGCTGCGTCACGCGCTCTAAAACGACCGATCCACCGTCATCTTGATCAGGCAGTTGGACTTTTGGGGTAGGTTTTTTTTTTTTTTTTTGGTCATTCTATCGGGCACTGAATCGATGGAAGCATGCCCTTGCGATACAGTCTTACCCATGAAACGCGCTTTGCTCACCCTCATTCTGTCTGGCTTGGCTTGGTCAGTCTTGGCTCAAGACACACCTCAAACCCACTTGCCGCGCATCAAGCTGCAAGCAGGCATGCATCAAATTGACACCCAAGTCGCGCAAACACCAGACCAGCGCAGCATGGGCCTGATGTTTCGCAAAGAGATGCCGCAGCACGAAGGCATGTTGTTTGTGTTTGAACAGCCTGCCACGCAGTGCTTTTGGATGAAAAACACCTTTCTGCCGCTGACAGCTGCGTTTGTGTCCGACGATGGGACCATCGTCAACCTGGTGGACATGAAGCCGCAAACCACCGACTCGCACTGCTCAGAAAAGCCGGTGCGCTTTGTGCTTGAAATGAACCAAGGCTGGTTTGCCAAAAAAGGGCTCAAAGCAGGCAGTCGCTTGAGTGGCGTGGCGTTCAAGCCTTAAACCATCGTGCCTCAAGCCAATCAAGCCGCAGCCGCCGTCGAGACGCTCACCCACAAAAAAGCCGCCTGACAAGGCGGCTTTTTGACGTTTCAACAAGCATCAAGCCCGCCAAAACAGGCGGAATTAAGCGAAGTTGGCTTCAGCAAAAGACCAGTTCACCAGTTGGTCGAGGAAGGTCTCGACGAACTTTGGACGCATGTTGCGGTAGTCGATGTAGTAAGCGTGTTCCCACACATCCACGGTCAACAAAGCGGTGTCGCCTGTGGTCAAGGGTGTGCCAGCAGCGCCCATGTTGACGATGTCCACCGAACCGTCGGCCTTTTTGACCAACCATGTCCAGCCTGAACCGAAGTTGCCCACGGCGCTCTTGACGAAGGCTTCTTTGAAAGCTGCGTAGCTGCCGAACTTGGCGTTGATGGCTGCGGCCAATGCCCCTGTGGGCTCACCACCGCCTTGGGGCTTCATGCAGTTCCAGAAGAAAGTGTGGTTCCAGATTTGGGCAGAGTTGTTGTAGATGCCACCGCTGGACTTTTTGATGATGTCTTCCAAGGCCATGCCTTCAAACTCGGTACCTTTTTGCAGGTTGTTCAAGTTCACGACGTAAGCGTTGTGGTGCTTGCCGTGGTGAAACTCCAAAGTTTCTTGGCTGTAGTGAGGGGCCAATGCGTCAATGGCGTAAGGCAGTGCGGGGAGCGTGTGTTCCATGAAGTCCTCTTGTGTAAAAAATGCGATTGTAAAAACTAAATGTGTCGATTGGCCGCGACGGTCAAATCAACCACGCCATCGGCAAGGGTTGCTTGCAGCGCTTGGCCTTGGGCAGTGTGCGCCACAGATGTGACAGCTTGGCCATCGGCGTCGCTGAGCCAAGCAAAACCACGTTGCAACACGAGTTTGGGATCGAGCAGCTCAAGGCGCAGTGCGGCGCGGTGCAGTCGCTCTCGGGCCGTGGCAGGGGTTTGCTGCATGCCACGGGCCAGGCCGCTGGCAAGGGTGGCCAGCTCGTTGTGGCAGCGCTGGTGGCGGGTTTGCAGCGCTTGGTCCAGGCGCTGTTGCAAGCGCAACAGCTGCATTTTTTCGGTACTCAGGCCTTCTGACGGGCGACCCAAGCGGGCTTGCACACGGTCAAGGCGTTGTTCTTGGGTGTCGAGCTGGCGGTGCGCGATGGTTTGCATCGCGCTGCCCCACAGCTGCAGGTTAGACAGCAGCTCTGCGAGCGGCACGGCACACATTTCAGCGGCAGCGGTGGGCGTGGGTGCACGCAGGTCGGCGCAAAAGTCGGCAATGGTGAAGTCGGTCTCGTGGCCGACGCCACAGATGATCGGCACGGGACTGTTGACGATGGCACGGGCCAAGTTTTCGTCATTGAAAGCCCACAGATCCTCCATGGAGCCGCCGCCACGCACCAGCAAAATGACATCGATATGGGGCTGTTGGGTGAGTTGCTGAATGGCTTGCACCAAACTGAGGGGTGCATCTGGGCCTTGTACCAGCGACGGGGCCAGCACCACGGAAATGTACGGCACGCGGCGCTGCAAAGCCGTCGCCACGTCATGCAAGGCGGCAGCGCCCAGCGAGGTGACCACGCCGATGCCACGCGGCATGGTTTTGACGGGGCGTTTGCGGTCAGCGTCAAACAGACCCTCGGCTTCGAGCTTGGCTTTGAGTTTCAAAAACTGTTCAAACCAAGCACCTTGTCCGGCTCGACGCATGTTTTCCACAACCAATTGCAGCTCGCCCCGCGGCTCGTATACACCCAAACGACCACGAATTTCGACCAGTTCGCCATCCACAGGGCGAAAGTCGAGCATTTGGGCAGCTCGCTTGAACATGGCGCAGCGCAGCTGCCCGCTTTCGTCCTTGAGGGTGAAGTAGCAATGACCGCTGGCCGCTCGCGTGAAGCCCGAAATCTCGCCACGCACGGCCACGGGGTTAAAGCGGCTGTCTAAGACCTCAGCAACGGCGCGGCACAGGGCACCAACTGCCCATATACGGGGCGTCAAACCTAGCGATTCTTGGGTCGGCATGAAAGACTCATCCACAAAAAATATTTGTCTCTCTTTTTAATTTGAAAACCAACAAAATCACCAACTGGCGTAGCAAGTCATTGATTTTAAAAGGATTTAAAGCGCCCATTTTTGAGTCAACGTGATGAATCTGCCCATTCATGCGGCTTCAGAGGGGTCGCACCGAAGCTTATCCCCAAAGTTATCCACAGATCATGTGGATGGAAGGCTGGGCCATAATTGCCACACACAAAATTCTCTGGAGTGTTGGCTTTGTTCACCATCATACAAGCGGCTGGTTGGCCGATTTGGCCCCTTTTGATCTGCTCTGTCGTGGCCTTGGCCTTGGTCATCGAACGCATGATGAGCCTGCGCAGCCATTTGGTGGCACCCGAGGGTTTGCTGGAACAAGCGATCCAAGCCTCGCGTGACAATTTGCCTTCTGAAGATGCCATGCACCAGCTGCACGACCACTCCGTCTTGGGGCGCATCTTGGCCTCCGGCTTGCACGCCATGAACACCGAGCCGCTCATCAGCGCAGAAGACTTGCGCTCCAGCATGGCGTCCGCTGGCCGCAAGGCCGCCCATGAATTAGAAAAGTATTTGGTTGCCTTGGCCACCATCGCCTCGGCTGCGCCATTGTTGGGCTTGTTGGGCACTGTCATCGGCATGATTGAGATTTTTGGCTCGCAAGCCCCAGGCACCAACAACCCCGTGCAGCTGGCACAAGGCATTTCGATTGCGCTGTACAACACCGCCTTTGGTTTGATCATTGCCATCCCCGCCCTGATGTTTTGGCGCTACCTGCGCGGCCGCGTGGATGCGTATGTGCTGGGTTTCGAGCTGGATGCCGAGCGCTTCGTGCGTCACTTGCTGGCCATGCGTGCCCGTTTGAAATAACAGGCGCCGCACCATGGCCATGAAATTTCAACGCGAAAAGAGCCCTGAGCCCGAGATCAACCTGATACCCTTCATCGACATTTTGTTGGTGGTGGTGATCTTTTTGATGCTTTCAACCACCTACAGCAAGTTCACAGAGCTACAACTCAACTTGCCTGTGGCCGATGCCCCAGCACCCAAAGAACACCCACGTGAAGTGATTGTGTCCATCAGCAGCGAAGGCCAATTCAGCGTGAACCGTCATTTGGTGAGCACGCGTGATGTGCAAGGCCTGAGCCAAGCATTGGCGCAAGCTACGCAAAGTATTGACGGGCCCATGATCATCATCAGCGCAGACGCGCAAGCCAGCCATCAATCGGTGATGATGGTGATGGAAGCCGCCCGCCGCAATGGCTTGAACCAGCTGACCTTCGCAGCCCAGTCGCCCAACGGCAAAGCCGACTGAGCCACATGAGCGGCATGCGCCAAACGTTGACCCAGGCTCTCACCCAAGCGTGGAATGGTCAAGGCGGCTGGGGCCAAGCATTGGCCTTTGTGTTGTTGCCCGTGAGCTGTCTGTTTACCGGCCTGGTAGCGATACGCCGCGCTCTGTACCAACACGGTGTTTTCAAACAAGAAACACTGTCCGTCCCAGTGATCGTGGTGGGCAATGTGATGGTGGGTGGTGTGGGCAAAACACCTGTCACCATGGCCTTGGTGAACCACTTCAAAGCAAAAGGCCTTCGCGTAGGCGTGCTGTCGCGTGGCTATGGCCGCAAAACAAGCAGCACTTTGGCGGTATCGCCCAAAAGCCAATCTCAGAAAGTGGGTGATGAGCCTTTGCTCATTGCCCGCAGTTGCCAAGTGCCAGTGTTTGTGGGCAACAGCCGAGTGGATGCAGGCCGTGCGCTGCTTGCCCTGCACCCAGATGTGCAAGTGCTGGTGTGTGACGATGGACTGCAGCACTGGCCACTGGCCCGCGACCTTGAACTGTGCGTGTTTGACGAACGCGGCGTGGGCAACGGCCTCATGTTGCCCGCTGGCCCATTGCGCGAGCCTTGGCCGCGCAAGCCTTGGACGCACGCCACCTCGGGCAACGAGGTCCCTTGTTTGGTGCTGAAGACGGCAGGTGTGGCAGGCCCGCATGAGTTTGCTGTGCAACGCCGCTTGGCGGACTTTGCCGTGCAAGCCGATGGCACGCCACGCGCGCTCAGCAGTTTTGGCCAAACACCCGTACAAGCCTTGGCTGGCATTGCCAAACCCGAACAGTTTTTTGCCATGCTGTGCGAACAAGGTTTGAACGTGTGCCACACCCAGGCACTGGCTGACCACGCGGATTTGGCGCAACTGACCATCGATGCTGCACATGGCGATGTGCTGTGCACTGAAAAAGACGCGGTCAAGCTCTGGACACATCACATAAACGCTTGGGCCGTGCCTCTGCAAACCACCTTACCCACCGAACTGCTGGCCGCGATTGACTGGCATCTCGCAGCCGCACAACACGCAAAGTTATCATCACCCCATGGACACCAAACTGCTTGAACTCTTGGTCTGCCCCGTGACCAAAGGCCCACTGGAATTGAAACGCGACACCCAAGAGCTGGTCTCGCGCAGCGCGCGCTTGGCTTACCCCATTCGCGACGGCATTCCTGTGTTGCTAGAAAACGAAGCCCGCCCCCTGACCGACGCCGAACTGGAAGCGTGAATGGCGTTTTGCGTTCTCATCCCGGCTCGGATGGCCTCGTCTCGCCTGCCTGACAAACCCTTGGCCGACATTGCAGGCTTGCCCATGGTGGTGCGCGTGGCGCAGCGCGCCAAGCTGTCGGCAGCCACGCGTGTGGTGGTGGCCGCTGACGACGCGCGCATCGTCGCGGCCTGCCAAGCCCACGGCGTAGATGCTGTGCTGACCCGCACCGACCACCCCTCTGGCAGCGACCGCTTGGCCGAGGCCTGCGACTTGCTGGGCTTGAAAGACACCGATGTGGTGGTGAACGTGCAAGGCGACGAGCCCCTGATTGACCCAGCATCCATCGACGCTGCAGCCCTGCTGCTGCAAACACGCAGCGACTGCAGCATGAGCACCCTCGCCCACGCCATTGGCAGCGTGGAAGACTTTGCCAACCCCAATGTGGTGAAAGTGGTGCTGGATGCGCGCAACACCGCGCTGTATTTCAGCCGTGCACCGATTGCTTGGTGGCGTGACGGCGGCATCACGACGCTGCCCAGCCCTGCACCCCTGCGCCATGTGGGCTTGTATGGCTACCGCGTGGGCTTTTTGCGCGAGTTCCCAAAGTTGGCGCAAGCGCCGATAGAGTTGACAGAGTCCCTCGAACAACTCCGCGCCTTGTGGCATGGCCACCGCATTGCCGTGCATGTCACCGACCATTCACCTGGCCCAGGTGTGGACACGCCCGAAGATTTGGCCAGGGTCAGAGCGCTGTTGCGCTAGACCGCGTCAGGCTTTTGAAGGCAATCGCGTGATATCCTCACGTAAGTAATAAAACGTACAAACTTAAGTAGGAACAAGAATGAGACTGATTTTGTTAGGCGCCCCCGGTGCCGGTAAAGGCACACAAGCCACCTTCATTTGCCAAAAGTACGGCATTCCCCAAATCTCCACAGGTGACATGTTGCGTGCCGCTGTGAAAGCAGGCACCGCACTGGGCATCGAAGCCAAAAAAGTGATGGACGCTGGCGGCTTGGTCAGCGACGACCTCATCATCAACTTGGTCAAAGAGCGCATCACAGAGTCCGATTGCGCCAATGGGTTCTTATTTGACGGTTTCCCACGCACCATTCCTCAAGCCGACGCCATGAAGGCCGCCGGCGTGAAGCTGGACTTCGTGTTGGAAATCGACGTGCCGTTTGACGCCATCATCGAGCGCATGAGCGGTCGCCGTTCACACCCCGCTTCTGGCCGTACGTATCACGTCAAATTCAACCCACCCAAGGTGGAAGGCAAAGACGACGAAACAGGCGAGCCCTTGGTACAACGTGCCGACGACCAAGAAGAGACCGTCAAGAAACGTTTGGACGTGTACAGCGCCCAAACCCGCCCACTGGTGGACTACTACTCTGGCTGGGCCAAGGCCGACGCCACCACAGCCCCCAAGTACCGCGCCATCAGTGGCACGGGCTCTGTAGAAGAAATCAAAGAACGTGCGTTCCAAGCCCTCTCGGCTTAAACCGCTTCGCGCGTGATGCGCATCCTAAAAAAGCCGCTCTGTAGAGCGGCTTTTTTGTTGACCTTGCTGTTGACCTTGCATTTGTTAGCTTTGTATTTGTGGCGACGGCTGCGCGATCAAATGCAACAGCAAAGCCACCCGAGCTTGCACCGCCGTCAATGCGCCCGCATGCGGCAACACATCGGCCTCGCGCGATTGCACACCACCTTGTGCACAGCGCGATGCACGCAGCACATAGGCCCCCTGCTTTTGCGCGTCCAGCAACGCAGCCTCTAGCGCGTGATGCAAAGTGCCGTTGCCTGTACCTGCCGCCACCCAGCCCTGTGGGGCGTCGTGCGCCATCAGGGTGCGCACATGGCGGCCATCAGCGCCTGCGTGGTTCAACAACAGCTCAACACGCGGCCATTGCTGACAGGCCAACACCTTGGCCACACTGGGCACATGCAGATGCTCGGGATGCATGACCTTGTCTTGCGAAGTGAACGGATTGCGTTGATGGCTGTGGCTTTTTTGCACGGCATGGCCCGCATGCACTTGGCTTGCACACACAACCACCACGCCTTTCGCGTCTGCCCGTTGCACCCAAGCCAAAGCGTCTTTGAGATTGCCGGGCCCATCGCTGTCTGGCGCATTGGCAGGCAGCATGGCGCAAGTCAGGGCAACTGGCTTGGCGGGCTGTAACACCGTTTGCAAAAAATAAGCGGTTTCTTCGAGCGTGTCCGTGCCGTGGGTGATGACCACACCTTGCACATGCTCTTGCACCACCCAATGCGCCACCCTTCCCAACAGGTTTTGCCAGATGGCAAACGACATGTCTTTGCTGTCGATTTGAGCCACTTGCTCCGTCACCAGTTCTAAGCCATCAACAGCCATGCCTTGCAGCAACTCACCCACCCCCAATTGGCCAGCGGTGTAGTTTTCGGACTTGGCAGGGTCGCTGGCCTGCCCCGCAATCGTGCCGCCTGTGGCTAAAACAACGATTTTTTTAATTTTTTTTGCATTCATGGCTTGCCAAACTTAAAAAGCTGGTTAAAAATACAGTTACTGGATATGTAAACAGTTGCAATCCCAACACCCACATTGTGCAGGAGCCAGACTGATGATTGAAATGCCAAAACTCACCGCCCGTCAGCAACAGATTCTGGAACTCATCCAGTCTGCCATTGCCAACACCGGTTCACCGCCTACCCGCGCAGAAATTGCCGCCGAGCTTGGTTTCAAGTCGGCCAACGCCGCCGAGGAACACCTGCAAGCCTTGGCACGCAAAGGTGCGATCGAGTTGGTCAGCGGCACATCCCGTGGGATTCGTCTCAAAGGCGGCAACCCACGTACCGCACAAGAAGGCATATTCAGCGCCTCGCTCTCAGGCTTTTCTTTGCCTTTGGTGGGTCGTGTGGCTGCGGGCTCGCCCATCTTGGCGCAAGAGCATGTGGACCAAACCTATTTTGTAGAGAGCAGCTTGTTTCAACGCAAACCCGACTACCTGCTGCGTGTGCGTGGCATGTCCATGCGCGATGCCGGCATCATGGACGGCGACTTGCTGGCCGTGCAATCCACCCGCGACGCCAAAAACGGCCAAATCGTGGTGGCCCGCTTAGGCGAAGACGTGACCGTCAAGCGCTTTCGCAAAACCGCCAGCCACATCGAGCTGCTCGCTGAAAACCCCGACTTCAAAACCATTGTGGTCGAGCCTGGTGAGCCCTTTGAAATTGAGGGTTTGGCCGTCGGCCTGATCCGTAACACCATGATGATGTAAAGAAAGCAACGACCATGAGCCTCGCACTTTTTGGCGCTTACCGCCTCTTAAACCCTCTGCAAAACGTGGCCCGCAGCTTCATGCCCGCCCAGGCCTTGCAAAGCACACCTCGCCCCTTGCCCTTGCGCGTTGCCCGCGTGATGGAAGCCCAACACCACCGTAGCCAAGCGGGCCGCATGGTCATCTCAGGCCGCATGGCTGATGTGTGCGCTGAACTCGACCGTCTGGCCGAGCTTGAAAACCGTCACTGAGCGTCGTTTCCCAAGGCACAATTGGGGGATGAATATTGTCATCCTCGACGACTACCAAGATGTCGTGCGCAAACTCAATTGCGCCTCCAAATTAGAAGCTTTTCCCGCCAAGGTTTACACCAACACCATCAAAGGTGTTGGCCAGTTGTCTGTCAGGCTCAAAGATGCTGAAGTGCTGGTTCTCATTCGCGAGCGCACGCAACTCTCTAAGCAATTGTTAGAAAAGCTGCCCAAACTCAAGCTCATTTCACAAACCGGCAAAGTGGGCAGCCACATTGATGTGGCGGCCTGCACCGAACGCGGCATTGCAGTCGCCGAAGGATTTGGTTCACCTGTGGCACCTGCCGAGTTGACATGGGCCTTGATCATGGCTGCCATGCGCCGCCTGCCCCAATACATCAGCAACCTGAAGCACGGTGCTTGGCAACAGTCGGGCCTCAAAGCTGGCTCGATGCCCACCAACTTCGGTTTAGGACAAGTCTTGCGCGGCAAGACTTTGGGCATTTGGGGTTACGGCAAGACGGGCGAGTTGTTGGCGGGTTACGGCAAAGCGTTTGGCATGCGCGTGCTGATATGGGGCAGCGACGCCTCACGTGAACGCGCCGCCAAAGACAGTTTGGATGTGGCAATCTCTCGCGACGCATTCTTTGAAGAATCTGACGTGCTCACTTTGCACCTGCGCCTGGTGGATGCAACGCGCGGCATCGTCAAACAAGCTGACTTGGCCCGCATGAAGCCAACAGCCTTGTTGGTGAACACCTCTCGCGCAGAACTGATTGAGCCAGATGCATTGATCACAGGCCTCAACCGTGGCCGTCCAGGCATGGCGGCAATCGATGTGTTTGAAAGCGAGCCCATCATGCAAGGCCACGCGCTGCTGCGTTTAGAAAACTGCATTTGCACACCCCACATTGGCTATGTGGAGCAAGACAACTACGAGCTGTATTTCGGCACCGCCTTTGACAACGTGGTGAACTTCATCAAGGGCACGCCCACGAACATCGTGAACCCTGGCGCGCTGCAAGTGCGCCGCTGAAATTTAATTTCACACCCACCAAGATTTCTTTACGCGCGAGACCCCATGTCGGTAGGTCTCGCGTGTGACAAACTTTCAATTTCAGGTCACACAAAAGACAGGCTATGGACGATCCAATTCTTAACATCGAAGAACGCGAGGCCATCAACGCTGGACGTTGGTTCTCTTCCCTCTCACCTTCCTTACGACACGACATTCTTCGATGCGCTTATGTCAAAAGATGCAAAGACAGCGACTTGATCGCCGCTCGCGGCGACCCAGCCGAAGAGTGGATGGCGTGTGCGCGTGGCGCAGTGCGTGTGAGCTCCACCTCGCTGTCGGGCAAGCAAATCACCTTCACCTATGTGGAGCCGGGCATTTGGTTTGGCGACGTGGCGATTCTGGACGGGGACCGTCGCACACACGATGTGTACGCACATGGCGAGACCACAATTTTGTGCGTGGCCAAAGCGGACTTTCAAAAAATTCTGAGCCAACATGTGGAGTTTTACGAAGCCATGTTGCGCTTGCAGGCCCGTCGCATTCGCCAGCTGTTTGGTTTGGTGGAAGACCTCAACACCCTGCCCTTGCGTTCGCGCTTGGCCAAGCAGCTGCTGCACTTGGCACGCAGTTATGGCGTTCCTTGCTTGAACAATGGTCAAGAAGTCCGCATTGGTTTGCATTTGGCACAAGAAGAATTGGCCCAACTCTTGGGCGCTTCGCGCCAACGGGTGAACCAAGAACTCAAAGCCATGGAGCGCGAGCAAGCCATCCGCATCGAACAAGGCGGTCTAGTGATTCGCAATCGCAACGCTTTGATGCTCATCACCGAAGCCGACCACTGACAGGAGCCCACGCATGAGCCGGGACGACACAGCAACATCCCAGCCCATGCACACGGCGCACAGCCTAGACACGGCAGCGTTGACCACATGGCTCATCGCCCACCTGCCTGGGTTTGAGGGCCCACTCTCACTAAAGACCTTCAAAGGCGGGCAATCCAACCCCACCTACCAACTCATCACGCCCAAACGCAGCTACGTGCTGCGCACCAAGCCCGGCCCTGTGGCGAAGCTGCTGCCGTCGGCCCATGCGATTGAACGTGAATTCAAAGTCATGCAAGGCTTGCAAGGCACTGATGTGCCCGTACCCGACATGCATGTGCTGTGCGAAGACGAGTCCATCATCGGTCGCGCTTTTTATGTGATGGCGTTTGTGCAAGGCCGTGTGCTGTGGGACCAAACGCTGCCCGGTATGAATCGCACTGAGCGCGGGGCCATTTACGACGAAATGAACCGCGTCATGGCGGCGCTGCACACGGTGAAGTTTGCTGAATGTGGACTAGAGGGCTACGGCCGACCTGGCAATTACTTTGAGCGCCAAATAGCTCGCTGGAGCAAGCAATATGTGGCCTCTGCCACCCAGCCCATTCCTGAGATGGACCAGCTCATGGACTGGCTGCCCGCCAACATGCCTGCTGGTGCTCTGGACGCCAGCAAGGTGAGCATCGTGCACGGTGACTACCGACTGGACAATCTCATGTTTCACCCCACCGAGCCACGCGTGTTGGCCGTGCTCGATTGGGAACTCTCCACCCTCGGACATCCGCTGGCTGACTTCAGCTACCTCTGCATGGGCTGGCACATCCCGCCAGGCACCTTCAGGGGCATTGGCGGTGTGGACATTGCGGCGCTGGGCATACCCAGCGAGAGCGAAAACATCCACCGCTATTGCGACCGCACAGGCTTAGCCACCCCGGCAGACTTGAAAACCGACTGGAACTTTTACTTGGCCTACAACATGTTCCGCATCGCAGCCATTTTGCAAGGCATTGCCAAACGCGTGGAAGCCGGTACAGCATCCAGCGAAGAGGCCAAAGCCAACGCCGCGGGGGCCCGTCCCATGGCAAAGCTGGCCTGGCAATTTGCACAGCAAGCCTGAAAAAATCAACAAGGAAACCACCACATGAATTTTGATTACAGCGACAAAGTCAAAGACCTTCAGGCTCGCCTGCTTGCCTTCATGGACGCGCACATTTACCCCAATGAACAACGCTTCTTTGAAGAGATTGCAGCCAACCGCGCCAAGGGCAATGCTTGGGTGCCCACAGCGCTTGTGGAAGAACTCAAGCCCAAGGCCCGTGCCGCCGGTTTATGGAATTTGTTCATCCCTCACAGCCCGCGTGTACCCAATGGCCTGAGCAATTTGGAATACGCACCTTTATGCGAAATCATGGGCCGCGTGTCGTTTGCTGCCGAGGTGTTTAACTCCTCAGCCCCCGACACCGGCAACATGGAAACCTTTGAGCGCTACGCCAGCGAAGCCCTGAAAATTCAGTGGCTGGAGCCTTTGTTGCGCGGCGACATTCGCTCTGCGTTTTTGATGACTGAGCCTGCTGTGGCTTCGTCAGATGCCACCAACATTCAATGCAGCATCGTCCGCGAGGGCAACGAATACGTGATCAATGGCACCAAGTGGTGGAGCTCGGGTGCGGGCGACCCCCGCTGCGCGGTGTACATCGTGATGGGCAAAACCGACCCCAGCGCGCCCAAGCATGCCCAGCAAAGCATGGTGGTTGTTCCCACCCACACCCCCGGAGTGAAAGTGGTTCGCCCCCTGAGCGTGTTTGGCTACGACGACGCGCCCCATGGCCACATGGAAGTCTCCCTCACCAATGTGCGTGTCCCCGCTGAAAACCTGCTGCTGGGCGAAGGCCGAGGCTTTGAGATTGCCCAAGGCCGCTTAGGACCTGGCCGCATTCACCACTGCATGCGCTCGATTGGTGCGGCTGAACGCGCGCTCGAGCTGATGTGCCAGCGCCTGAACAGCCGCGTGGCTTTTGGGAAACCCTTGTCCGCCCAAGGCGTGTGGCATGAGCGCATTGCCAACGCACGCATCATGATTGAACAAGCCCGTTTGCTGACCCTC
This sequence comes from Comamonadaceae bacterium, assembly GCA_027485285.1. GTDB lineage: Bacteria > Pseudomonadota > Gammaproteobacteria > Burkholderiales > Burkholderiaceae_C > Limnohabitans. The sequence continues at coordinate 34,459 of JAIXRH010000090.1, read as the reverse complement.
AAAGCCGCCTACAAGATGGACACCGTGGGCAACAAGGACGCACGTGCTGAGATTGCCATGATCAAGGTGATTGCACCCAACATGGCCAGCCAAGTGATCGACTGGGCTATACAAGCGCACGGTGCAGCTGGTGTTTCGGACGATTTTCCACTGGCCTATGCTTACTCCACGCAACGCTGGTTGCGCTTGGCCGATGGCCCAGATGAGGTGCACCGTCAATCCATCGCTAAACTCGAGCTTGCCAGACACATCGTCGAGGCAGAAAAGGAACACCAATGATTGACGTTTACTCATGGGCAACGCCCAATGGCCACAAAGTGCACATCATGTTGGAGGAGTGTGGTTTGCGCCTAGGCCGCGACTGGCTGGCACACCCCATCAACATTGGCAAGGGTGACCAGTTCACACCCGAGTTTTTAAAGATCAGCCCCAACAACAAAATCCCGGCCCTCGTCGATCCGCACGGGCCGGATGGCAAACCCATGCACGTGTTTGAGTCGGGCGCCATTTTGTTGTACCTCGCCTCTAAGACGGGCAAGTTCTTACCCAAGAGCGACCGCGCCAAGTTTGAAGTGCTGCAATGGTTGATGTTTCAAATGGGCGGCGTTGGCCCCATGTTGGGCCAAGCGCACCACTTTCGCATTTACGCGCCAGAGCGGGTGGAATACGCTTACAACCGCTACACCAACGAAGCCAAGCGCTTGTACGGCGTGATGGACAAGCAACTGCAAAAAACCAAGTTCATCGCAGGCAGCACCTACAGCATTGCCGATATCGCCATCTTCCCGTGGTTACGCAGCTGGCAAAACCAAGGCATTGATTGGGCGGACTACCCTCACCTCAAAGCGTGGTTTGATTTGATTGCCGCTCGCCCCGCGGTGCAGCGAGGTGTGGAGGTGTTGGCTGATTTGCGCAAGCCTTTGTACGACGACAAGGCGAAAGAGGTGTTGTTTGGGGCGACGCAGTTTGCTAAGCGCTGAAGGCCACCTAGGGCAATTTCACTTTTAAAATTTTATTTTTATTGCCGTCATTGGAAGGACACGTTCCGTTGCTGACATAAAGATAACCGCCATAAACAGCAAGCCCTGTGGGGCTGCAAAATCCTTGTGACGCTGTTTGCCAAATGCCTGTCGAGTCACTGACAAAGCGCTCAGAAGTTCCATCACTCATTTTGGTTCTGGTGATGTAGCCACCCACACCATTGTTGTTTGGGCCGTTGTTCGCAACATATGCGTAATCCCCATCGATCGCAATCCCATTGGGGTTCTCAAATGCGCCCCATGCGACATAGGTGTACGAAGCGTTAGCGGGATTGATTTTTGCAATTTTTCCATCGGTCAATGTTGCATAAATAAAGCCATTGTGCGCAATCAATGCGGAAGGAAAGCCTGAAAAACCCGTGATCGTGGCTTGCGGATTGATAGAAGCCGAGGTGTACTTCACCACGGCCCCACTGCCAGAAATGTTTCCAACATAAAACTCAGTCGACGACAAAAAGGCAAGCCCGTAGTAATTGCCGCCTACATTGGAAACAACACTTGAACCATCACCACCCGTGTAAATACCAGAACCTGCTGAGTAATAAACCGAAGCAGCACCGGTGAGTGGGTCTGTTTTGACAGAGACACCAATGGGGTCCTTCACGGCAAAAGAACTGACCCTGCCCCCTGTGTTGACATCAAAAGTGTCCACGCGACCAGAATCCTGAATCGCCACGGTTAACAAACCATTGCCTGAGAAAGCCATCAACTTAGGCAGGCTCATGGTCACAGCCCCTGTGTCAAAAAGTGTGATGGTTTTCGCTGCAATGGTTGAAGATGCCCCATTTGAAGTGTTGGACCCACTTCCGCCGCCGCAACCTGACAAGGCGAGCAGCAACAAAAACATCAATTGCGTTAGTTTGTTCTTCATGTATTTTGTTTAATCGGTGCAACTTCACTTTACTTGATCTCATGAGAATTTCAAACCACAAACTGATAAAGTTGACACCGTTGTAACCGATTGATAGTTCCGTCATGTTTAAAAAGTTTTTCCTGTTGACCTGCCTGCTCCTGACTGTGTGGACAGGCGTGCTCGCGCAAGACAAACCCGCCGCATCACGCGCCCTATTGGCTCGCCCACCTCAATCTGGCGCTGAGCCCATGCTGCTTCTGGGACCTAAAAATCGTCCCTATTCTGAAATCTTGGTACACACCACCAAGCTTGACTACTTCGATTGCAAAGGCATCGTTGCACCTTGGTTTCGTGAGCTGCTGGTGGCTGAGATGAACTACTTTGCCGAATTGGTCGATCTGCCGTTCGTCAAAGGCGATGCCTGTGTGGTGAGCATTGGCACGGACAAAAGCCTAACGCCTGGGCGCATCAATATCCATTTGTACGTGAATGAACAACGTCTGAACGCCTGCGTGCGCAATGAGCAATGCCCGGTGTTTCGCAGCATCAGCCTGATCCCGAAAGACACGGTGTTGTACCGCTCTTACTTTTTGTCTGACATGTCTCGAAAGCTGATTTCTCAGCAATGCGTGACCGACAAAGGCAAGCTCCACACCGACACCACCTGTTACACCGTTCAATAAAGCCTTTTTGGCCATCGGTGCTAAAGCCCCACCTTGAAAAGCCGATCTTCTAGGGATATGCGTTTTTCTACTTCCACCATCCTTGCCTTCTCTCTTGGACTGACAAGCCTAATTGGCATGCCAGCGTGGGCCAGCGATCCTCCCAAAAAGCCGGAAGTGAAGGAAGAGCCCAAAATCATCTACGTGGAAGAAGCAGGCGAATTGGGTCGTCGCGGCAACGTTTACAAGCGAGTGGCCAAACCTAAGTTTGAGGAACCCGAGCCTGTTCCTAAAGCACCTTTTCCTGCACCGCCAGAGCAACCCAAGAAGGAAGACTCTGGAAAAAAAGACGATGCTAAAAAGGAAGAGAAGAAGGACGACGGTCATAGCGCCGAGCCAAAGAAAGACGAAAAGAAAAAAGACGATGGCCACAGCGGTAGCCCTAAAAAAGATGCAAAAAAGTCAGAAGCCCCTGCTTACAGCGCCGTCTATGACGCGGCGGTGATCAAACTCGATGTCAACAACCGCCCGTTCACGCCGGTGGCGTTTACCAACACCTACGCCGATTATTTTGTGTGTCACAAGACCATCAAAGCCAAGTACCGCGACACCGTGCTGGCCGAAATGAACACGTTTGCTGACCGCATGGGCCTTCCTCGCGCCCAAGACATGCCTTGCATGATCAAGGTGGCCAAAGCCAATACAAAATTTCCGGGCTCCATCTACATTGAGTTTTATGTGGATGACAAGGCTGAGAAGGCGTGTATCAAAAAAGGCGAATGCGGCTCCACGCGCCTGATGATGCTGCACCCCAAAGACAAGACTGGCAAAAAGAGCAAAGAGTTGTATCGCTCCTACGTACTCACGGATGAGAAGAAGTTTCGCCGCGCCAACTTCTGTGTGAGCCCTGAAGGCCAACTGCTGGGGGAAAAGCACTGCTACGTGGTGTTGAACCCAGATTGGCTGTTCAACTAAGCACTTGCTTTGAAAATTGGCCTGTCCGACAGGAATCGAACCTGTGACCCACAACTTAGAAGGTTGTTGCTCTATCCAACTGAGCTACGGACAGAAATGAAAAAAGGCCTCGAAATTCGAGGCCTTTTTTGCTTTTTTGGTCGGGGCGATAGGATTCGAACCTACGACCCTCTGGTCCCAAACCAGATGCGCTACCAGGCTGCGCTACGCCCCGATTCAAATATTCTAACTCATAATGGTTCGATGCCTTCCTCTAAAGTCACATCAATGCGTCCCCTGAAAGGGGTGCGCGTTCTCACTTTGGCCTTGAACCTGCCAGGCCCAGCCGCTGCCATGCGGCTACAGACCATGGGAGCTCAGTGCACCAAGCTAGAACCACTTGCGCCTGATGGCAAACGCACCGCAGATCCCATGGGGATCTACAAGCCCTCGGCTTATGAAGAAATGCACAAGGGCTTAAAGGTGTTGCAGGCGGACTTGAAATCAGAACGCGGCCAAGCGGCACTGCACAAGCAACTCGCGCAAACCGATGTGCTCATCACATCCTTCCGTCCTTTGGCTTTGGTCAAGTTGGGTTTGGCTTGGAGAGATCTACATCAGCGCTACCCTGCCATGTGCATGGTGAGCATCGTGGGCGCGCCGAGAGAACGCGCGGAAGAAGCTGGGCACGACCTGACGTACCAAGCCGAGAGTGGTTTGGTGAATGGCCTGGACATGCCTGCAAGCCTGTATGCCGACATGGGTGGCGCGCTGTTCACCACGGAGGCGGTCTTGCAAGCGTTGATGTTGCGCCAACGCCCTGGCCGATCACAAGGCAAAGGTGTGTTTCATGAAGTGGCTTTGAGCCAAGCCTCAGCCTTTCTCGCCCTGCCCCGAAGATGGGGCCTCACAACGCCGACTGGCGATGTGGGCGGCGCGCACGCTGGCTACAAGGTCTACCCCTGCAAAAACGGGCGCGTGGCCTTGGCCGCTCTAGAGCCGCACTTTGCTGTGCGTTTGTGTGAAGCGGCAGGTTTGCCGACTCAAGCCGCCAAGCAAATGCAAAAACGCAGCACCCACGAGGGCATAGCTCAGTTTTTAGCCACACAAACCCGCGCACAGCTAGACACACTGGCCAGCCGCAAAGACATTCCGCTGCTCACGCTGCCACGTTAAGCGCGCTCAGCTCAAATGGCGCAAAGGGTGCGCCGCTGCAGGCCAAGGGCTTTCAAAAAAAGGCAGCACCATCTCAGACGTGACATCGGAAATGCATGCGGGCTGCCATTTGGGTGCATGGTCTTTGTCCACAGCCAAAGCGCGAATACCCTCGACCGTCTCGCTGCGCACGCCACGACGCGACAGATGATCGGTTTGAAAACAATGACGCACCAAATCACGCTCCATGCGCAAATCGTCAGCCAGTGTCATGCGGCGGCCACGGCGAATCTGCTCTAGCGTGACGCACAACATCAAGGGTGACTGATGCTGCAAAGCCTTCAAGGTGTGCAGCGACCACTCATCTGCGCCCTGCAACGCTTGCTCTATCGCAGCCACCGAGGGTAAGCCAAACACTGCGTCGATGGGCGCGCTCTGCCATGTGGGCGAGACGGCCAAAGCGTGCTCTGTGGCCACCTTGCTGTGTTGACGCCACCAAGCCACCATAGCCTCACCGCTCACCCAATCTTGCCGACACAACGCGTCCCACATCGCAGGCAATGCGGTCGCGTCCACACACACATCCGCCAAGCCCACATGCAGCGATTCGCCGCCGCGCAACACATAGCCTGTCAGCGCCAAATACTCGCCCATGTGGTCTGGACACGTGGGTCCATGGCAGCGGCTTAAGAAAAAACCACCGCCCACATCGGGGAACAGACCAATGTGCGTCTCAGGCATGGCCATCTTGGTGCGCTCGGTGACCACCCGCAATGCAGCGCCTTGGCTGATGCCCATGCCGCCGCCCATGACGATGCCATCCATCAACGCGATGTAGGGCTTGGTGTAGTTTTGAATCAAATGGTTGAGGCTGTATTCCTCCGTGAAGAAGTCTTCCAGCGTCACATCGCCACTCAGCGCCGCTTGGTGGAAGTAGCGAATGTCACCGCCGGCACAAAACGCGCCAAACGGGCCTTCTTTGTGGCTGCCTCGAACAAGCACGGCGATCACCTGCGCATCGTCTTGCCACGCTTGCAACACATGGTTCAACTCACGCACCATGGCCAGTGACAAGGCATTCAAGGCCTTGGGTCGGTTGAGCGTGATCAAGCCTAATTGGCCCACACGTTCGGCGTGGACATCGGTGGTGTATTGGGACATGGCTGCTCCTGCTTAAAGGCGTATTTTCTTCAATTCAGCTTCACAACGCGTGCCTCACATGCGCCCGCGCGACACATGAAAAGACGAGACGTAAAAAAACCGAGGCAGGCCTCGGCTTTTCGTGCAAAACAGGTGGGTTACTTGTTGCGCTTGCGCTCGTGCTCTTTCAAGAAGCGCTTACGCAGACGCACGCTCTTAGGAGTGATCTCGACCAATTCGTCGTCTTCGATGAATTCCACACCGTATTCGAGGGTGAGGTCAATCGGCGGCGTGATCTTGATCGCGTCTTCTTTGCCTGACACACGGAAGTTGGTCAGCTGCTTGGTACGTGTGGCGTTGACCACCAAGTCGTTGTCACGGCTGTGGATACCCACAATCATGCCTTCGTAAACAGGGTCGTTCGCCTTGACGAACATACGGCCACGGTCGTCCAACTTGCCCAAGGCGTAGGTGAAGATTTCACCGTCGTCCATGGAGATCAACACACCGTTTTTACGGCCACCGATGTCACCTTTGTGTGGCTCGTAGCTGTCAAAGATGTTGGAAATCAAGCCAGAACCACGGGTCAAGTTCAAAAACTCGTTGGTGAAACCAATCAAACCACGCGCAGGAATGCGGTATTCCAAACGCACGCGACCACGACCATCGGGTTCCATGTTCACGAGTTCGCCTTTGCGCTCGCCCAAGGCTTGCATCACACCACCTTGGTGGGTTTCTTCGATGTCAGCGGTGACCAATTCGATAGGCTCATGGCGCTCGCCATTCACATCACGGTAAACCACGCGAGGCTTAGACACAGCCAACTCGTAGCCTTCACGGCGCATGTTTTCCAACAAAATGGTCAAGTGCAATTCACCGCGGCCAGCCACGTCGAACACGCCCTCTTCGTCGGTTTCTTTGACGCGCAAAGCCACGTTGTGCTGCAGTTCTTTTTGCAGACGGTCCCAAATTTGACGGCTGGTGACGTACTTGCCTTCACGACCGGCCAAGGGGCTGGTGTTGACGCAAAAGTTCATGGTCAGGGTGGGCTCGTCAATCTTGAGCATGGGCAATGGCGCTGGATTGGTGGGATCTGTCACCGTCACACCAATGTTGAGGTCGGCAATGCCGTTGATCAACACGATATCACCAGGGCCAGCTTCTGTGGCTTGAACACGGTCTAGGCCTTGGAACTTCAACACTTGGTTGACTCGGCCTTTGATGGCTGTGCCATCAGCGCCTTCCATCACCAGCACATCCATCATGGGCTTGACGGTGCCTTGGCTGATACGGCCCACGCCGATACGGCCCACGAAGGTGGAAAAGTCAAGCGCAGAAATTTGCAATTGCAACGGTGCAGCAGGGTCACCTTGTTGGGGTGGCACGTGCTTCAACACGGTGTTGAAGAGGGCCGACATGTCAGGACCCCACTGCTCACCTGGTGCGCCCTCTTCCATCGACGTCCAGCCATTGATACCCGAGGCGTACACCACAGGAAAGTCGAGCTGTTCGTCGGTCGCACCGAGTTTGTCGAACAGGTCAAAAGCGGCGTTCACCACTTTGTCTGGGTTCGCACCCGGCTTGTCCACTTTGTTCACCACCACGATGGGCTTCAAGCCCAAGGCCAAAGCTTTCTTGGTCACGAAACGGGTTTGAGGCATGGGGCCTTCTTGCGCGTCGATCAACAACACCACCCCGTCCACCATCGACAACGCACGTTCGACTTCACCGCCAAAGTCCGCGTGGCCAGGGGTGTCAACGATGTTGATGTGTGTGCCTTCCCAGCTGACGGCGCAGTTCTTGGCCAAGATGGTGATGCCGCGCTCTCGTTCGATGGCGTTGTTGTCCATCACGGTGTCGACCACTTTTTCGTGCTCAGCAAAAGTACCGGATTGACGCAGCAACTGGTCAACCATGGTGGTTTTACCGTGGTCAACGTGGGCGATGATCGCGATGTTACGGATTTGTTTAGTCATGCTTCTCTCTTCATTTATACCTGCTGCGCCAGCACGGGCTGGTTGACAGGCGATCTTTCCAAAATTTGTTGAATTTCAAGGGGACTCAACAATCGTCCCGGAATCAGTTCTCCTGCTTTCACATGGGCGCTGCCCAGCAAAGCAGACGGGTTTTCTCCAAACACAGACACGCGATCAAGATCAGGCCAAACACCGCGACGACGCACGCCGCTGAGGAATCGACCTGAATTTTCGCTGTCCAACGTGACGGTTGTGTGATCGGGCAGCAAGCACTGCACCGGCATCAAACGGGCTTCGCGCTGAGGCTCGTCCATGGCTGTCAAGTCGTCTAAAGTGACGCACGCCGAAGCTTCAAACGGCCCTGTCACCACGCGGCGCAAAGCGCTCAAATGGCCGCCACAGCCCAAGACTTCGGCAATGTCCTCGCCCAAGGTGCGGATGTAAGTGCCTTTGCTGCATGTGACACGCAAACGCAAGAATGGCGCGTCGCCCTCCAGCTGCATCTCTAGCAGCTCCAACGCGTGAATCACCACATGGCGTGCTTCGCGTTCAACGGTTTCACCCGCCCGCGCATATTCGTACAAAGCTTTGCCGTTTTTTTTCAAGGCGCTGTACATGGGGGGCACTTGTGCCATCGGTCCCATGAAACGGTCCAGCGCTTCAACCACTTGACCCACGGTGCAAGTGACGGGACGCTCTGCAATGACTTCGCCTTCGGCATCGGCCGTGGTGGTTTTCACCCCTAAGCGCACCGTGGTTTCATAGGTTTTGTCAGCGTCCAAATGGAGCTGACTGAATTTGGTGGCTGCGCCAAAACACAAAGGCAACACGCCGGAGGCCAAGGGATCCAGCGTGCCAGTGTGGCCTGCTTTTTCAGCGCGCAACAACCACTTGGCTTTTTGCAGGGCATCGTTGCTCGACAAACCAATCGGCTTGTCCAGCAGCAACACACCGTGCAAGGGCCGTCGTTGCACCCGTGCGCGTGGCACACGTGGGCTGGTGGCTGCCGCGCTCATGTCAGTCGTCCTTCGCTTTGGAAGCGACTGCCTTGGCAATCAAAGCATTCATGTCTGACGCGTGCTCAGGCGTGCGGTCGTACACAAAATGCAAGGTGGGCACGGTGTGGATGTGCAAGCGTTTGAACAGACCATTGCGCAAAAAACCTGCGGCTTGGTTCAAGCCCTCGCCTGTTTTCACAGGGTCGCCGTTCAACACACTGAAATGCACTTTGGCATGGGCGTAATCGGGCGTCACTTCCACACCTTGCAGCGTGACCATGCCCACGCGTGGGTCTTTCAACTCACGCGCGATCAAGTCGGCCAGATCGCGCTGAATCTGGTCGGCCACCTGGTAGCTGCGATTGGGGGTGCTGGTCGGTTTACGTGCCATGCTGAAATGTCTAGTGAAAGTGCCACTCACGCCTTACAGCGTACGTGCCACCTCTTTGATTTCGAAGAATTCCAACACATCGCCTTCGACGATGTCGTTGTAGTTTTTGACCGTCAAACCGCACTCGAAGTTTTCTTTCACTTCTTTGGCATCGTCTTTGAAGCGCTTCAAACTGTCGAGTTCGCCGGTGAAGACGACCACGTTGTTGCGCAACAAACGCAACTTGGCCGAACGACGGACCACGCCAGAGGTGACCATACAACCCGCGATCGCACCAATCTTGCTGACACGCAGCACTTGGCGAATCTCGGCGGTACCGATGACTTCTTCTTTCTTGTCGGGTGTCAGCATGCCGGACATGGCAGCTTTGAGTTCGTCCACTGCGTCATAAATGATGTTGTAGTAACGAATGTCCACGCCATTGTTCTCGGCCAACTTGCGCGCGCCTGCATCGGCACGCGTGTTGAAGCCAATGATCACGGCCTTCGAGGCAATCGACAAGTTCACATCGCTCTCGCTGATGCCGCCTACTGCGGCGTACACCAACTGAACTTTGACTTCTGCAGTCGACAACTTGAGCAACGACGCCGCCAAAGCTTCTTGCGAACCTTGCACGTCGGCCTTGACGATGATGGGCAACAACTTCACTTCGCCAGACGTCATGTCGGAGAACATGTTCTCCAGCTTGGACGCTTGTTGTTTGGCCAACTTGGTGTTGCGCACCTTGCCTGCACGGTAGGTGGCGATTTCGCGGGCACGACGCTCGTCGGTCATGACCATGAATTCGTCGCCCGCTTGCGGCACTTCGACCAAGCCTTGAATCTCAACTGGAATCGATGGGCCAGCTGACTTGATCGGCTTGCCGTTCTCGTCCAACATGGCGCGCACGCGGCCATACGTTTGCCCCCCCAAAACCACATCGCCCACATGGAGCGTGCCGGACTGAACCAGCACCGTGGCCACAGGACCGCGACCTTTGTCAAGACGCGCTTCAATCACCAAGCCTTTGGCCATCGCGTCCACAGGTGCTTTGAGTTCCAGCACTTCGGCTTGCAAGAGCACTTGCTCCAGCAACTCGTCAATGCCTGCACCGGTTTTGGCGGAAACTTCACAGAACGGTGAATCACCACCGAACTCTTCAGGCACCACTTCTTCAGCCACCAGCTCGCCTTTGACGCGCTCTGGGTTGGCGCCGGGTTTGTCAATCTTGTTGACCGCCACCACGATGGGCACACCCGCCGCTTTCGCGTGCTTGATGGCTTCTTTGGTTTGAGGCATCACGCCATCGTCAGCCGCCACCACCAAAATGACGATGTCGGTGGCTTTCGCACCGCGCGCACGCATGGCCGTGAAGGCCTCGTGACCGGGCGTGTCCAAGAATGAAATCATGCCGCGTGGTGTTTCCACGTGGTACGCGCCGATGTGCTGGGTAATACCGCCAGCTTCGCCAGACGCCACTTTGGCGCGACGGATGTAGTCGAGCAACGACGTTTTACCGTGGTCTACGTGACCCATGACCGTGACCACAGGGGCACGCGTGATGGACTCGGCCTGATGACCCGACGCTTCTTCTTCGGTAAACGCCTCTGGATCGTCCAGAGCAGCGACCACCGCTTTGTGGCCGAGTTCTTCGACCACGATCATGGCCGTATCTTGGTCCAAGGGCTGGTTGATGGTGGCCATTTGGCCAAGCTTCATCAACTGCTTGATGACCTCTGAGGCCTTGATCGCCATCTTGTGCGCCAACTCGCCCACGGTGATGGTTTCAGGCACGTGAACTTCCAGCACGCGTGCTTCGACGGCGGCTTGTGGTGCGCGGTCGTCATCACGGTCGCGGTCGCGACGGCCTTTGGGGCCGCCACGCCAGCTGTTGCGTCCCACGCCACCGCTCGCGTCACCACGTGTTTTGATGGCTTTCTTTTTGGCTTGTTCATCGGCCCAGCTAGAGGACAGCTTGGCGCTCTTGACTTCTTTGTTGGCAGGCGCAGTTGTCGCTGGTGCAGCGGGTGCGCCAGGACGTGCACCCACACCCGGTGTACCGGCAGGCTTGTGCAAGGTACCTTTGATCGCTTTGGGATCAGGAGTGGGCTCAGGCTTCTTAGCCACCATCTGCTTTTGTGGTGTGCTCATCATCAAGCGAATGGCTTCGGCTTCAGCCAGCGCTTTGCGACGACGGGCATCCAAATCAACCGCACGGGCTGTGTCTTCATCGGCGCGCGCTTTGGAGGCGGCAGCGGCTAACAAACGGGCGTTTTCAACGGCCTCCAAATGGGCAGCTTGCGCTTGCTCATCGACCTCAGCGGCATCGGTTTGCGTGTTGGCTTCGGGCGCAGCAGTCTTAGCCACCGCAGAGGCTTGCGCCAGTGCTTTGGCCTTGGCGGTCTCTTGCTTGGCTTGCTCTTTGGCTTCTTGTTCTTCGCGCAGGCGGCGTTTTTCGGCCAACTCTTCTTCTTGGCGACGGATCAGCTCAGCTTGGCGGCGAGCTTCCTCCTCACGGCGGGCCAACTCGGCGTGGTCAATCACAGGCACTACAGGCTCATGAACAACGACAGACTCGGCTTGGGCCTCGGTGCTCTCGTCTTCATCGCGTTTGACGAAGGTGCGCTTTTTGCGCACTTCCACTTGGATGGTGCGTGCTTTGCCTGTGCCGTCGGCTTGTTTGATCTCGGTGGTCGACTTCTTGACCAAGGTGATTTTCTTGCGCTCGGGCGATGCCGTGCCATGGCTGGCTTGCAAGTGGCTCAAGAGCTTTTGTTTGTCACCTTCGGTCAGCACATCGCCGGCCGAAGATTTGGGGACACCGGCTGCCTTGAGTTGGTCAAGCAGGGTGTCGGTTGGTTTTTTGAGTTCGCTGGCAAACTCGGCTACGGTCGTACTGGACATATCTGATCTTCCTCGCCATGACCATTACTCTTGACCCGTGAACCAATGTTCACGTGCCTTCAAGATCAGGGTTTTGGCCTCTTCTTCGCTTTGGCCGGTGATGGCTGTGAGCTCGTCTACGGCCAAATCGGCCAAATCGTCACGGGTGTGTACGCCGCTCTCAGCCAACTGGGGCAAGAACTCCGCATTCAATCCTTCGAGGTCGCGCAAATCTTGCGAAACTTCTTCGACGCTCTCTTCGCGTGCAATTTCTAGGGTGAGCAGCGCATCCTTGGCACGTGTGCGCAACTCGTTGACGGTGTCTTCGTCAAAACTTTCAATTTCCAACATCTCTTGCAAGGGCACGTAGGCCACTTCTTCGAGGCTGGTGAAGCCTTCTTCAATCAAGATGTCAGCGACTTCTTGGTCCACGTCCAACTTGGCCATGAACAACTCGCGGATGCTGAAGGTTTCGTCAGCTTGCTTCTGAGCTGACTCCGCCGCGTCCATGATGTTGATTTTCCAACCGGTCAACTCAGCAGCCAAACGCACGTTTTGGCCACCGCGACCGATGGCGATGGCGAGATTTTCTTCGTCCACCACCACGTCCATGGCGTGACGCTCTTCGTCCACCACGATGGAGCTGACGTTGGCCGGCGCCAAAGCGCCAATCACGAATTGCGCGGGGTCTTCACTCCACAACACGATGTCCACACGCTCGCCAGCGAGCTCGGTGGTGACAGCATTCACGCGAGTGCCACGCACGCCAACGCAAGTGCCAATCGGGTCCACGCGTTTGTCGTGAGAGATCACCGCGATCTTGGCGCGTGAACCCGAGTCACGGGCGCAAGATTTGATCTCAAGCATGCCTTGTTCGATTTCTGGCACTTCGTGGCGGAACAACTCCACCATGAACTCAGGCGATGAGCGCGACAAAATGATGGGCGCACCGCGCAAGGTGAGGTCCACGTCCATGATCATGGCACGCACACGGTCACCACTGCGGAAGTTTTCCTTAGGGATCATTTCGCTGCGACGCAGACGGCCTTCAACGCGACCGGACTCCACAATGAGGTCACCCTTGTCCATGCGCTTGACCGTGCCCACAAAAATCTTGTCACCGCGCGACATGAAATCGTTGAGCAACATTTCGCGCTCAGCATCGCGGATCTTTTGCAAGATCACTTGCTTGGCCGCCATCGCGCCGATACGGCCAATGGGCAAAGACTCGATGCCTTCTTCGATGTATTCGCCTTCTTCGACGTCAGACACGCGTTCGCGGGCGTCCATCAACATCTCTTCGGCTTCTGGGTTTTGCAATCCAGCTTCGTCAGGCACGACCAACCAACGGCGGAAGGTTTCGTACTCACCCGTGTCGCGGTCCACCGCCACGCGAATGTCCACGTCACCTTGGTACAGCTTTTTAGTCGCTTGGGCCAGCGCCAACTCGACAGCGCCAAACACCACATCGCGTTCGACGTTTTTCTCACGCGAGATTGCCTCGACCAGCATCAACATTTCGCGGTTCATGATCGGTTACTCCTTCTCTTACCTAAGTTCAACGGGGCTGTTTGCCCTTGAAATCCACAATCGGAGCCAGACGTGCTTCTCGCAGCTCGTCCAGCGTGAAACCCAGAGCGTGCACTGGCATTTCGGCTAATCTTTTGGGGCTGACCTTTTGACCCGGCTTGGCCTTGACTTCATCACGCCAGGTGATCTGCCAGCCTGCACCATCGTCGGTGCGCTCTAAGGTGCCACGAAATTTCTTACGGCTCGCCGCCACTTGGCCCGAAGCCGCTGCACCAATGGGCGCTTTGAGCGTGAGGTCGACTTCTTCGCCGACAAATCGCTCGAAATCTGCTTGGTGACGTAAGGGACGGTCAATGCCGGGGGAAGACACCTCGAGGCGGGCGTATTCCGCGCCCTCGACTTCGAGGGCAAATTGCAGCTGGCGGGTGACGCGCTCGCAATCTTCCACGTTGATGGGTTGCACAGGGGTGTCAGCCGTCCAAGGCATGTCGATCGTGATGCGCAAGAGACCTCCGGCGGAGCGTTCAATCTCCACCAGGTCGTAACCTAAGCCGGTCACTGTTTGTTCTACGGTTTGCTGCAAACTCACGTCGAGAAATAGCCTTCAAATGGAATGTTCAAAAAACAAACGACCAAAAAAAACGAGCGGTAATTACCCGCCCGTTTGGTCGTGAAGCGCACATTGTAGCGCCTAAATGGTTGATTATCAAAGGATAAACGGACTTTTTAGTCCTCAAGCCCCACCAAAATCTTGGTGTAAGCCGCTTGGGGATTGTTCAAGACTTGCTCGAGTGTGCCCGCCTCTACCACCTGACCGGCGCGCATGACCATCACATGGTGCGCCATGGCGCGGATGACAGACACATCGTGGGTGATGAGCAAGAAGCTCAAGCCCCGCTCGCGTTGGAGTTTTTGCAACAGTTGCAAGACTTGCAATTGGGTGGTGGCGTCCAAGGCACTGGTGGGCTCGTCCAACACCAGCACCTGCGGCTCAATGACCAAGGCCCTGGCAATCGCCAAGCGCTGGCGCTGGCCACCCGAGAACTCATGCGGGTAGCGCTGCAGCAAACCAGGAAACTCGGTTTCGGTCAAGCCCACCGCGGCCAAGGTCACCAACATGCGGCGCAAACGGCCCAAGTCATCCAACTCAGGCGCGTGCAGGCTCAAGCCCTCAGACACCAGCTCTTGCACATTCATGCGCGGCGACAGGGATGAAAACGGGTCCTGAAACACCACCTGCACTTTGCGACGCAGCGGCAAATCTTGAGCGGCCTTGCCTTGCCAAACCACACCGTCGATGGTCAGCGTGCCTTCAGATGGCAACAAGCCAAGTGCTGCCAAAGCCAAGGTGGTTTTGCCTGAACCCGACTCGCCAATCACACCCAAGGTTTGGCCCGCCCGCAAATCAAAACTCGCGGACTGCACGGCCACATGGTGATCGCCCTTGAACCAACCCCGCCAACCAGCGCGACGGATGGGGTAGCGCACGCGCAGCGCTCTGGCTTGCATCACCACAGGCGCTTTGGCATTGGCCTCCACCACATGGCGCGGCGGTTGGCTGTCGATCAGCTTTTGTGTGTAGGGATGGCTGGGGTAGGTCAGCACCACATCGACCTGGCCCGACTCCACGATCACCCCTTTTTCCATGACCATCACTTGATCGGCAAAACGGCGCACGGTGTTGAGGTCGTGTGTGATGAGCAGCACGGCCATGCCAAAGCGCTTTTGTAAGTCGTTGAGCAAATCCAAAATCTGCGCACGCAGGGACACGTCTAGCGCAGTGGTAGGTTCATCTGCCACCAACAAGCGTGGACGACAAGCCAGCGCCATGGCAATCATCACACGTTGACGCTGACCACCTGACAACTGGTGTGGGTAGGTGCTGGCCCGACGTACTGGCTCGGGAATGCCAGTGAGCTTGAGCAACTCAATGGCTTCATGCCAAGCCTCTTCGCGCAACATGCCGCGCTTGATTTCAAGCACTTCCGCAATTTGTTCGCCCACCATCATGAGCGGATTCAAAGCCGTCATCGGCTCCTGAAACACAAAGGCAATGTCTTGGCCACGGATGTTGACGAGCTGGCGTTCATTGAGCTTCACCAAATCCCACGTCTGCGGGGCATCGGTGGCGTCAGCCTTCAAAGTGTCGGCGTCTTGCGCCGTCCACAGCACGCGACCCGACACGCGCGCGCCTTCAAGCAGTTTGACAAAGCTCAGCGCCGTCACGCTTTTGCCTGAACCCGACTCGCCCACCAAGGCCAACTTTTCGCCCAGGTCTAAATTGAAGCTGATGCCTTTGACAACATCTTCGGCTTGAAAGCCAATGCGCAAATCGCGCACTTGCAGCAAAGGCAGTCTCATGTGCGTGCCTTTCTGGGGTCTAGGGCGTCACGCAACGCGTCGCCCATGAAGGTCAGCAGCATCAAGGTGATGACCAACACCGCAAAGGTAGACAAAGAAATCCACCACGCGTCGATGTTATTTTTGCCTTGCGCCAACAACTCACCCAAACTGGGTGTGCCGGGTGGCACGCCCAAGCCTAAAAAGTCCAATGACGTGAGCGACAAGATGGCCGCGCTCATGCGAAACGGCAAGAACGTCACCACCGGCGTCAAGCTGTTGGGTAAGACATGACGCCACATGATTTGCGCATTCGACAAACCCAAGGCGCGGGCTGCACGCACGTAGTCGAGTTGGCGGTTCCGCAAGAACTCGGCGCGCACGTAGTCGGACAAACCCATCCAACCAAACAGGCCCAACAAAATCAACAGCAAGGTGATGCTCGGGTCAAACACAGCCGAGAAGATGATGAGCAAATACAACTCAGGCATGGCGCTCCAGACCTCCATGAAACGCTGCATGGCCAAGTCGGTTTTTCCACCAAAGAAGCCCTGCAATGCACCCGTCAGGATGCCAATGACGGTGCCAAACAAGGTGAGTGCCAAGGCAAACAGGACCGAGATGCGAAAGCCGTACAGCAAACGGGCCAACACATCGCGGCCACGGTCGTCTGTGCCCAGCCAGTTGTCCCAAGAAGGCGAGGCAGGGTTTGGCGCTTTGGCAAAGTAGTTGAGCGTGCCATGGTGATAAGGAATGGGCGGATACAAAGCCCAGTTGCCCGGCTTGTCAAACTGGCCTTGGATGAAAGGGTCAAGGTAGTCGGTGGGCGTATCAAAGTCGCCGCCAAAGGTGGTCTCGGGCTGATTGAACACGATGGGCATGTAAAAGCTGCCGTTGTAGCGAGCCAGCAAGGGTTTGTCGTTGCAGAGCACTTCGGCCAGCAAACTCAAACCAAAGAGCAGCACAAATAACACCAAGCTGTAAAAGCCCAAGCGGTTATGCCGAAAGCGCAGCCAAGCGCGCTGTGTGGGCGACAAAAAGGCTTCAGTCGAATTTGACACGCGGGTCCACCCAGACATAGCAAAGATCGCTGATGAGCTTGGTGACCAAGCCAATCAACGTGAACAAATACAAAGTGCCCAAGACCACGGGGTAGTCACGGCGCATCACGCTTTCATAACTCAACAGCCCCAATCCATCCAACGAGAACAAGGTCTCAATCAACAGTGAGCCCGTGAAGAAGGCGCCAATGAAGGCCGCAGGAAAACCCGTCACCAAGGGAATGAGCGCGTTGCGAAACACATGGCTCCAAATCACGCGGCGCTCAGACAAACCTTTGGCGCGCGCGGTCAGCACGTATTGCTTGCGAATCTCTTCGAGCATGGCGTTTTTCGTCAACAGCGTGGTCACGGCAAACGCCCCCAACACGCTGGATGTCACGGGCAAAACGATGTGCCACAAATAATCGGTGATGCGCGCGCCCCATGTGAGCTGCTCCCAATTGGCCGAAGTGAGGCCGCGCAGCGGGAACCATTGCAGCTGACCACCAAACACCACCAACAAAGCCACGCCCAACACAAAGCCGGGAATGGCAAAACCAATCAACACCACCAAGCTGCTGACCAAGTCAAAGGTGGACCCCGCACGCACCGCCTTGGCCACCCCCAGCGGCACAGAGATGAGGTAACTCAAAAAGAAGGTCCACAGCCCCAAGCTGATGGAGACTGGCATTTTTTCTTTCACCAACTCCCACACGGTTTTGGGATAGAAAAAACTCTTGCCCAAATCAAACACCGCAAACTGCTGAAGCATTTGCCAAAAGCGCTCAGTGGGTGGTTTGTCAAAGCCGTATTGCTGGCGAATTTCTTCGATGCGCGCCGCGTCCACACCTTGGCGACCACGGTAGCCAGCCCCCGCCACGGCTGCGCCCTCGCCGCCGCTGTCACGCCCTTGCAGCTGCGACACCATTTGCTCCACAGGCCCGCCCGGCACAAACTGGATGACGACGAAGGTCATCAACAGCACACCAAACAAGGTGGGAATCATCAGCAGCAAACGTTTGAGAATGTACGAACTCATGGCGCACGCTCCGCTCTTTTGGTTGCAGCCAGGGTGGCGCGGTTGTCAATGGTGGCCCACCACGTGGACGAGGCCCATGTTTCGGGCTGGTAATAGCGCGGCGTGACTGCAGGTTTCTCAAACTTGCCATTGCGCCAGGCCACACGGTGCACGCCGCCGTACCAATGGGGCACACTGTAATGGCCGTGGCGCAGCACGCGGTCCAAGGCGCGCACCGCTGTGATGAGTTGAGGCCGAGTTTTGGCGGAAATGACGTTCTCTAGCAATGCATCAACCGCGGGGTCTTGGATGCCGATGAAGTTGCCAGAGCCCTCCGTGCTGGCGGCTTTGGAGCCAAAGCGCTCCATCAGCTCAGTACCTGGGGACTCGCTGCCCACGATGCGGTTGCTGATGATTTCAAAATCAAACACATCCAAGCGTTTTTGCAAAATCGCAAAGTCAATGACTTTGTAGCTCACCTGAAAGCCCAGCTTCTCCAAGTTCTTGGTGTAGGGCGTGATGACACGGCCCATCGCGCCCGAGTTGTCTAAAAACTCCACCGTGAAAGGCTCGCCTTGTGGGTTGCGCAAGGCACCGTCTCGGTAAGTCCAGCCAGCGTCTGCCAGCAAAGCTTTGGCGCGGCGCAAATGGTCACGCAGGGTTTCGCCAGACTTGGGGTCGAGCGAGGTGCGAGGTGGCAGCGGCACGGCATCGTTGAAAACTTGCGGCGAGAGCTTGTCACGCAAGGGGTTGAGTAAGGCCAACTCAGCCGCATCGGGCACACCTGTGGCTTCAAAGTCGCTGGCCACAAAGTAACCGCGCACCCGTTGGTAAGCGCCATAAAACAGCTGGCGATTCATCCACTCGTAATCCATGGCCAAGCCAATCGCCTCACGCACCCTGGCATCTTTGAACTTGGGCAAACGGGTGTTGAACATGAAGCCCTGAAAGTCGCCCGCATTGCCATGCTTGAACTCGTTCTTCATCAACTCACGGTTCGCAAACTGCTTGCCGGTAAACCCCCTCGCCCATTCGCGCGCGATGAAAGATTGCACCAAATCAAACTCACCCGCTTTGAAGCCCTCGAGTTGCGCTGTGCTGTCTTTGTAGAGGCGATAGGTGATGCGGTCAAAGTTGAACAAGCCTTTGCGCACGTTGAGGTCTCGCGCCCAATAATTGTTGTCACGCTCGTAGCTCACGTCGCGACCAAACACCACACGGCCTACTTTGTAGGGGCCGCTGCCAATTGGGATGTCGGTGACGATTTTGTCAAACGGCTTGGTTCGCCCATCCTCTTGGCCCCAAAGCCGACTGAACACAGGCATGCCGCCCACAATCAAAGGAAGCTCTGGGTTCACACGTTTGAAATCAAAACGCACCGTACGCGGGTCCACCACCGTCACAGCCGCCACTTCTGCATACAGGGTTCTGAACTGAGGTGCAGCTTGTTTGCTGATGAGTTGCTCAAACGAATACTTCACATCCTCCGCCATCACCGCGTCGCCGCTGTGAAAGCGGGCTTGCGCACGCAGCTTGAAAGTCACAGATCGGCGGTCTGCCGCCACGGTCACATCCTCGGCCAACAGGCCATACGCGGTGGTGGGCTCGTCCATGGTGCCCGTGAGCAAAGACTCAAACACCAAACCGGACAAACCAGGGGCTGCATTGCCTTTGAGTGTGAAGGGGTTGTACTTGTCAAAACTCGACAAGCGTGAAGGCGGCACCAACACCAGCTCACCGCCTTTGGGCGCAAGCGGATTGGCGTAATCAAAATTTTTGAAGTTGACGGGGTATTTGATGTCCCCAAATTGGGCATAGGCGTGCCCCGCCCACGAGGGGCCAGCACACCAAAACGCCAACACAATGAGAAAGCTACGCATGCGACAATTCTGCAAGATTTTTTTGGAGTGATTCACATGCGAACAAAAACTGGCTTCCTGTCTGGCAAAAAACTACTGATCACGGGTGTGTTGTCCAACCGTTCCATCGCTTATGGCATCGCCAAAGCTTGCCACGAACAGGGTGCCGAGTTGGCGTTTAGCTACGTGGGCGAGCGTTTCAAGGACCGTATCACAGAGTTTGCCGCAGACTTCGACTCCACCCTGATTTTTGATTGCGATGTGGCCAGCGACGCGCAAATCAACCAAATGTTCAAAGACCTGTCGGTCCACTGGCCTACGTTTGACGGTTTCGTGCACAGCATTGGCTACGCGCCCCGCGAAGCGATTGCAGGTGACTTCTTAGAAGGCTTGTCCCGCGAAGGTTTTCAAATTGCACACGACATCAGTGCTTATAGCTTCCCCGCGATGGCCAAAGCCGCTCTGCCCTACCTCAACGACAGTTCAGCCGTGTTGACCTTGTCATACCTTGGCGCAATCCGCACCGTGCCCAACTACAACACCATGGGCTTGGCCAAAGCCTCGCTCGAAGCCTCTGTGCGCTACTTGGCCGAATCTTTGGGCGCCAAAGGCCGCAAGCTGCGCGCCAACGGCATCAGCGCCGGCCCCATCAAAACCTTGGCGGCCAGCGGCATCAAGGGCTTTGGCAAGATTTTGAGCGTGGTGGCTGAAGCCTCGCCCATACGGCGCAATGTGACCATCGAAGACGTGGGCAACGTGGCCGCATTCTTGATGTCTGACTTGGCCGCCGGCGTGACCGCCGAAATTACCTATGTGGACGGCGGATTTAGCCAAGTTGTAGGTGGCATTGCCGAGCCAATCGGCGAGTAAGCTGGCGCTCCAGGCCACGCGGGTGGCCATAGTTGAGGGCAACCCGCCCCAAGGAGACGACCATGCAACGCCGCGACTTGCTTTCACGCTTTTCTTTGGGCTGTCTTGGCTGCCTGACGGCTGCGCCCTCCTCGGCTTCAGAGGCGCCCGCGCTGTGGCTGGCTAGCCCCTACCAAGGCCATGAAAACCTCAGCGACTATTGGGTGAGCGAAAAATACGACGGCATTCGCGGCTATTGGAATGGCCAACAGCTGCTGAGCCGAAGCGGCAAAGTGCTCACCCCACCTGCTTGGTTTGTGCAAGCCTGGCCCTCAACCCCGTTTGAAGGCGAGCTATGGGCAGGACTCGGCCAGTTTGAACAAACAGCCGCCATCATTCAACAAAAACAAGCGTCTGACAGCGAATGGCGCGCTTTGCGATTCATGGTGTTTGATGTGAGTGCGCACGGCAAGACATTCACCGAACGTATGGCCCTCTACCAAGGCTTGGCCAAGCACATTGACCAACCGTGGGTACACGCCGTGGCGCAAAACAAAACTCACTCGCATGCTGCCCTGAAAACCTTGCTGCAAACAACGGTCCAAGCTGGCGGCGAAGGCTTGATGCTGCACCGAGGCAACAGCCTTTACCAAAGCGGCCGCAACGGCGATGTGCTCAAAGTCAAACTGCACGAAGACGCTGAAGCCACCGTGGTGGGATACGAAGCGGGCCAAGGCAAATATGCACAGCGCATGGGCGCGTTGTGGGTTGAAACGCCGCAAGGCTTGCGCTTCAAGTTAGGCACTGGCCTCAGTGATGCCCAAAGACAAAACCCACCAGCCTTAGGCCAGTGGGTCACTTATCGCTATCGCGGTTTGACGGACAAAGGTGTGCCGCGCTTTGCCAGTTTTGTGCGTATCAGACCCGCGGTGGAACGCTAAGGCTCAGACCTTGACGCAGTCAGCGTAGTAACGCTTCACACCGTCTTCGCCATCAACCTCCACCAAGCCGTGGATGTCGGTTTCAAAGCCGGGACACTGCAGGTTGAATTCGCGGGCGAACTTGAGGTAGTCAATGATCTTCTTGTTGAACACTTCACCAGGAATGAGCAACGGAATGCCCGGTGGGTAAGGCGTGACCAAGCTGGTGGTGATGCGGCCGAGCAAGTCATCCACAGGCACACGCTCGGTGTTGCGGTGCGCGATTTGCGCATAAGCGTCACTGGGCTTCATGGCGGGGGTCAAGTCGCTCAGATACATCTCGGTGGTCAAACGTGCGATGTCGTACTTGGCATACAGCGTGTGCACATGCTGGCACAAGTCGCGCAAGCCCATGCGCTCGTAGGCGCGGTGCTTTTGGCAAAACTCGGGCAGGATGCGCCACATGGGTTGGTTGCGGTCGTAATCGTCCTTGAACTGCTGCAAGGCAGTGAGCAACGAGTTCCAACGGCCCTTGGTGATGCCGATGGTGAACATGATGAAGAAGCTGTACAAGCCCGTCTTCTCCACAATCACGCCGTTTTCAGCCAAGAACTTGGTGACGATGCTGGCGGGAATGCCGCTCTTGTCAAACTTGCCTGTCAAATCTAGACCGGGCGTGACGATGGTGGCCTTGATGGGGTCCAACATGTTGAACCCATCGGCCAAGTTGCCAAAGCCGTGCCACTTAGATGACTTGCCCTTGCCTTTGATGATCCAGCTGTCAGCGCGGCCAATGCCATCGTCCACCAACTCATCGGGGCCCCACACCTTGAACCACCAGTCCTTACCGTACTCGTCGTCCACCTTACGCATGGCGCGGCGGAAATCCAGGGCTTCGGCAATGCTCTCTTCCACCAAGGCTGTGCCGCCAGGTGGCTCCATCATGGCAGCGGCCACGTCGCAGCTGGCGATGATGCTGTACTGCGGACTGGTGCTGGTGTGCATCAGGTACGCTTCGTTGAACAGGTGACGGTCCAACTTGGTTTGCTGTGAGTCTTGCACCAAGACATGGCTGGCTTGGCTGATACCGGCCAACAATTTGTGAATCGACTGGGTCGCGTACACCACCGAGTGCATGGGGCGCTCGCGCTTTTTGCCCATGGCGTGGTAAGTGCCGTAGAACGGGTTGAACGCGGCATGGGGCAACCAAGCCTCGTCAAAGTGCAAGTTGGCCACGTAGCCGTCGAGCATGGTCTTGATGGTTTCGGTGTTGTAGAGCACACCGTCGTAGGTGGACTGCGTGAGGGTCAACACACGGGGTTTGACCTTTTTGGCATCCACGCCCTTGAGCAAAGGGTTGGCCTTGATCTTGGCTTGAATCGCCGCAGGCTCAAACTCGCTTTGTGGAATCGGGCCGATGATGCCGTAATGGTTGCGCGTGGGTTTCAAAAACACAGGCACAGCACCCGTCATGATGATGGCGTGCAACACCGACTTGTGGCAGTTGCGGTCCACCACGACCACGTCATCGGGGGCCACGGTGTGATGCCACACGATTTTGTTAGAGGTACTCGTGCCGTTGGTCACGAAGAAGCAGTGGTCGGCGTTGAAGATACGCGCGGCATTGCGCTCACTCTCGCCAATCGCACCGTTGTGGTCGAGCAACTGGCCAAGCTCTTCCACCGCATTGCACACGTCGGCACGCAACATGTTTTCACCATAAAACTGGTGATACATCTGACCCACGGGGCTCTTCAAAAACGCCACGCCCCCGGAGTGGCCGGGGCAATGCCAAGAGTAGGAGCCGTCTTCGGCGTAATCGAGCAATGCCTTGAAAAACGGGGGCTGCACGCCCTCAAGGTAGCTTTTGGCTTCACGGATGATGTGTCGCGCCACAAACTCAGGGGTGTCTTCAAACATGTGAATGAAGCCATGCAACTCGCGCAAAATGTCATTGGGCAAGTGGCGCGATGTTTTGGTCTCGCCGTACACATAAATAGGCACGTCTGCGTTCTTGCGGCGCACTTCTTCAATGAAGTTACGCAGGTTCAACACCGCAGGGTCGAGGTCGGGGCCAGGTGTGAACTCCTCATCGTCGATCGACAGAATAAAAGCACTGGCGCGTGACTGTTGTTGGGCAAACTGGCTCAAGTCGCCATAGCTCGTGGCGCCCATGACCTCGTAGCCTTCCCCCTCGATCGCATCGGCAAGCGCTCGAATGCCCAAGCCTGAGGTGTTTTCAGAACGAAAATCCTCGTCAATGATGACGATGGGGAAGCGAAATTTCATGCGGGGCTCCGAACGTAGAAAGCAAAACAAAACGAACGAGAAGAAGTGTACCTGCCCGCTGTTACAATCAATGGCTTCGGAGCGATGGATGAGTGGTTTAAGTCGCACGCCTGGAAAGCGTGTGTGGGTTAATAGCCCACCGAGGGTTCGAATCCCTCTTGCTCCGCCACCACAAACGTAAAAAGCGCCTCTTCAGGCGCTTTTTTATTTGTCAATCAGCATCTAAGCGAGTTCAAGAGCTGGTTTCCTGAGCTTTCTTAATCACGCTCTTAGCATCAGTGTTGCTACTTGCTGCCGCTGAGCTGATGGGGTTTTGAATCACCAAGCCCAACAAACGTGCGCCATGCTCGACCGCGATCGAGCCATAAGAAATATCGCCTTGCACGATGGAATCTTTGTGGAATTCCACACGTTCTGCAGCGTAGATATTGCCTTCAACCTTGCCTGCCACCATCACACGATGTGCGGTGATGTCGCCCGACACTTCGCCGGTTTTGCCAATGGCAACCGTGACCTTGTTGTCTTTGGTGGTTTCGATATTGCCCACCACTTTGCCGTCAATACGCACGCTGTCGAGCAAGACCAAGCGACCATAGATTTGGGTGGTGCGGCCAATGATGGTGTCAAAACGCTCTTGCGAGGGGGACAGCGATTTATCTCTGAGTTTTTCAAACATGGTTAGCCTTATTCAGAGTCAGATCAATCACGGCGCGCTGGCAGTGGCTTGCAACAACATTTGGTTGGGGTTCAAAACACGGTCGTTGCGCAGCACTTCGTAATGCAAATGCGGCCCAGTCGAGCGACCGGTGTTACCCAGTTGGGCGATTGTTTCACCACGTTGGACCTTTTGGCCAACCTCAACCATGCGTTTGCTCAAATGCGCGTATCGGGTCATGAAGCCCTCCACATGGCTCACTTCCACCACATTGCCGTAGGAGGCGTCCCAACCAGAGCGGGTCACTGTGCCAGCAGCTGTGGCAACAATGGGCGAACCCACTTCGGCCACAAAATCTAGACCTTCATGCATCGCCAGCTGCCCCGTGAAGGGATCATTGCGAATGCCAAAGCCACTGGTCACGCGAAAGTCTTTGGCCATCGGAATGCCCGTTGGCAATGCATGAAGCCAGCTGAGCTGTGAGGACCAGCTTTGGCTCAGGTTTTTCACAGCGGCTTGCGTCTGGCTGAATTCATCCATCGCAGAAGCAAAATCTTGGCTCAAATCACGAGAGGGACTGCTTTGAAAGCGCGGTGGCAGCCAAGGCCCACCGCGTGCATCGTCTTTCTTGATGTATTTGTCGCGCAAACTCATGGGCGTGGCAACTTCCATGAAACGGTTTTTCAAAGTTTCAAGCTGACGGATCTCCTGCACGGTCACGCTCATGGTTTGACGCAAATTGTCCAGGCGCTCACGGTAAACCGCCTCCACCTTTTGCTGCTCAGCTTCGGTGGTGACGCCGCCCATGCTGCGGGCTAGACCAGGACTCATTTCAATCGCGATTCGAAAACCGATAAAGTGCAACAACACGCCAAATGTGACCAGCACAAACGCAGAAACGCACACAGCCACAAACACCTTTTTGGCTGTGATAGAAATGCTCCGCACTGAGGCGGTGGGCCCAGACACCCACATCAATTGCATATGTCGCTCCGAAACTAGTCAGGGTTGTTTTGTGATCGTTCACAATTGGAGCCAGGATTGTAGGGAATTCTATTCATGAAAGTAATTTAATTTTGAAGTTAAAAGTCAAGATCCATAATGAAGACCTTTGAACTCAAAAAATCTATAAAAATAGAAATAAACAAATGAAGTAACTCAATGAACATCACGTGGTTAGAGCAAAACACATCACTTCCGCCTCCTGAACTTGCACAAAAAAAAGGCAGCGCTTTGGAAGGACTGGTTGCCGCTGGCGGTGGACTATCGGTGGAACGTTTGTGCGAGGCTTACCAACAAGGGATGTTTCCATGGTTCAGCCAAGGACAACCTGTGCTGTGGTGGTCGCCAGATCCACGCATGGTGCTCCAAACTAAAGATTTCAAACTGCATCGTTCGCTTCGCAAAACCTTGCAGCACTTCATCGGTGACGTGCACTGCGAAATTCGCATCGACCATGACTTCAGCGCCGTGATTCGACATTGCGCTGAGGTCAGTCGAAAAGGCCAACCCGGCACTTGGATTGTTGAGGAAATGATTTTGGCCTACGAGGCCCTGCATGCAGCAGGCTTTGCGCACAGCGTTGAGACTTGGCAAAGCGGGCAATTGGTGGGTGGCTTGTACTGCGTCTCGATCGGCGATACCTTGTTTGGCGAGTCCATGTTTGCCCTGCAAACGGATGCGTCCAAAATTGCCCTAGCCGCTTTGGTGGCCTTCGCACGCACACATGAACTGCCTTGGATAGACTGCCAACAAAACACCCCACACCTTGCTTCTTTGGGCGCACATGAAATGCCACGTGCGGATTTTTTGAAACAGGTACGAGGTGCTCGCAAAGACGTTTCTCGCGCGTGGCTGTTCCACCCCACGTACTGGCACACCCTTCTTTCTGCCAAGGCGCCACTGTGACCCACGCCCGTGACTTACCCATGCAAACCGTGCAGTTTTATGCCACGGCGCCCTACCCGTGCAGCTACTTACCGAACAAAACAGCACGCTCACAAGTGGCCACCCCCAGCCACCTGGTGAACAACGAGCTCTACACAGAGTTGGTGAATGTTGGGTTTCGTCGAAGCGGCTTGTTCACGTATCGTCCTTATTGCGACAACTGCCGCGCCTGTATGCCCTTGCGCGTGGATGCACAACATTACAAACCCAATCGAAGCCAGCGCCGCGCTTGGGCTCAGCACCAACACTTGGATGTGCGGGTGTTGAAGCTAGGCTTTGATCCCGAACATTACGACTTGTATCTGCGCTACCAAACCCTGCGCCACGCTGGCGGCGGCATGGACGACGACAGCACAGAGCAATACACCCAGTTTTTGCTGCAGAGCCGTGTCAACACGCGGCTGGTGGAGTTCCGTGAACCTTCTGACACACACGACGCAGGAACGCTCAAGATGGTTTCCATCGTGGATGTGCTCAACGATGGTTTGTCAGCCGTCTATACGTTTTACGAACCAGAGTCGCGCAGCAGCTACGGCACTTTCAACGTGATGTGGCAAATCGCACAAGCGAAAAAACTCAAGCTGCCCTATGCCTATTTGGGCTATTGGATACAAAACAGCGCCAAGATGCGCTACAAAGCCGACTTTCAGCCTCATGAATGCTTGGTGAACGAAACATGGGTGACAAACAATTTCACATGATAAAATAATTTCATGCGTAAAACCACTGTGCCCACCACGCCCAATATTCAAGTCATTGAGCGCATGTTCTCACTCATTGACGTGCTCGCCTCACGCGAAGAGGCCATTTCGCTCAAGGAAATCAGCGAGCGCACAGGGCTGCACCCATCCACCACGCACCGCATTTTGAATGATTTGGCCGTGGGCCGATTTGTTGACCGTCCTGAAGCAGGCAGCTACCGCCTTGGCATGCGCTTGTTGGAGCTGGGAAATTTGGTCAAAGGCCGATTGAACGTGCGCGATGTGGCCTTTCAGCCCATGCGCGAGCTGCACAAACTCATTCAACAACCTGTCAATCTCAGCGTGCGTCAAGGTGACGAAATTGTGTACATCGAACGCGCCTTCAGTGAACGCTCAGGCATGCAAGTCGTCCGCGCCATTGGTGGCCGTGCCCCACTGCACCTGACCTCTGTTGGCAAACTTTTTTTAGCCTTAGACGATCCTCAACGTGTGCGCGCCTACGCCACACGCACTGGACTGAGCGGGCAAACCCGCAACAGCCTCACACAGCTGCCAGCCTTGGAACGTGAGCTCTCCAAAGCCCGTCAATATGGCGTGGCCCGTGACAACGAGGAGCTGGAACTGGGTGTGCGCTGCATGGCTTCTGGCATTTACGACGACCAAGGCAAGTTGGTTGCGGGCTTGTCCATTTCAGCCCCAGCGGATCGACTCGATGAGGAGTGGCTACCTAAGCTGCAAGCCACCACGCACGCCATTTCACATGCGCTAGGCTTCAAGCTCAACGACGCCTAAAAGTCAAAAAGCCAGCTGAAGAGCTGGCTTTTTAGAAACTGTCAAACCATTTAAGTTTGTGGACGGCCGTTGCTGCCTTGGTTGGTCTCCACCCATTTGCGAACACGCTCAGCATCCGCAATTCGGCTCAGTTTGCCCGCAGAGTCTAAGAACACCATGATCAACTTACGACCCGAGACCTTGGCTTGCATCACCAAACATTGACCCGCTTCAGAGATGTAGCCAGTTTTCTGCAGACCAATCTCCCAGTTGGGGTTTTTGATCAAACGGTTGGTGGTGTTGTACTGCAAAGTACGGTTCCCCACCTCAACGCGGTGGCTGGGCGATGTCGACAACTGGCTGACCATGTCATCTTGGTAGGCATTGCCCACCAAGGTGGCCAAGTCTTTTGCGCTAGATTGGTTCTGGCTAGACAGGCCCGTTGGCTCCACGTAACGCGTGTCACGCATCCCCAACTGATGGGCCTTACTGTTCATCAAGTTCACAAACACCGGCATGCCACCAGGGTAGGTGCGGCCCAAGGCATGGGCAGCGCGGTTTTCACTGGCCATCAACGCCAAATGCAGCAACTCACCACGGGTCAAAGTCGCGCCCACGCGCAAACGTGAACTGCTGCCTTTTTCTGTGTCCACATCGTCTTGGGTGATGGTGATGGACTCGTCCATCGGTAATTTGGCTTCGCTGATGATCAGGCCAGTCATCAACTTGGTGATGGAGGCAATCGGCAAAACAGCTTGGTCATTTTTACTGATCAACACTTCTTGTGTGTCTTGGTCGATCACATAAGCCACGCTGGATTTCAAATCCAACATATCGCTGGTGGCGTGCAATCCAGCTTTTTGGCCAAATGAGGGAATCAAGGGCGCTGCCTTGATGACCTTGGCGCGACGCACTTGGGCCTTTTGCACCGAAGGCTTGGTTTTTTGTACCGTTGGTTTTTTCTGGTTGGGTGTCGCCAAAGCTTGCACCGAACAAAAAGAAGCCAGTAGACCGAGCGAAGTCGCAATGAGGAGTCGTTTCAAGTGGCGTTCCTTAATCTTGAAAAACACAATTGGACGTAGTCTAACAAGAAAAATCGCGCAAGATCAAGGACTTGCGCGACTTATTTAACAAAATTGGTACTGTGTGACAGTTTTTGTAAATCAGCCTTGGGCAGCAACACGGTCAGATTTACTTTGTAACTTATTCAAAGCACTTAAATAAGCTTTGGCTGAAGCCACCACGATGTCCGGGTCAGAGCCAACACCGTTGACCACACGGCCGCTGTTTTGCAGACGAACCGTCACTTCACCTTGGCTCTCAGTCGAGCCACTGATGGCATTGACCGAGTACAACACCATTTCGGCACCGCTTTTGACGTGGCGCTCAATCGCTTTGAGCGACGCGTCTACGGGGCCGTTGCCATCGGAATCGCCCTTCACTTCTTTGCCGGCCACGGTAAACACCACGCTGGCATGAGGACGCTCGCCAGTTTCGCTGTGTTGCGACAAAGACACAAACGTAAATTGCTCGCCGGTATGGCTGACCGACTCTTCGCTCACCAGGGCCAAGATATCCTCGTCAAAGATTTCGCTCTTGCGGTCGGCCAGCTCTTTGAACTTGGCAAAAGCCGCATTGATATCTGCTTCGCTGTCCAACTGAACGCCCAAGTCTTCCAAGCGTTGTTTGAACGCATTGCGGCCGCTGAGCTTGCCCAACACAATTTTGTTGGCGCTCCAGCCCACATCTTCCGCACGCATGATTTCGTAGGTGTCACGCGCCTTGAGCACGCCGTCTTGGTGAATGCCAGACGCATGGGCAAAGGCATTCGCGCCGACCACCGCTTTGTTGGGCTGCACCACGAAGCCCGTGGTTTGGCTCACCATGCGACTGGCCGCCAAGATTTGCTTGGTGTCGATGTTCATGGCAAGGTCAAAGTAATCACGGCGGGTCTTGATGGCCATGACCACCTCTTCCAGCGAGCAGTTGCCTGCGCGTTCACCCAAACCGTTGATCGTGCACTCGACCTGACGTGCGCCGCCAATCTTCACACCTGCTAAGGAGTTGGCCACCGCCATGCCCAAGTCGTTGTGGCAATGCACGGACCAAATGGCTTTGTCAGAATTGGGCACGCGCTCGCGCAAAGTTTTGATGAAGTTGCCGTACAGCTCTGGAATAGCGTAGCCAACCGTGTCAGGGATGTTGATGGTGGTGGCACCTTCAGCAATCACGGCCTCGACCACGCGACACAAAAAGTCCATTTCGCTGCGGTAGCCGTCTTCGGCGCTGAACTCGATGTCGCCTACCAAGTTACGGGCAAAACGCACCGACTGCTTGGCTTGCTCAAGCACTTGCTCAGGCGACATGCGCAACTTCTTCTCCATGTGCAAGGGCGACGTGGCGATAAAGGTATGAATGCGGGCGCTGTTGGCGCCTTTGAGCGCTTCAGCCGCACGGCTGATGTCACGGTCATTGGCGCGGGACAAGGAGCAAATGGTGGAATCTTTGATGGCGTTGGCAATGCCCTGCACGGCCTCGAAGTCACCGTTGGAGCTGGCTGCAAAGCCGGCTTCAATGACATCGACTTTCAATCGCTCTAATTGACGGGCGATGCGCAGTTTTTCATCGCGCGTCATGGAAGCGCCGGGCGATTGTTCGCCGTCACGCAAGGTGGTGTCAAAAATGATGAGCTTGTCGGTCATGGTCAGGACTCCTAGATTTCTAAAAAACTTGCAACGTTTGCATTAGCCCCAAAGCAAAAGGCCCGCTGCATGTGCATACGGGCCTTGTGGGGTTTGCGCGTGCGCTACCAACTCCGCCCGGTGGGGGATAGAAGTAGTAGGGCCAGCGAAAAATTCGTCATGCGTTGAATTTAGCACAAAGCTAAAACGTTTGTTGCCCGCGGTGTCTCATTTGTGCAAACCCGCTTCTTCGGGCTCGTCGGTGGAGGTGCTGATCAAGCTTGTTTGAATGCCCTTGCCACGACGCCAAGCGTACAAAACATAACCGCTCAAACCATACAAGGTAAACAAAGCAAACAACACGATGGGCGGATGAATGTTGATCACCGCAATCACCAAGGCCAACATCACAATCACAGCAAACGGCACGCTTTTCTTCATCTGCACGTCTTTGAAGCTGTAAAAAGGAACGTTGGTCACCATCGTCAAACCCGAGTACAGACACCAGGCAAACATGGGCCAAGCAACCTCAGGGCCTGAGATGCCCATGTCCGTCATCAGCCACATGAAGCCCATCACCAAGGCCGCAGCGGCAGGCGAAGGCAAGCCTTGAAAAAAACGCTTGTCCACCACAGCCGTATTCACATTGAAGCGTGCCAAACGCAAGGCTGCGCAGGATATGTACACAAAGGCAGCCACCCAGCCCCAGCGACCTAGGCCCTTGAGTGCCCACTCATAAGAAATCAAAGCAGGCGCAGCGCCAAACGACACCATGTCGGCCAAAGAGTCCATTTGTTCACCAAACGCGCTTTGCGTATTGGTCATGCGGGCCACGCGGCCGTCTAAGCTGTCAAGCACCATGGCACAAAACACACCGATCGCAGCCATTTCATAGCGCTCATTCATGGCCATGACGATGGCATAAAACCCACCAAACAACGCAGCCAAAGTGAACAAGTTGGGCAAGACGTAAATGCCTTTGCTGGGCTTGCGTGGCACCAATTGTTCTGCGTGGTCTTCTTGTTCTGTCATTCGAGTCGTTCCGAAAAGTATTACTTGAGTGTAAGCGCTGCACCAACTGCCGCCCCAAAACGACAAAGGCCACCGAAGTGGCCTTTGTCGGTACAAACCGCGTGCAATCAATTGCGGGTTTGGTCAACCAGTTTGTTCTTGGAAATCCAAGGCATCATGGCGCGCAATTTTTCACCGACGATTTCGATCGAATGCTCAGCATTCAAACGACGACGGGCGGTCATGCTTGGGTAATTGGTCTTGCCTTCCAAGATGAACATCTTGGCGTATTCGCCAGTTTGGATGCGCTTCAAGGCCGCACGCATGGCTTCGCGTGATTGCTCGTTGATGACTTCTGTACCGGTCACATACTCGCCGTATTCAGCGTTGTTTGAGATGGAGTAGTTCATGTTGGCGATGCCGCCTTCGTACATCAAGTCCACGATCAACTTCAACTCGTGCAAGCACTCGAAATAAGCCATCTCAGGGGCGTAGCCAGCTTCAGTCAGTGTCTCGTAGCCCATCTTCACCAATTCCACAGCGCCACCGCACAAGACGGCTTGCTCACCGAACAGGTCGGTTTCTGTTTCTTCTTTGAAGTTGGTTTCGATGATGCCGCCTTTGCCGCCACCGTTGGCCATCGCGTAGCTCAGAGCCAAATCACGGGCTTTACCCGACTTGTCTTGGTACACAGCAATCAAAGATGGCACGCCGCCGCCTTTGAGGTACTCAGAGCGTACCGTGTGGCCTGGGCCTTTGGGAGCGACCATGATCACATCCAAATCAGCACGTGGGATGACTTGGTTGTAATGCACGTTGAAACCGTGGGCAAAAGCCAAGGTAGCGCCTTGCTTCATGTTGGGGGCAACGTTGTTGTTGTAAACGTCTGGAATGTTTTCGTCAGGCAACAAGATCATGACCACGTCAGCCGCTTTGACGGCGTCGTTGACTTCCAACACATTCAAACCAGCCTTGGCCACTTTGTCCCATGAGGCGCCGCCCTTGCGCAGACCGACCACGACTTTGACGCCGCTTTCGTTCAAGTTTTGTGCGTGCGCATGGCCTTGCGAGCCATAGCCAATGATGGCCACAGTCTTGCCTTTGATGAGGGACAGATCACAATCTTTGTCGTAAAAAACTTTCACAGGGTTCTCCTAAAAAATACTTTGAAAAGGGTTGGAATTTAAACGCGCAAGATCCGCTCACCGCGGCCAATGCCACAAGCGCCGGTGCGAACAGTTTCAAGGATTGCGCTGCGGTCAATCGCCTCTAAGAATGCGTCGTTCTTAGACAGGTCACCCGTCAACTCAATGGTGTAGCTCTTCTCGGTCACATCGATGATGCGACCCCGAAAAATATCAGCCATGCGCTTCATCTCTTCACGCTCTTTGCCCACGGCACGCACTTTGACCAGCATCAGCTCGCGTTCGGTGTAGGCGCCTTCGGTCAAATCGACCACTTTGACCACTTCAATCAATCGGTTCAGGTGCTTGGTGATTTGTTCAATCACCTCGTCTGAGCCATGCGTTTGGATGGTCATGCGAGACAAACTCGCGTCTTCGGTGGGCGCCACAGTCAGAGATTCGATGTTGTAGCCACGCGCAGAGAACAAACCCACCACGCGAGACAGTGCGCCGGGTTCGTTTTCAAGCATCAGGGAAATGATGTGTTTCATGGTGTCATCCTTCCCGTTCAGAGGTCTTCGCTGCCAAGCAGCATTTCAGTGATGCCCTTGCCGGCTTTCACCATGGGGAACACGTTCTCGGTGGGGTCGGTGCGGAAGTCGATGAACACCGTGCGGTCTTTGAGTCGACGCGCTTCACGCAGAGCGGGCTCCACATCTTCTGGGCGCTCAATCAACATCCCCACATGGCCATAAGCTTCAGCCAACTTCACGAAGTCAGGCAAAGCGTCCATGTAGCTGCTGCTGTAGCGGCTTTCGTACTCAATTTCTTGCCACTGGCGCACCATACCCAGGTAGCGGTTGTTGAGCGCCAACACCTTGATGGGCGTGTTGTATTGGAAGCAAGTGGAGAGCTCTTGGATACACATTTGCACCGAACCCTCGCCTGTCACGCAAAACACCTCGCTGTCAGGCTTGGCCAACTTGATCCCCATGGCGTAAGGAATGCCCACACCCATGGTGCCCAAGCCGCCGGAGTTGATCCAGCGGCGGGGCTCATCAAAGCCGTAATACTGGGCAGCCCACATTTGATGCTGACCCACATCGGACGTGATGTAAGTGTCCGTGCCCTTGGTCATTTTGTGCAAAGTCTCAATGACGAACTGAGGCTTGATGACTTCTGTGTTGCTGCGGTCGTACTTCAAGCAATCGCGCTTGCGCCATGCCTCGATGGTTTCCCACCATCCGGACAAGGCAGCCGCATCGGGCTTGAGGGCTGACTCCTTGATCATGTCGATCATCTCGACCAGCACATCTTTGACATCGCCCACGATGGGAATGTCAACCTTCACACGCTTGGAAATGCTGGAGGGGTCGATGTCGATGTGGATGATCTTTCGCTCGTTCATGGCAAAGTGTTTGGGATTGCCAATCACGCGATCATCAAATCGAGCGCCCACCGCCAACAACACATCGCAGTTTTGCATGGCGTTGTTGGCTTCAATGGTGCCGTGCATGCCCAACATGCCCAAAAACTGAGGTCCGCTGGCAGGATAAGCACCGAGGCCCATCAAAGTGTTGGTCACTGGGTAACCCAGCATGTCCACCAAGGTGCGCAACTCTTGCGACGCATTGCCCAGCAGCACACCGCCACCGGTGTAAATGTAGGGGCGCTTGGCCGCCATCAACAATTG
>JAIXRH010000111.1 GCA_027485285.1 Comamonadaceae bacterium | reverse complement strand
GAGATAACCGCTGAAAGCATCTAAGCGGGAAACTCGTTTCAAGATGAGATCTGCCGGGGCCTTGAGCCCCCTAAAGAGTCGTTCAAGACCAGGACGTTGATAGGTCAGGTGTGGAAGCGTAGTAATACGTTAAGCTAACTGATACTAATTGCTCGTGCGACTTGACCCTATAACTTTGATCGGAACCTTAACGGGTTCATTGTGATCAGGGAAGTTATGCCAAGTGACGCATTCAAAAACAAAATCTGATATTGCTCTATGAATTCGTTGCCTTGATTTGATCAAGGTGACAACAAGTTATGCCTGATGACCATAGCAAGTTGGTACCACTCCTTCCCATCTCGAACAGGACCGTGAAACGACTTAGCGCCGATGATAGTGCGGGTTCCCGTGTGAAAGTAGGACATCGTCAGGCTATTACAGCCTCAGAAACCCCCACTCCATCGAGTGGGGGTTTTTGTTTTTTGCGGTTGCTTTAGTTGATGTTGACAATGTATTGCTCGTTTATGGCGCAAGCACCGCTCTTTTCTAGACTTTTGCACAAGTCCAAAACCCAACCATCAAAATCACTCGCATGTGCATACTTCGTTTGAAGCAACTGTAAATAACCAGCGGCGTTCGCCCATGCACAGAGATCCAAGTATTTGATTCTTTGCACATCTAATAATTTAAATTTCAATAGAACTTTGGCAGCGTACATGGCGTGTTTTTCAGCCGAGCCTCTAAATTGAGCCAATCTTGATTTGGCTCTGGCCAATGCGCCTTTGACGTCGGTGAACGCTGCACCGTGACCCGGTAAAACTATTTTTGGCTTCAGTTGTTCAATGATTTCAAGTGTTGCTTGCACCTCATCAAAAGCATCCACACCTTCGATTTCTGGGAAAACAACACCAAAGCCGTTTTCCCAAAGCGCGTCAGCGGAAATGAGAATGCCATCGTCCTCTTGAAAAAAAACAAGGGAATGTGGGTCATGGCCAGGTGCGCTGTGGGCTTGCCAAACTGAGTGACCCACTGTGAAGGTGTCCCCGTTCGACAGAGAACCAGACCTGCTGAAAGTAGGGCAATGTTGACCTGTTGCTGTGTAAGTGAGGGCGTCTGCATCCCAATCGTCCACAAATGCAGCAAGTCCTGGCGGAATAAAGGTGTGCAATGACGGATACACACTTTGTAAAAAAGCATTGCCGCCGCAGTGGTCGCTGTGCAGATGTGTGTTGACAACGGCAGTCAAAGGCCGATCATTGAGGACGGATGCAACCAAAGAGGCAGTTTGGTTGGCGTGTGTCCAATGGCCAGTGTCCACAAGGAGAGCCTGATCGGCGTCTTGAATCAGAACATTATTGGAAGACAACCATCCTCGCTCAAAAAAAGTGACGCCATTCGGTAATTTGTGCATGAAGAGTCAATCTAAAACTGTGCAAAGAACAACACACTACCAGTAACTTGCCACCAAAAACAAGAAACGGAGCCATCGGTGTTCCACGAGTTACTCTTTCGAACTGAAAAAATGAAAGGAGAAGCCAGGTAAAGGTCAGAAAAAAGCAAGAACTAGGGATAACCCTTAGAATCTGAACATGTCATTCATATTCGGCCGCGTCAGCGCCACACTGGAAAGCGGTAAAAACATGCTTCGCTTCACAGAGTTTTCAAAAGTTCTCTTGGACAAAACTGAGGGTGCATTGGTCCCAATTACACCCTTGAGACGAGAACATAAGCCACAAATCTTGAAGCATTTATACGCCATGTCTATGCATGACCGTTACTTACGGTTTGGCTACACCGCAACAGATGGCCACATTGACCGATATGTGGCGGGCTTGAAGTTCCAACGTGATGAAATTTATGGCATTTTCAACAGCGCGCTTGAGATCATCGCAATGGCCCATTTGGCGATCATGAAAGAAGAGGGTCGACAAGCGAGCGCTGAATTTGGTGTGTCTGTATCTGCCTATGCACGCGGACGTGGCTATGGCGCACTTTTATTTCAACGTGCTGTCATGCACGCCCGAAATGAAGAGGTGTATCAGATGTTCATCCATGCCCTGAGCGAAAACGCACCCATGATTCGAATTGCCAGAAAAGCCGGCGCCAAAATTGAACGCGATGGTTCTGAAACCGAAGCATTTTTAAGTTTGCCAAGACGTGACTTAGACAGCCGGGTGTCAGAGTTCGTCGCAGACCAATACGGTAAAACAAATTACAGCATCAAAGAAGATGCCAAACGCTTTTGGAATTTCTTGGCCAAAGTACAAGAAATCAGAACCGGCGTGCGCCATGCACGTCATCAAGCCGCCGAATGAAAGAAAAGACACGCGCATGGGCTATGCTTGAGGCTTGTAAGACTCTCGCAGCATCAGCTGCAACACTGTGATACCCCCGAATACGCGAGACATTGAGAAAGAAGACACACGCAGCTATTGGCAGCGCTTGGTCGAATTCATACACCCTGGCCCTGACTCGAGAGAAGAGTTGCTCGAGGCGCTCTCCGACGCAGAAGATAACCAAGTCATCGGCGCAGAAAGTCGGCTGATGTTGGAAGGCGTTTTGCGCATGGCCGACCTGACGGCTGGTCAAGTCATGGTGGCCGCACCGCGCATGGACCTGATCAATTTAGATGCGCCTGTTGAAGAAAGTTTGCATCAGGTCATCGATACACGCCATTCACGATTTCCAGTGTTTGAGGGCGAACGCGACAACTTGGTGGGCATCTTGTTAGCGAAAGATTTGTTAAAACTACAGCGCGCCCCATCGCTCAACATTCGCACACTTTTGCGCCCCCCCGTGTTTGTGCCAGAAAGCAAAGGCTTGAATGATTTGCTGCGAGAGTTCCGCAACACGCGTAACCACATGGCCTTGGTGGTGGACGAGTTTGGTCGCA
Source organism: Comamonadaceae bacterium (assembly GCA_027485285.1). Lineage (GTDB taxonomy): Bacteria > Pseudomonadota > Gammaproteobacteria > Burkholderiales > Burkholderiaceae_C > Limnohabitans. Next base: position 2,953 of record JAIXRH010000111.1, on the reverse strand, counting down.
TCGCTGGCCTCATCACCATTGAGGACGTGTTGGAGCAAATTGTTGGCGACATCGAGGACGAGTTTGACAGCCAAGAGGACGTCGGTGATATTTTTGCGCTGGCCGATCAAACTTACCGTGTCAGCGGCGATGCATCGCTAGAACGCGTAGGGGAAGCTTTTGGCACACATTTAGAAGTGACGGCCGCCGAAGCATCTGACGACACAAATTTCGACACCATCGGCGGCTTCATCGCCCATGCCATGGGCCATGTGCCGCGACGTGGTGAGCATTTTGAAATCAACAAATTGCGTTTTGAAGTCCTGCACACACGCGGCGGCGCGGTCAAGTGGTTCAAAGTCTATCCAGCTCCGGTAGAAAAGGCACAGCCATAAGCCTATGCGTGACAGGAACCATGCCGACAAAACATGGCCTTTGACATGGCGCATGACCGTGCTGTTGCTGTTGGCTGGTTTGTTGCAAGCCATCTCACTGGCTTGGCCGTTTCAAGGGGATTGGCACGGTGTCCCCCAGGGCTGGTTGCAGTGCCTCAGTTTGGTGGTGCTGGCGGGCATTGTGGACCGCAGCCAATCCCGCAAACAGGCATTTTGTAGCGGTTGGATTTTTTCTACGGCTTGGCTCATTGGCAGTTTTTGGTGGTTGTTCATCTCCATGAACCGTTACGGCGGTTTGCCAGCGCCTCTTGCAGCGTTGGGGGTTTTTTTGTTGGCGTCAGGTTTGGCCATTTTTTACAGTGTCGCCTGCGCCGTGTTTTTTGGCGTGTGCAAAACAGGTGTGACGGCCTTGCCGCGTGCCAGTGTTTTTGCCGCTGTTTGGATGTTGGCTGAGATTGTCCGAGGCACGATCTGGACGGGATTCCCCTGGGGCGCTGTGGGCTATGCCCATGTGGAAAGTGCGTTGCAACATTGGGCACCTTGGGTCGGTGTTTACGGCTTGTGTGCCTTATCGGCATTCATCGCCATGGCACTGGCGGCAGAGCGCAGAGGGCGCTCCACTCATTCAGGTGTTGCCATGGCGGGCATGGTCGTGTTGATTGGCGGGCTCAGCTTCACATGGTTCACATCGCCCAGTCGTTTACCCAATGAAGCGCACCGCTCAGAATACCCTTTGGCTGTCACCTTGTTGCAAGGCAACATTCCCCAAGATCTGAAGTTTGGCGAAGGCGTCAACCGGGCACTGCGCGACTACCGCGAAGCCCTGCTGTCAAGTCGCAGTGATTTGACCGTCACACCTGAAACAGCCATCCCCTTAATTCAGCAGCAACTGCCAGATCGTTACTGGCAACCCCTGGAAGCGCACTTCAACAAAGGCTCCCAAGCCGCGCTCATCGGCCTGCCATTGGCCATGCGCAGCGAGCAAGGTCAGCTGAAATACAGCAATTCAGTGATTGCACTGATGCCACAAACATCCCCGGCCGCTTCCGCGAGCTATCAGTACGACAAGCATCACCTGGTGCCATTCGGAGAGTTTGTGCCGCCACTTTTTCAGTGGTTTGTGCGCATGATGCACATCCCTTTGGGTGAATTCACCCGGGGCGATGTGGCACAACCCAGTTTGGCTTTCAAAGGCGAGCGCATCGCCCCCAATATTTGCTACGAAGATTTGTTTGGCGAAGAGTTGGCGCGCAGCTTTGCGAACCCCGACACAGCCCCCACCCTGATGGTCAACCTCAGCAACATCGCGTGGTTTGGCGACACGGTCGCCATCGACCAGCATCTGCATATCTCGCGCATGCGTGCGCTTGAGCTGGGCCGTCCCATGCTGCGCGCCACCAACACCGGGGCCACCGCCATCATCGACGCACAGGGGCGCGTCACACACCGATTGCCAAGTGCGGCACAGGGCGCACTCACAGCCGAGGTGTACGGCATGCACGGCCCGGTCACACCGTATGCAAAATGGGTCTCTCAATTTGGGCTTTGGCCCTTGGTTGGGTTGGCTCTTTTGATCTTGCTGATTGTGGGCGGCATGGCCCATGCGTCTAGGCACGGCCAGAGGCGTTTCGGCCCGTAAAATCTAGACATTGCGGGCATCTTGACCCGCAGCTTTAATCGCCAGTGCGTGCTGGCCACTTTGCATGCTGACTTTTCAACACATCATTCTCAAACTCCAGTCTTATTGGGCAGACCAAGGGTGCGCCTTGTTGCAACCCATCGACATGGAGGTCGGCGCGGGCACCTCACACACCGCCACGTTTTTGCGCGCCTTGGGGCCAGAGCCTTGGAAGGCCGCCTATGTGCAACCCAGTCGTCGCCCCAAAGACGGCCGTTACGGCGAAAACCCGAACCGTTTGCAGCATTACTACCAATACCAAGTGGTGTTGAAGCCCGCCCCCAGCAACATCTTGGAGCTGTACTTGGGCTCGCTCGAAGCCCTCGGCTTTGACCTCAAGAAAAATGACATCCGCTTCGTCGAAGACGATTGGGAAAACCCAACCTTGGGCGCTTGGGGCTTGGGCTGGGAAGTTTGGTTGAACGGCATGGAAGTCACGCAGTTCACTTACTTCCAACAAGTTGGCGGCATTGACTGCAAACCCATCACGGGAGAAATCACCTACGGCCTAGAGCGTTTGGCCATGTACTTGCAAGGCGTGGACAACGTCTACAACCTGCAATGGACTGACGGCCTAACGTATGGCGACGTTTACAAACAAAACGAAGTCGAGCAATCCACTTACAACTTCGAGCACAGCGACGCTGAGTTTTTGTTCACCGCCTTTGGTGCGCACGAAAAACAAGCGCAGCATTTGATCAGCGTCCAACTCGCATTGCCCGCCTACGAGCAGGTGCTCAAAGCCGCCCACACCTTCAACATGTTGGACGCGCGTGGTGCCATCAGCGTGACCGAGCGTGCCGCCTACATCGGCCGCATTCGTAACTTAGCGCGCGCTGTGGCGCAAAGCTATTACGAGAGCCGTGAGCGCTTGGGCTTCCCCATGGCACCGCGCGAATGG
>JAIXRH010000061.1 GCA_027485285.1 Comamonadaceae bacterium | reverse complement strand
TATGGCGACATCGCCCGCGACATTGGCAACCCAACAGCCGTTCGCGCTGTGGGTGCGGCCATTGGCCAAAACCCGCACACCATCGTCGTGCCCTGCCATCGGGTGGTAGGGGTCAATGGCTCACTCACAGGGTTCGCAGGTGGGCTTGATCGCAAAGCTTATTTATTGGCCCACGAGTCCGCACACGCATGAACGAACCCGCAGTTGCCCTGACGCGAAAGGGTGCCTGAGTTTTTATTGATGGCACTGACAATGGAGCTCGCGTCTGGCTGGCCGCAACCAAAGCTTGCAAGCGACACCCTCGTCTGTTACATTAGTTGATCGCTTTAGTCGACTTCTAGCACAGCACCTCTACATGGCCGTGCCAGCCCCTTAGCAAAGGGGCAATTTAAGTAAATTCCCACTTCTTCGCGTATTTCAACCAGTTCTTTCAGAACTGTGTCTTGTCGTTCTATTTTTTAAGATTTCTATGATTCCAGCTATCCATACATCACACCATGCCATCACACATGGCAAATACCGCATCTCGGCTTGCCCCAGGGCCTTGCCCTGTGGTCGCTTTGCAGCACAAGTCTCGGTGGCCAGCGGCCAAGGCAGCGCCAGCACGGCACGCATCATGTCGTTCATCAATGAATTTGCCACACATGAAGACGCCGCCAGCTACTCGCTTGCGCAAGGCCTAGATTGGGTGCATCGCACGGCATCCACGCACTGAACATCAGACGTTCAAAAGGCCTCGGAACGTGAGTTCCGAGGCCTTTTTTGTTTGACTCAGCACAAGGATGAGTCAAGAGATCTGCAGGGCTTAGTAACCGCCGCGACCACCGCCGCCGCCGCCGTAGCCACCTGAACGGTCGCCACCACCACCGTAGCCGCCACCGCCTGAGCGATCGCCACCACCGTAGCCGCCGCCACCTGAACGGGGAGGACGTGGCTCCATTGGGCGTGCTTCGTTCACAGTGATGCTACGACCACCCAAGGATTGACCGTTCATGCCTTCGATGGCAGCTTGTGCTTCGGCATCGCTGCCCATTTCGACGAAGCCGAAACCTTTTGAGCGGCCTGTGTCGCGCTCCATCATGACTTTGGCGCTGGTGACAGAACCGAACTCACCGAAAGATTGCTCGAGGTCGCCATCGCGAACCGTGTATGGCAGATTGCCGACGTAAAGTTTATTGCCCATGGGGACTCCTTAAATACAAGAAAAAGCGAAGGGGTCCCGAAAGCACAACTAACCGAGAAGTAACGCCGTAGCGCGCGAAACTGACCTATCACCTGAATGACGTTGGTGGTTGAAGACCAACGCTGAGGCATTATGCACCTCTTTTCACAATTTAAAAAATAACAGAAGCTTTTATTGTTGCGACAGGCAAAAAATGCGCAAACAAAGGAATCAGCCGAGGCCAGGGGCTGCCAAGACTTTTGATGGGTTGATCTTGCCAAAAACCAACGTGCCGTTTGTTCCACCAAAACCAAAGTTATTTTTAACGGCGTAGCGCATCTTGAGATCACGCGCTGTGTTGGCGCAGTGGTCTAAATCGCACTGGGGGTCTTGATGGAAGATATTGATGGTGGGCGGTGACTTCTGGTGATGCAAGGCCAAGACAGTGAAAACAGATTCCAATCCGCCCGCACCGCCCAACAGATGCCCGGTCATCGATTTGGTTGAATTGACAAGAATTTTCTTGGCATGAACGCCAAAAGCGGCTTTGATCGCGTCGCTCTCATTTTGGTCACCCAGAACAGTCGAAGTTCCGTGGGCGTTGATGTATTGAACCTGGTCACCATTGATACCCGCGTCACGCAGGGCGTTGACCATGCAACGACGTGGGCCATCCAGATTGGGTGCCGTCATGTGGTGCGCATCACCGCTCATGCCAAAACCCAGCAGCTCGCAATACATCTTTGCACCCCGCTTCTTGGCATGCGCAAACTCTTCAAGCACCACCACGCCCGCGCCTTCTCCCAAAACAAAGCCATCTCGATCCCTATCCCAGGGGCGTGATGCGGTTGAAGGGTCATCGTTTCTCATCGACAAGGCCCTTGCTGAAGCAAATCCACCAATCCCAAGTGGAGAAATGGTGGATTCGGAGCTGCCAGCGATCATGACATCTGCATCGCCATACTGGATCAATCGAGCGGCCAAGCCAATGCTGTGTAAACCAGTGGTGCAAGCCGTCACGGTTGCGATGTTTGGCCCCTTGAGACCAAAAATAATGCTCAGCTGGCCAGAAATCATGTTGATGATCGAGCCGGGTACAAAGAACGGTGAAATCCGCCGCGGTCCACGTTTCAACAATTCGGCACCGGTTTCTTCGATCGAAGGCAGGCCACCAATGCCAGAACCGACCATGACGCCGATGCGGTCAGCGTTCTGCTCCGTCACTTGCAATTCGCTGTCACGAATTGCCTGAGTTCCCGCAGCGATGCCATATTGGATAAATGAATCCATGTGGCGTGCCTCTTTGAGCGACAGGTAGTCTTCAATTTTGAAGTCTTTGACTTCAGCAGCAATGTGCACACTCAACTGAGAATGGTCAAACTTTCTGATCGTTGCAACACCAGACTTTCCAGCAAGCAAACTGGTCCAAGCGGCATCCACACTGTTGCCAACGGGCGACACCAGCCCAAGGCCCGTCACGACAACCCGACGGCGGTGATTTGAAGATGACATTTCTGAGCGGTGAACCTTGAATGAGAAGAGAAAGTCAGTTTGACACGCCAAAACAACGCGAATTGCAGACCCGATGCCGTCTGCTGGTGGCGCGCCTAGGCCCAATTAAACAATGCTCGTCAGATGAATTGAATTGTTGATACAGTTGCATATGTAAATCCAAATTGACATCGGGTGAAGTATGAATCAATTTTCAGGCAAGGATGGGCGCATGGTCTTACACAGCCAAATAACCTTTCCATCCAGCCGCCCTCGCCGTTTGCGCCGTGACGACTTCACCCGCCGCTTGGTGCGCGAACATGCCCTGAGCGTGAACGACTTGATTTACCCCGTCTTCGTGCTCGAAGGCGAAAACCGCCGACAAG
>JAIXRH010000081.1 GCA_027485285.1 Comamonadaceae bacterium | reverse complement strand
GCGTAACGCGCACCCGTTTGCCAGAAAGGCTTGGCCTTGTGGTCACCAAAGGTTTCGGCGATCAGCATCGTTCGTTCGCTGGTTTGAATCTCTGCACCAAAGCCATAGGTCATGCGATGCACCTGGGTGGCTTTGTCTCGCATCCAGCCCACATTGGTGTGGTAGATCACTTTGTCATTGCGCGTTGAGACAGACAATGGAATGTAGGCATAGGTGTTGCCCAAGCTGTTGGGGCCTGCTGCTGCATTTGGGTGGTTGATGTGTCCAACAGCCAAGCCCCAGCCGTAACCATTGGTATTGAGCTCACGAAACAGTGTTTTGCCTTGCACCACATAGTCATTGAGACCGGCTTCGCCTGTGTTTTTGCTGCGACCACCGCCTGCCGTGATTTCAAAATTACCAGCCGGGTTGCAAGCGGGCAGGGCCCATTGCTCATGGCTGTTTTTGTAAGTACGAGTCCAGCTTTCCAACTGACAGCTTCCGGCGGTGGTCAATCGCGCATCATCTGTCATGAAGGGGCGGGCTGCAAAAGCAGAAACGCTGATGAGCAGTGACAGGAAAGCTACAAGGTGTCGCATGATGTCCGAAGAAAAGCAGGGAGGCTAGGCCAGCTTAACCCAGTTCGATGGCACGTTGAAAAATGGTCTCCACTTGGCCTGCGATCTCATCCCAACCCAAGTGGGCCACGCTGGGGCGTGTGAATTCTCTCGACTGCGCCAGTGTGGCGCTGTCTTGCGTGATCTCGAGTGCGCGCTGAATGTAGGTTTGCGGTTCATCGCTGGGCACCAACCAACCATTTTTTCGGTCTTGGATGAATTCACCTGCGGCTGCGCAATCAAAGGCCAACACAGGTGTGCCACATGACAGCGACTCCAGCGTCACATTGCCAAAGGTCTCGGTGAGGCTAGGAAAGAGCAACAAGTCGGCGCTCGCATAAAGCGTGGCCAGCTGTTCGTGTGTGCACATGCCCACAAAAATTGCATCGGGGCATTTGGCCTCGGTGACGGCACGCATGGGGCCATCGCCCGCAAACACCATCTTGACTTTTCTGCCTTGCGCCAGAAGTGTTTGGTAGGCTTGAATCGTCAGGTTGAGGTTTTTTTCCGCGGCCAAACGGCTGGTCGACAGCAGCACCATGGTGTCTGGCGTCACGCCCCAGCTGGCACGCATGGCCTCGCTGCGCTTGTTGGCATGAAAGAGCTGGGTGTCCACGCCCCGCGCCACCACTTTGAGGTTTTTGAAACCCATGGTCTCGAGTTGGTGCTTCATGGCCAAGGTCGGCACCATGGTGAAGGCGGTCCGGTTGTGAAATTTGCGCAAGTAAGCCACGATGGGCTTGCTCAACCAACCCACGCCGTAGTGCTGGCAGTAGCTGTGAAAGTTGGTGCGGAAATCCGAAGTCACAGGCAGGCGAAGGATCTGGGCCGCCTGCAGGGCAGACCAGCTCAAAGGCCCCTCAGTGGCAATGTGAACCAAGTCAGGGCGGCGTACGCTCCACGCTTTGATCAGCGCCTTTTTGCTAGGCAAGCCCAGTTTGAGTTGGGGGTATCGGGGAATGGGCAAGCCACGCAGCAGCAGCTCAGACCAACCCGCGTTTTCAACACCCGCATCGTGCTTGTCTTGGCGCGGACGAATCACCTGAATGGTGTGCTGGCGTTGGCCTAAGTGGTGTATGAGCTTGGAGAGGGTGACTGCCACGCCATTGACTTCTGGCGGCCATGTTTCTGTCACAACGGCGATGCGTAAGAAGCGTTGCGCAGGTTCGAAGTTTTCGACCAAAATAGGGGGCGTGCTTGATAAGTCCATGCACGCATGATGGCTAATGAATTTAACAACTTGATGACAAATTGATGATCGACAAAAAGAATTTCATCTAAATTTCTTTTTGTTGTCACCAAATTTTCACATGACAGAGACATCATCACTCTGTCTTGCAACACATGAGGAACAGACGTGAAAAACTTTTTAGAAGAATTGCGCATTCAACGCTGGGATGACCACCGTTACTACCACCACTGCCGCATCAACCAGTCATTGCATTTGCTCAGTGCACTTTGTTTTTTGGTTTCCTATGCCTTGTTGTTTGTGAACCCTGCTTGGGCTGCGCTGTTGGCTTGGTTGGTGTCCATGACAGCCCGTCAGTCGGGCCACTTCTTTTTTGAACCCCTCGGCTATGACCATGTGAACGAAGCCACCAACGATTTCAAAGAAGAAATCAAAGTGGGCTACAACCTGCGTCGCAAAGTGATTTTGCTGAGCATTTGGGTGTTGTTGCCTTTGGTGATTTACTACTTCCCAGGTTCATTCGATGTGGTGCCAACCCATGAAACATGGGTGGAGTTTTCAGAAGCCGTCGGCTACTCTTGGTTGGCTTTGGGTGTTGGCGGCTTGTTGTTCCGCACCATTCACCTGTGCTTCATCAAGGATGTGCAAACTGGTTTGGTGTGGATGAGCAAAATCATCACCGACCCCTTCCATGACGTGTACCTGTATCACAAAGCGCCTTTCCAGTTGATGCGCGGTCAACGCTTTGACGAAAACTTCTTGAACGCCAGCCACTAAGAGCGGCAAGACAAATCAAAGGGGTTCAGGTCTGATGGCCTGAACCCCTTTTGCTTGATGGGCGTGATGCGTTTTATTTGAAGAACGTTTCCTTCAAGATGCTGCGGCGAATGGCCTTGTTGGTCAACTCAGGGGAGTGCCACCACCAGCCATCCTTCTTCATTTGCGTGGTGGCTGCCACAAAGCGCTGCACCACCGCTTCAAAGTCAGCGTCGCTGTAGTTGAGGCTAAAGATCATGCGGCCTGTGCCCACCCAGCTCAACGCCAACCCTTGAACGCGCAGGTAGTACTGCAACATCCAGTTGTAGCGGCTGGGTTGTGTGTAGAACAGGGTCCACACGCTGGACATGTTGGCGGCTTGCAGGGGGATGTCGTGGGCCTTCATGGCGTCGTTGAACAATTTGCACCTTGCATTCCAGCGCTCGTCCAGCCCGTTGTAGATGGCCTGTATTTCTGGCGTTTCGATCTCGTCCAAGAAGGCTGACATCGCGCCCATCACCACGGGGTGCTCTTTGAACGTGCCGCGTGCAAAGCAAATGTCTGCTGGGCGATCGGGGTGGAAGCGGTGCATCCATTCCTTCTTGCCGCACACCACACCCACGGGAAAGCCGCCACCCAGTGTTTTGCCGTAGGTGACCAAGTCGGCTTGCACGCCGAAATACTCTTGTGCACCACCGGGGGCTAGACGAAAGCCCAAAAACACCTCGTCAAAAATCAACACCACGCCGTTGTCGGTGCAGGCTTGACGCAGCTTGTGCAGCCATGCGGTGTAAGCCGCACGGTCATAGCCCGCCTTGCGGCTGCTGTCGACCAAGGTGGAGTCGCCTGGGGCGTTGACGTTGGGGTGAATGGCTTGCAGCGGGTTGACCAAGACGCAGGCAATGTTTTTGCGTGTGCGAATCACTTCCAGGCTGCGCTCGCTCATGTCGCTCAGGGTGTATGTCTCGCGAGGGGGCATGGGGTTGCCCGGGCCAGGCTGCACGTCTTCCCACCAGCCGTGGTACGCGCCACAAAAGCGCACCAAGTTTTTGCGTTTGGTGTGGTAGCGGGCCAAGCGCACGGCTTGCATCACCGCTTCGGTGCCCGACATGTGGAAGGACACCTCGTCCATGCCCGAGATCTTCTTGAGGCGTGCGGCGTTGCTGGCCACACAGGGGTGGTAAACGCCCAGCGTGGGGCCCAAGCTTTGCGTTTTGGCGAGGCCTTCGGCCATGGTTTTTTTGTAAAAGTCGGCACCAAACACGTTGACGCCGTAGGAGCCGGTCAAGTCATAAAACGATTGGCCATCCAAGTCGGTGACATGCACGCCGGAGGCCGATTGCAAGAAAGAGCCTACTTTGAGGTGCTCTTGCACCATGGGGCTGAACTGAAAGGGCACGCGGTAAGCCGCAATGAACTGCATGTCCGTGATGTCTTCACGGGCCGCTGCGCTGGCCTGAATGCTCAGGGGGTGGCGCGCTTTGAGCACCTCTGCAATTTTGAAAAATGCGTCGCGGCGGAGATTTTGGACCTCAATGGGCGCGTTGTCACATTTAAAGAACACTTCTTCGTCAAAATGGTAGCCGGGCAACAAACGCGCCAATCGTTTCGCCATGCGCGAGTGACCGGCCAAAGAAGGGTGCTTGGCCCGAGAGAGTTGAAGTCGTCGATAAATGGACGGCGTGAATGCTGCCAGAGCGCCCAAGCTCATCAAAGTGGTGTTCACAGTCAGTTTCCTTGTGTTAAAGATGTTTCTGTTTTATTCAATTTAAGTGACAAGATGATGAAGATCCGCGAAAAATTTCAAAATATCATGCTCCAAGAAGACCTTAACTTTTTAGTGACCAACCGCATCCCCCGCATCACCCTCACGCGATTCATGGGGTGGTGGAGCCAGTTGCGCAACCCTTTGATCGTGAAAGCGTCGATTGCTGTCTGGCGCTGGTTCACAGATTTGGATTTGACGGAGTCCAAGCAACAAAAGTTCGACACGCTGCACGCGTGTTTCACGCGTGAGTTGCAGCCCGGTCTGCGACCCATTGACCCCAACCCCGCGGTGATGAGCTCGCCTTGCGACTGCATCGTGGGTGCGTGTGGCGAGATTCGCGATGGCATGGTGTTTCAGGCCAAAGGCTTTCCCTACACCCTCGACAGTTTGCTCAGCTCGCCCGATTTGGTGCAGCGTTGGCCCAGCGCATTAGAGGGCGGCACGTTTGTCACCATGCGTTTGACCAGCAGCATGTACCACCGCTTCCACGCGCCGTGCGATGCGCACCTCAGCCATGTGACCTACATCTCAGGCGACACCTGGAACGTCAACCCCATTGCCCTGGCCCGTGTGAAAGAGTTGTTTTGCAAAAACGAGCGCGCCGTGTTGCAAATGAAAACGACCGACGGCACGCCATTTTTGATCGTGCCCGTGGCCGCCGTGTTGGTGGCCAGCATGCGTTTTCATGCCGTCGATGTGCTGCTGAACCTGCGCTACAAAGGCCCCAACGACATCCCTTGCGATGCCGATTACAGCAAGGGCCAAGAAATGGGCTGGTTCGAGCATGGCTCCACCATTTTGGTGTTTGTGCCGCCGGGTTATGCCTTGGCTGCGGGCATTGAAAACGGCAAGCGCATCCGCATGGGCGAGGCGCTGTTGGTGAAGGTTTAAGTGAGCTTGCGCACATTTCATGGTTGACTGTCACCAAAGGTTCACCGTAGGCGTTCATCCTTGGGGTTGCAGCAATCCGCTGCAATCTACATGGAGCTTTTTCAATGACCAATGAGCACGACCTTGATCCTGAATTCCACGAAGATGAAGAAGAATACGAGTCATTGGCTGACTACCACCGCATTGCAGCCTTGCACTATTCACAAGCCGCCAAGCACCATTCGTTGGCTGCTGATGCAGATGACCAAGGCCACGAAGAGTCCCGCAACTCACACGTGTTTTTGGCCTATCGCCACAAGCTCGTGGCCAATCAGTACGCTGAGATGGCTGTGATTGAAAGCGACGAGCTGTCTGACGACGATTCAGACGAAATTCACGCTGCTTGACATTGGGTATCCAATCACACACACCCATCAGGGTGTGTGTCAGGGAAGACGCCTCAGGGGGTCTTCCCTTTCCATGTGAATCAGCCCACTGCCAACATAGCAGCCACGGCGGCTGTGATGCCAAGCCCCAAGCCCAGAGCAACAGGGGTGCCGTAAGCTCTGCCACCGCTCACATAGGCCAGCAACAGTTTTGAGCTGATGCTGGCGCACAAAATGCCAATCACGCCCCAGCGTGCCATCGTCGAGGGCTCGGTGTGCGCCGGACTGAGTTGCGCGATGCCCACCGCGGCAGCGTGTATTTCAACCAACCCGACCACGAGGGTGGTGGCCAAGGTGCCTGATTCACCAAACAAGGTTCTGAGCCACGCCGAGCAAAGGCTGACCGCACTGATGACGGCGGCAATCAACAAGGCATGGGATATTTGAAAGGCACTTTCGTGAGTGGGCAACTCAAAGGGATGCGCGCTCTGTGCCCCACGAATGAGGACCATGGCGACCAACAAGAAAGTGAGCCCTAGGGCAGCCACCGGCAGGACCATTGACAGCATCAATTCAGGGGCCAAGGCACTCAGCACCATCACAAAAAGCATCAGCGACGAAAGCGAAGCCAGCAAAGCCGCAGCACTGGCGATGGATGACAGCTCAGGTTTGATTCGCGCTTTTCTTCCAAACTCAGCCACTGCCGCCGTGGAAGAAATGAAGCCCGAAAAAAAGCCTGCCAGTGGCAAGCCCCAGGTCACGCCCGAGGCGCGCATGGCGATGTGCCCCAACATGCCCACGCCCATGATGAGCACCACAATCTTCCACATCACATAGGGCTTGAGTGCGTTCCATGGATCTATCGCCTCAGTGGGCATGAGAGGCAAGGCGACCAAGGCCGCCGCAAACAACATCAAAGCGTCTTTGAGTTCTTGCTCGGTCAAAATTTCTTGGCTGAAATGGCGCAACGGCTTTTTCACAAACAACAACCCCGCCGCCACCACCCCCATGCCCGCAGCAAGCGTTGGGTCGTGCATGGCGAGTCCTGACAAAGCCATGTTTAGCAGCAAGGTGAATTCGCCTGTCATGCCTGGGTCTTCTTGGGCGGACTGGTAATAGCCCACGGCAATCAAGAAGCCTGATACGAGAAAAGCAGCGATGAAAAAATTTGACCCCAAGCCAAAAGAAATGGCCCCCAGCAGTGCCACCATGGCATGTGTACGCACACCTGCTTTCATAGGCCCGGGTTTGTGTAACCTTTCACGGACTGTGCCAATGAGCAAACCAGTGCTGAGCGCCGTGACCAGTCCAATATAAGATGTGTGCGAATTCATGGTGACATCTTAATGACTGTCATGTGATGGGTGGCATCCTTGCAAGTTTCGTGCGTGGTGCTGCTGTTTTCTTCATCATCCATGTCACAGTCTTGTCAGTTAAATTTGTGACACTCGATGGCCTAAATAGACAGGTAGAGCAATGACAACTGGAACCGTAGTGAACGAAGCCCAGGCCACAAAGAGCGTGAAGGTGCAGTGGCTTGATCGTGACCAAAGCTTGTTGGCTTTTAACAAGCGTGTGTTGGACTGGGCCAAGCGCGCCGAAGTGCCCTTGCTCGAGCGCTTGCGCTACTTGTGCATTGTGTCTTCCAACCTCGATGAGTTTTTTGAAGTGCGTGCGGCGCTGTATGCCAGCTTGAACCGTCCATTGGCTCCACTCGACGCAGTGGGTCTGCAGGCGCAAAACTTACTCAGCAAAGTCGCGCATGAATTGGTCGACGAGCAATACGCCCTTTATAACGATGTGTTGCTGCCCGCTTTTGCCAAGGAAGGCGTACGGATTTTGTCTTACAACGAGCGCACCTTGGCGCAGCACCAGTGGGTCAAGTCGTTCTTTGAACGCGAAGTGCGGCCCCTGTTGTTGCCTGTGGGTTTGGACCCTGCCCATCCATTTCCGCAAGTGGCCAACAAGTCGCTCAATTTCATCGTGCGTTTGTCGGGCAAAGACGCGTTTGGTCGTGACAACGAAATCGCCATTGTCAAAGTGCCGCGCAGTTTGCCACGCTTGATTGCCTTGCCTGAAAAACTGTGTGGCAAAAGACAGCTGTTCGTGTCTATCTCCAGTGTGATTCGCGCCCACTTGACCGATCTGTTTCCTGGGCGCGACGTCGGCGAATTTTCTCAATTCCGTGTGACCCGTCATTCAGACCTGTCAGTGGACGAAGAAGACGTGAAGAACTTGCGCACAGCGCTGCGCCAAGGTTTGGTGCATCGCAACTATGGGCAAGCCGTGCGCTTAGAGGTGTCGTCGGGTTGCTCTGAGTACCTGTCTGACTTTTTGCTGGAGCAGTTTGAGTTGCCTCCTTCCGCCCTCTACCTCGTGCATGGCCCGGTGAACTTGGTGCGCTTGAACCAGCTGATTGATTTGGTGGACAACCCCAAGTGGTTGTTCCCGCGCTACCACGCCAGTTACCCCGAACAGTTGGTCACGAATGGCACCATTTTTGATCGCTTGCAAGCGGGCGATGTGATGATCCATCAACCCTACGAAAGTTTTGACGGGGTGCTGGCTTTCTTGCGCGAAGCCGTGCGTGATCCCAGTGTGTTGGCCATCAAGCAAACCATCTACCGTACAGGTGCCGACTCGGTGCTGATGGAGCTGCTGCGCGAAGCGGTGCAGCGCGGCAAAGAGGTGACGGTGGTGGTGGAGCTCAAAGCCCGCTTTGACGAAGAGGCCAACATCAACTGGGCTGAAAAGCTCGAATACATTGGCGCCCAAGTGGTGTACGGCGTGGTGGGCCTCAAGACGCACGCCAAGATGTTGCTGGTGTCGCGTCGCGAAGGCCGCACGATTCGCCGTTACGCGCATTTGTCCACAGGCAACTACAACCCGCGCACGGCCAAGCTCTACACTGATTTGAGCCACATCACCTGCGACCCCAAAATCACGCAAGACGTGGAAAGCGTGTTCAACTTGTTGGCCAACCAAAGCAAAATTCCGCGCTTGAACAAGCTCATGATTGCGCCGTTTCATCTGCAGCGCAGCTTGATCGACAAGGTTGAAAAAACTGCTTTGGTCGCCGCCAAAGGTGTGGCCAGTCGCATCATCTTGAAAATGAACACGCTCACCGATGAAAAGCTGATGGAGGCCTTGGTGCATGCGGGCCAAGCGGGTGTGCAAATTGATTTGATCGTTCGCGGTGCGTGCATGTTGCCTGCCCAGCGCCCGGGCGTGACCGACAACATCCGTGTGCGCTCCGTCATTGGTCGCTTGTTGGAGCATTCACGCGTGTTCTATTTCCGTGCGGGCAACGACGAGTCTTTGTATTTATCCAGCGCCGACTGGATGAACCGCAACATGTTGCGACGCGTTGAGCTTGCGTGGCCAGTGGAGGATGCATCCCTGCGCAAGCGCGTGATCGATGAATGCTTGATGGCCTATTTGCATGACAACGTCGATGCATGGGCCATGGATGCCCATGGGGACTACACCCGTGTGCAGCCTGCCAAGCCAAGACGCACGAAAAATTCAGCCACACAAGCCCCCAAGCCTGTGAAAACGCATGGCGCACAAGCCGTGTTGATGGCGCTTTATGCTTCCAAGACGTGATGCTTCATGAAGGAGTAGAGATGGACTTGATTTTGTGGCGCCATGCCGAAGCCGAAGTGGCCCCCGAAGGCGGTGATGACTTGTCTCGCCCGCTCACCAAAAAGGGTGAGAAACAAGCGGTCAGAATGGCCTCTTGGCTTGACAGGCACTTGCCTGAGGGCACGCGCGTGTTGGTCAGCCCATCGGTGCGCACGCAGCAAACCGTGGCGCCCTTGGATCGGAAATTTAAGTTACGTGATGAGTTGGTTCCCGAAACATCGGTGGCCGATGTGCTGGCTTTGCTCAAGTGGCACCCAGAGACAGGACCACAGTTGAAGGGGTCGGTTTTGCTGGTCGGGCATCAACCCTATTTGGGGCAGTTGGTGGCGCAATTGCTGGGCATGAAAGAAGACACGTGCCCTGTGCGCAAGGGCGGCGTGTGGTGGCTGCGTAGCCGATTACGCGAGGGCCAGCTACAAACAGTGTTGCTGACCGTCGCTTGTCCAGAGCTTATTTCGAACCCTTGGGACGACCGGTCTTGATGGTCGGCACGTTGCTCAGGGCAGCTTTGAACTGGATGTCGCTCATGGCGGCAAGGGCTTTGACGCCCGCGCGCAACAATTCACTCTTCTTGACCGCTTGACCGAGCTTGCCAGCGCGTGTTTTGAGGCTTTCGATGACGACGTATTCGTCTTTAGGGATGGTGAAGCTGTCGCGCACCAGCTTTGGCTTTTTAACTTTGGCAGGTTTGACAACTTGTGCGGCCTTTGTCACAGCTGATTTAACAGGTGCTTTTTTCGCTGCAGTTTTTGTGACTGGTTGGGTAGGCGTTGCAGCGCCGGCTTTTTTGGCCGCAGGCTTTTTGACGGCTGACTTTTTGACAGCTGACTTTTTGGCCGCAGGTGCTTTCGCAGCGGGCTTTTTAGCCACGGGAGCTTTGGCAATAGGTGCTTTGACAGCAGCTTGGACGAGTTCTTTTTGAGCAGTGGTGTTCACTTGTTGGTTCCTTGAGAATTAATCGAATAAACAGTTTATATCGTTTACTTAAAAAAACCTAGTGTCATATGAGTCATCCAACTGTCACAAACTCAAACAACCAAGGTGCCTTTTGCCATGAAGTCATTTCCAACTTGAGCAAATGCGTGGATTGCGGGTAGTCCATCACCCATGAGTCGGGGGCGGTCAGGGTGATGCATTGTTTGACTTCATCGCAGGTCAAGTGAAGCGAGTGGTGGTCTGGGTCTTTGCGTGCGTGGCACAAAATCAGACTCAAGCGAAGCGCCATGAGCATCTTGGCGAACTCGTTTTCTTCCAATTCGCTTTCAAGTTTTTTGAGCTTGCCGCGCTGTCCCAGCACCAACAAACCCAAGCGATGCAGCTCGAACATGCTGAAGCCCACCAAGTCGGCGTTGTCCAGGATGTATGCGCCGTGCTTGTGGTAATCGCTGTGCGAAATGGCCACGCCCACCTCATGCAATTGCGCCGCCCAGTTGAGCTTGCGTCGCAGCCGGTCAATTTGGGAGGCCTCGACTTGCTCGTTCGCATACATGTCGTTCAGCAAATGTTGGGCGACTTGGTTGACGCGTTGGCCTTGCTGCGCATCGACCGCAAATTTAAGCGCCAAGCGTTGCACAGACAGATCACGCATGTCGGTGTCATGGTCCTCGCGCTCGACCATTTCGTAGAGTACGCCGTGGCGCAGTGCGCCCTGTGCCACATACAACGTATCGACCTGCAAAATTGTCATCAAAGCGCGCAAGATGCTGACGCCGCCGCCAATCACGGCACGACGGTCGTCCCTCAAGCCTTCAAGCTGCACTTTGCCTGCACTGCCTGCGCGGACCAAACATTTGAACAACCAGTCCAGGCCATCGAGCGTGATCTCGCCGTGAGGAAATCCTGCCAGTTCTAAAATTTCAGCCACGGCACCCACCGTGCCTGAGGCACCATAAGCTTTGTTCCAGTGACTGCGTGGGTAGGCTGAAATGGCTTCTTCCAGCACGGCTTGGGCGGCGATGTCAGCGCGGTAAAAAGTTTGTTCGGTGAACACGCCGTCTGGAAAATACTTCATCGACCACGTCACGCTACCCACGCGAAACGATGCGGTTTCAGAGGCATTGAAGCCTTGGCCAAGCACCAACTCGGTAGAGCGCCCGCCAATGTCAATCACCAAGCGATGTTCGTTGTCCGTGGGCAACAGGTGCGCAACCCCTTGGTAAATGAGACGCGCTTCTTCTGTGCCAGCGATGACCTCAATGGGAAAGCCCAAAATGTCACAGCCACGCTTTAAAAATTCTTCACGGTTTTTGGCTTCGCGCAAAGTTTGCGTGGCCACGGCGCGTACCTGCGTTTTTTTGAAGCCAGAGAGACGTTCTGCAAACCGTGCCAAACATTCCCAGCCGCGCGCCATGGCGTCAGGGGTGAGGTTGCGTTCGGCATCCAAGCCATTGCCTTGGCGTACGGTTTCTTTGAGGTAAGCGACGCGTTGAATTTGTCCGTGGTCGTAGCGCCCAATTTCGAGTCGAAAGCTGTTGGAGCCCAAATCAATGGCTGCGAGGAGAGTGCCGTTTTTCATGAAAACAATATTACCGTTTCTTCGTGACAAATATATGTCATGTCGCTGTCATCATGGCTGGTCAAAATCAGATCAATAAAATATTTTCAATTGTATTTTGTGAAAGAAATTTTCAAATGAACCGTCCTCTGCGCGCTTTGGTTGCTCTAGCTGCTAGCCTTTTTATCCACTCTTTTGCGCAAGCTCAGTCAACACCAGTGGTGCAAGGCCCAGAAGCTGTGGTGGATTGGTTCAATGCTGGCAAGTCTTTCATCGACCAAGGCAAGGCCTTGCCTGACAACAACCGCCGCGCCAAAAACGTCATTTTGTTTGTGGGTGACGGCATGGGCATCAGCACCATCACCGCTGCCCGTATTTTGGAAGGTCAGTTGAAGGGCAAGCCGGGTGAGGAAAACCGTTTGTCTTTTGACCGATTTCCTCACACCGCTTTGTCCAAAACGTATTCTTGGGATCAGCAAACTTCTGATTCCGCACCGACCATGACTGCCATGGTCACTGGTTACAAGGGCCGTGAAGGCCAGCTGTCGGTCAATCACACCACGGCACGCGGCGAATGCAGCGCTGCGGTGATTGAAGCCAAAAAAGTGCGCACCGTGCTTGAGCAAGTCGCTGACATGGGCAAGTCGACGGGCATTGTTTCTACGGCTCGTATCACCCATGCCACACCCGCTGCTTTGTATGCCCACACGGCCATGCGTGACTGGGAGGCAGATTCCAATCTTCCCGTGACTGACATCAACACAGGTGCACCTTGCCGCGGTGCTGACACCGCCGTGAAAGACATTGCGCGCCAGATGATTGAAGTGTCTCCTTCGGTTCGCAAGAGCCTCAAAGTGGCCTTGGGCGGGGGCCGCACCTACTTCATGCCCAACACCTTGATCGATCCTGAGTACGCCAAAGACAAAGGCCGTCGTTTAGACGGCCGTGATTTGACGCAAGAGTGGGTGACAACCCGCAGCGCCTACGGCCGTGCGGCCTATGCTTGGAACAAAGCGCAATTTGATGCGTTTGAGCCTGCCAACAATAGCTATTTGCTGGGTTTGTTTGAGCCATCGCATGCGCAGTACGAGGCTGACCGTGCCAAAGACCCAGCGGGCGAGCCTTCACTGACCGAGATGACGGACAAAGCGCTGCGCGTGTTGTTGAAAGACCCCAAAGGTTTCTTTTTGCATGTCGAAGCTGGCCGCATTGACCACGCCCACCATGCCGGGAACGCCAAGCGTGCGTTGCTCGACACCATCGAGTTCTCCCATGCCATCCAGCGCACCGTCGATGTGCTCAAGGCGGCAGGCACTTTGGAAGACACCCTGATCATCGTCACGGCTGACCACAGCCATACCTTCACCATCGCTGGTTATCCAAGCCGTGGCAACAACATCCTTGGCTTGGTGCGTGAAGTGCCTGCCAAAGACGGCGCACCGCTGAAAAACAGCTTGGATGCCAACGGCAAGCCCTACACCACCTTGGCTTACACCAACGGTCCTGGCTTTCGTGCAACGGGTCGCCCAGACCTGACGAACGTGGACACCACCGATGTGGAGTTCTTGCAAGAAGCGACGGTGCCCTTGGCCTCTGAAACCCATGCGGGTGAAGACGTGGCAATCTATGCACGCGGCCCCAAAGCCCATTTGGTGCGCGGCTCGATGGAGCAAAACTGGATTTACCACGTGATGATGGAAGCGCTGAAATAATGGCTGTCTAACTGTCGACAGCACCTCAATTTGAAAACAATTTCTACTCAGTTTCTGCTTTTGCTTGCCACGGTTTGGGCGCTGGCAACAGCCGCCCAAGCGCATGATGCGCCGCGACCCCTGGCAAGCCATGCGCCACTGCGTGCCAGCGCGCCTTTGGCGGTGGATGGCGAGTTGCCCCCCGTGGCTGCACGTTACAGCGTGACCATTGAGCGTGCAGCGTCAGGGGCGTCGCACGTGAAGCCACCAAAGCACACGTGGTACTTTTACCGTGACGCTCAACGCGTGGCTGTGCTCAAAGGCTCGGTGGACGAGGTGTGGTTCCGAGATGCCCAGCAGCGCGTGAGTTTTGAGCGCGTGTTTCATGACGACGCGCGCGTGGTGGACTACAGCACGGGCGAATTGGCCACCTTGCACGTCCAAGTGGATTGGGTGGCTTTGTCGACCTTTGTTGATCCATCGGAGTTGGCGCAACTGAAGCGGGTGTCACAGCAAGGCCAGGGGAAAGATACCCGTTTGCTCTTGCGTGGCCGAGTGGGGCAGGAGCTGGTGACGGTCGATTGGTTGCCCGCGTTGAAACTGCCGCTGCGCCTCACACGCCAAGCCAAAGATGGCACCACTGTGCGCATGGTGATGCTTGAATCCGCACCAAGCCCACGACCGAACTGGCCTGTGATTGGTGAGAAGTCAGCAGACTATTTGCATTTAGATGCGGCTGATTTTGGCGACATGAACTATGAGCCCGTCGTGCGAAAGTCTGAAGCCTTAGACGTGCGTTTGGGTTGGCGAGCTTCGCACAAGCACGACTAAGTGGCAGGCATGCACAAGGCTTCGAGCCTTGCGCAAATACGAGCCAAACTGGGCCGCTTGGCTGGCTGATCGCTCATGCACTGAGTGGCCAGTTGTAACAAGGCCTCAAGCTTTGTGGCGCTGTGTGGCTCTGCAGGGCAGTGCGTAGCGAGCTCCTCTAGCAAGCACCCCAACGCACGCACTTCGATTTTTTCTAAACCTTGCGCAACTGCTGTGTCGTTCACATCAAACAATGCCGCCGCGCCAAAGTCGCTCAGCAGCACATCGCCTTTTGCGGTGTGCAAGATGTTGTGCGCGTAAATGTCGCCATGCAAAATACCGCGTGTATGCAAGTGCTGTGTGGCGGATGCAATGCCCATCGCCATGCTCAGCGTGGTGGGCCAGTCAAAGCGTGCATGAGCGGCATAGACATCGCGTGTGCATGTGTCTAGGCTAGGTGGGCCAGCCAAGTTGCCAAACGTCGGCGCAATCAGTGGCATGAGCAAGGCTTGCAAGTGCTGCGGGTGTTCTGTGACGCGGCCCATGGCCGACACCAGATGTGGATGCGCACCCGCGTGCATGCACGCCGCCATTTCGCTGTCGGGCAGGCCATCGCTGGTGACCGCGCCTTTGAACAGCTTGATGGCCACGGTTTGTTGCGCATCGTCTGTTTGAAAAACGGCTTGGTGAATCACACCCGACGCGCCTTCGCCCAGCGGGTGTTGCAGTTGAATTTGTTTCCAAGAAATGTGCGGCGATGGCGCATTGGCCAAAGCTTGTGCTTCCAGCGTTTGCGTGAACGGGTTGCCCCCAAACCCCAGCCAAGAGAGGCGCGACATGCCCAGCAGCCATTGGGGCAACGCAGTCAGTTGGTTGGCTGAGATGCGCAGGAGTTCTAGCCGTGTGCAGTTGGCCAGCTCGGGTGGTAAGGCTTTGAGTCGGTTGCCCGCCAGCATGAGCTTTTGCATGTGCATGCATTTGCCAATTTCATCGGGCAGGGTGGTGAGTGTGTTGTCCGTGAGGATGAGCCAACGCAAAAGCGGTGGCAAGGCCATGGGCGACACGTGTGAGATGCGGTTGGCTTTGAAACCTACCATGCTGAGCTTTTGGCATTGGCCCAAGACCTTGGGGAGTTCGGTGAAGCTGTTGTCCGAGCAAAAAATCACGCGCAGCTTGTGTAGGCGAGGCAGGTCGTCGGGCAGGGAACTCAGCTGATTGCCGGATAAATCCAGAATTTCTAACGAGTCAGCCAGCTCAAAAATTTCGCGTGGAAATTCGGTCAAGTCGCAGCGCAGCTGCAGGCGTTGAATGCCTGATAGATCACCACGAATCAGTTGCTCCAGTGTGTGCATGGTTCGGTGCAAATTCTCAAATTGGAATCAATTTGACAGCCAGTCCCACCAACGCACACAGCCCGATGACTTCCATCACCTTGCGCTTGTATTTGAAAAGCGCCACAGCGGCACCCACAGCAATGAGCGCCGAGCGCACATCCAACGCGCCATCAAAACCTTCAGGCCACAACAGGTGATACGCAAAGAACAAGGCAAGATTCAAGATCACACCGACCACGGCTGCGGTGATGGCGGTGAGCGGTGCGGTGAAGGTGAGGTGGCGGTGAGTGCTCTCGACCAAGGGGCCGCCCGCCAAGATGAAGATGAACGAAGGCAAGAACGTGAACCACGTGACCAAACATGCAGCCAAAGCGCCTGCAGCAAACAAGCTCTCAGGCCCCAGCAGCGCTTTGACATAAGCACCGATGAACGCCACAAATGCCACCACCATGATCAGCGGGCCAGGTGTGGTTTCACCCAAGGCCAAGCCGTCCATCATTTGTGTCGGCGTGACCCAGCCAAACTGGCTGACCGCACCTTGGTACACATAGGGCAGCACGGCATACGCACCACCAAAGGTGAGAAAAGCCGCTTTGGTGAAAAACCAACCCATCTGCGTGAAGCTGTGCGCCCAGCCAAACACGGCGCACAACACGCCCATCGGCACAGCCCACAACACGGCGCCCGTCACCAGCACTTGCGCCAAACCGGCAAAGCTGAACTGCGCATGTGGCGGTGGTGGTGTGTGGTCGTCAATCATGGCAGGTCCATGCGATGCGTTTGACGCGCTATGACCACCGCCTGTTTGAAACGTGTGCGGCGACACACGGCCCCCCACATAACCCACCGCAGCGGCTAGCCCGACGATGAGCGGGAAGGGCACATCGAGTGCAAAGATGGCCACAAACGATGCAGCGGCAATCGCCCACAAGGTGTTGTTCTGCAAAGCACGCGAGCCGATGCGATGCGCCGCTTGCACCACGATGGCCGTGACCGCAGGCTTGATGCCAAAGAAAATACCAGCCACCCAAGGCACATCGCCCAACGCGATGTACACCCACGACAGCGCGATGAGGATGAACAAGGATGGCAACACAAACAAAGCACCCGCCACCACGCCGCCCCAACGCTTGTGCAACAACCAGCCGATGTAGGTCACCAGTTGTTGTGCCTCGGGGCCGGGCAGCACCATGCAGTAGTTGAGTGCGTGCAAAAAGCGTCGCTCTGACAGCCAGCGGCGCCGCTCCACCAGCTCTTGATACAGGATGGCAATTTGCCCCGCAGGCCCACCAAAGCTGATGAAGCCGAGCTTGAGCCAAAACCAAAAGGCTTCGGCCATGCTGACGGCGGCTGGCGCAAGGGGCGCGCTGACATACTCTTGGGTCGGTGTGTGGTGCGATGGGTCAGTCATAGGTGGCTGGGTGTGTGGGCCGTTTGGTGTTCAAGCATTTGACCTGAATCGTGTGGCACTTAAAAACTGAGCCAAGCGTCCCTCAACGGGCAGCGGCTCGCCATGCCACTGCGCCGCCAGCAATTCGCCGCAAAGCAAGGCCAACGTCAAACCGCGCGAGCCCATGGCCGTGTTCATGTACAAGCCCTCGGGCGCATGAGGCACGCGGCCCATCATGGGCAAGCGGTCGTGCACACCGCAGCGCACACCCGCCCAGCCGTGCACACGAGGTGCGTCTGAGCCCACGGTGGCAAACAAGGGGGCGAGTGCGGCTGCTGTGTCTGGTTCTAGGGCTTTCAAGCGTTCTAGGTTTTCGGCATGGTCGCTGTCGAGCAAGCGTGCGTCGCCGTGGATGCGGTCATAGGTCGCACCTGTGTACCAAGCTGGACCCTCGGGCGATGCGAGCTTGTGTACAAAGCTGCCATGGCCATTCACGGGCGTCGCGGGCATGTGCGCGCCCGAAGGGAGGTCGGCCATCAAGCCCCAAGAAATTTGTCCGCGCAGCGGGTTGATGCGCGGAGCGCTGCCGTCCTCGGTGGCGGTGGCGATCAGCGCAGCTGAGCCGGGGCCTGCGGCCAACACCACGCGAGACGATTCGGCTAAGACGGTGCTGCCTTGCAGCACTTGCCACCTGGCGGTGTTCGTGGATGCATGTGACAGGTGCGCTTCGTGCGGGATGAACCTCAGTGCCTCCACCTTGGCGTTGCCTTGCCAGTGAATGTTGGGGTGGGCCAGCAAGGCACGCACCAATGGCGCTGGCTTGAGCCATGCACCGCGTGGATGCCAAAAGGCATCGTCAGGCGCGGGCGGTGGTGCTTTGTGCGTCCAATCGTTGGCTGTGTGGGCGTGTTCGTTCAGCCAGCTCAGAGGCACACCAGCGCGCCGGGTTTTGCCAGGCAAGCGCCGTTCGCGCACACCGGTGCAGCCCCAGTCCACGCCCTCGATGAGCAATTCGCGCATGGTTTGCTCCATCAGTCGCAAGCCAGCGCGTGAGAGGCGCGACACGCCGCTGTCATCGTGCGAGGTGTGCGGTGCCACCACGCCCACGGGCAAGCCCGATGCACCAGCCGCAGGTGCTTGGCCGGCATCGAGGACCGTCACTTGCCATCCACGTTCGGCCAAGGCGCGGGCCGTGCCTGCGCCTGCCACACCAGCACCGATGATGGTGACAATGCGCGCCTGGAGCGCCGCTAACTCAACCGGTGTTTCGCAAGCACCTGTTGTGTGTGCACGCAGGACTTCAGCAAACTCAGGCCAGTCGGCATGCGGGCCCACGCACAGCGTGAGTGACAGTCGGTCGCGTGTGAGCGGAGGGGAGGCTGGGTGCGTGTTCTGTGGCACGTCGCCACGTAACGCAAAGCGCAAGCGGTGCACGCCTGGCAGCAATCCCCAGCATTGATCCGTCAGTTGCTGGGCGAGGGGTAAGAGTGCGGGCTGTGATGCGGCAGCCCGGATCAGCGCATGCGCTTGCAAAGGCTGCTCGGTGTGTGCCACCACATGCATGTGCGTCGGGCGATGCGCATCAGCCTCCCATGCGTGCCACAAACGAAGAAAAGCCAGCTCGTCAAAGCTGGCTTGGGTGTGGCACCAGCTGCTGCAGCTTTGCCAAGTTTGCGTGGATGGCGTCAGAGCCACACGGCTTAAGGGCTTGGGGGAACGTAACCTTGCACGGCGTCAGCGCCGTCGCCAAAGAAGTGTTTTTCCATCTGGCGCTTGAGGTATTCACGGGCGCGCAGGTCGGCCAAGTTCAAGCGGTTCTCGTTCACCAACATGGTTTGTTGTTTGATCCAGTCGGCCCAAGCTTGCTTGCTCACGCTTTCCCAAATGCGCTTGCCCAACTCACCTGGGTAGGGTGGCAAATCGAGGCCCTCTGCTTCGGTGCCGAGTTTGATGCATTGAACGGTGCGTGACATGGGTGTGCTTCTCTGTGATGAAGATAAAAAACGAAAGACATGACTGTAGCAATGTTTAGATCACCTTGAAGTGGTGCGTGCCATCGCGGGCCAGCTGATCGACCAAACCAAACTCCCAATCCAAGTAGCCCTGCATGGCCTCCACGGGGTTGTTGGTGCCTTCATACGGGCGGCGGTAGCGGTCCACGCGCTCGACGGCCATTTGGTGGTCGCCTGTTTGCAGCTTGCCACCCTCGGCCAGCCAAGCGGCGTTGCCGCCGTCGAGCCACACCACCTCCACGCCCTTTTTGACAGCGGCTTGCACGTCGGCGCTTGCAAAGCGCGATACGCTGCCGTTTTGGCAGGTCAGCACATAACGGTGGCCTTTGTGGGCCGCTGAGAGCGAATCTTTCAACTGCGTGCGCAACACCCACCATGCACTGTGGATATGACCTTGGATGTATTGGGCGCTGGTGCTGAAGTCAAGCACCACGGTGTGGCTATTGCGGTCCGCTAGCCAGGCTTTGACTTGGGCCACATTCACGGCGGTTACATGGCCTTGCGGCTCGGGCAAGCGCAACGCTGGCACGTCGGTGTGGGTGAAGTCTTCGGGCTTGAGGCCTGCCACCACATACACCTCCCAGCCCATTTGGGCCAGCCACGAGGCGCTCATGTGGGCGCGTGTGCCGTCGGTGTCGCACAGCACCAAGCGTGCGCCGCGCACGGCAGCTTGGTGGTCGGTCTCTTGCACCAGTTGGCCGCCGGGTGCATGGCGTGCGCCTGCCACATGGCCTGCGGCGTACTCTTGGGGCGTGCGCACGTCAAAGAAATAAGTGGTGCGTGAATCGTCGGCCAGCCAGGTGTTGAGTTCGTCCATGCGCACGCGCTTCACACCTGCACG
Organism: Comamonadaceae bacterium; assembly: GCA_027485285.1. Taxonomy (GTDB): domain Bacteria; phylum Pseudomonadota; class Gammaproteobacteria; order Burkholderiales; family Burkholderiaceae_C; genus Limnohabitans. Next base: position 2,172 of record JAIXRH010000081.1, on the reverse strand, counting down.
CATGGCCACGGCAAAGGCGCTGGCGGCGGCCTTGATGCGGATGGCGTCATCCACTTCAGGAAAATGATCGCTTGCGCCTTTGACCAACTCTTGGCCCGCCAGCGTCCAACCTATCGTGCCGTTGCGCAGCGCACTAACAGGGTTGGGAATGCCTGAGTTGATGAGCGACTGTGTGCCAATGATGCTGCGTGTGCGCCCCGCACAGTTGACGATGATGCGTGTGGCGGCATTCGGCGCCAGGGCCCGCGCACGCAACACCAACTCGGCCCCAGGCACGCTGATGCCGTTGGGAATGCTCATGGTTTGGTATTCGTCAAAGCGGCGTGCGTCCATCACCACCACATCGGCTTTTGCATCGATGAGGGCTTTGACTTCTTGCGCCGACAGCGACGGGGTGTGGCGTTTGGACTCGACCAGTTCACCAAACGATTTGCTGGGCACGTTGACATCGCGAAACACTTCACCGCCGGCATCTTGCCAGCCTTGCAGGCCACCGCTGAGCAAGTGCACATGGGTGTAGCCCATGCGCTTCAAGGTGCGGGCCGCTGGCAGGGCCAGGTCGTCGCCATTGAAGGCAGTGCCGTACACCACGATGAAGGTGCTCAGGCGCGGGATGCGCGTCCATGCATCGGCTTCAATGCGGCCCAACGGCAGGTTGGCTGCAAACAGCGGGTGGCATTGGGCGAAGGGGTCTTCCTCGCGCACATCGAGGATGGCAATTTCTTGGCGTTGCAGCAGGGTTTTGCGCACGTGGGCAAATGACGCGAAGGGGAACTCACCTGCGGCTTGGGCAAGCTCAGCTGTCTCTTCCAGCTTGGCGTTGCTGTAGCCCGACACAAAGTCTTTCACTGTGCCGTCTTCATGGAACACATGGCGGCTGACTTTGCCAATGTTCGCCCCATACACATGGATGCTGATCGAGGTTTGGTCGGCCAATGCGTTCCACACGCGGTGCACATCGCCAATGGTGGGCGACACGGCTTCGACATCGCCAGCTTCTAGGCGGTCTTGCTCGCCGCTGGGCAGCCAATGGCCTTGGGCATTTTTGGCAAAGGGTTGGCACAACTCTGCGCCGCGCAGCATGCCAATCAAGCCCCACACCGTGTGGTCGTGGATGGGCGTGGCTTGACCTGGGCCCCACACAAAGCTCACCACCGAAAAGCGGTCATCGGGGTCGGCGTAAAGCAAAAATTGTTGGTAACGCTCTGGGTTGGGCTGCGCGAATTCGGTGGGCAGCCAATCGTCTTGGGCGACCAGATCAGCCAACAAAGTTTTGCCACTTGCCAAAATGGTGGCTTCGTCGGACGTGGCTGTGAGCAATGCGTCGAGTTGGGCAACAAACGTCTGAAGTTGGGGCGTTTCAGCGAGCTGGGGTGTGCGAAGTGTCATGGCTTGTCTCTGGTTTTTTGGCACGTGGGCCTTGCCAACATTGTTTCACAGCGACAATCCAATCTTCCCCCTTTGGAGAGTCAAGTGCTTGTAAAACTTTTGGACGCACCCCGCCGTGTTTGGTGGTTCATCTTGCTGGTCTGTGTTGGCCTGTTGTCGTTTGGCATGTATTTGCAACATGGGGTGGGTTTGGTGCCTTGCCCTATGTGCATTGTGCAGCGCTACGTCATGGTGTTGATGGCAGTGGTGGCTCTGTGGGGAGCGTGCTTGACTGGCCGCACAACATCCCTCATGACGGGTGGCCTTTTGGTGGTGTTGGGCGCTGGCGGTGCGTATGTGGCGGCGCGTCAAACGTGGCTGCAGTGGTACCCGCCCGAGGTGGTGTCGTGTGGCCGCGACTTCTACGGCATGATCGAAACCTTCCCTCTGCAGCGCGCCATCCCCATGATCTTCAAAGGCGGCGGCGATTGCAGCCAGGTTGATTGGACCTTCTTGGGCGGCTCGATTGCCAATTGGTCGTTTGTGGCCTTTGTGAGCTTGTGCGTCTTGGCGCTGGTGACCCTGTTGCGCATGTTGCGCCCGCAGTCAACAGCCGTTGATGCAGGCAGCGAAGCTTGAGTTGCATCGGTGTTCACAAGCAAACGGGGCTTGTGAGCCCCGTTTCCATTACAGCTTCTTGACCAACACCAAGCTCCTGCGGTCCCAGTTGTATTTGCGCTTGCGGGCTTCGGGCAACCAGTCGGGATCGACTTGGACGAAGCCGCGTTTCAAGAACCAATGTTT
>JAIXRH010000086.1 GCA_027485285.1 Comamonadaceae bacterium | reverse complement strand
TTGACTTGGCAAGACCGTTTGCTTGGTAGCCAACAACAAGATGTAGCCCAAGAAGTGGGTGACTTTGTCCTGCGCCGCGCCGACGGCCTGTGGGCCTACCAACTCGCCGTGGTGGTGGACGATGCGGCGCAAGGCATCACCCACACCGTGCGCGGCGCGGACCTGACCGACAACACCGCACGACAAATCGTGTTGCAACACGCGCTGGGCTTGCCCACCCCCAGCTACATGCACACGCCGTTGGTGTTGGGTGAGAACGGGGAGAAACTGAGTAAACAAAATGGGGCTCAAGCTTTGGACTTGAGTGATCCATTGTGTGCCCTGCAAACTGCCGCGCAAGCCTTGGGACTGCCCGTGCCAGACAAGAGCGCATCGATTGAGCAAGCCCTCAGCACATGGGCACAAGCATGGCCGTCTGCCCTACGATAATCACAGGCTGTACAAAGACTTGCTGCCATGACTGCCGACACCACCCCCCCTTCAGACGCCACACAAACCGACATGCCGTTCATGCGCGTGATCAAAACCTACGTGCTGCGTGCCGGGCGCATGGGCCCAGGCCAAACGCGGGCGTTTGAACAATTTGGCCCACAGTTTTTGGTGCCTTACAAGCCCGAGCGTTTGGATGTCGCAGCCACCTTTGGCCGCTCAGCCCCTCTGATTTTGGAAATCGGTTTCGGGATGGGCGACGCGACTGCCAAGATTGCGCACACGCGCCCTGACGACAACTTTTTGTGCTGCGAAGTTCACGCCCCTGGCGTGGGTGCGTTGCTCAAGCGCTGTGGCGAAGAAAGCATTGGCAACATCCGCATCGTGCAGCACGACGCGGTGGAGGTGATGGACCACATGCTGGGCGAGAACAGCTTAGACGGGGTGCACATCTTCTTTCCCGACCCTTGGCACAAGAGCCGCCACCACAAACGGCGATTGATTCAAAGCGCCTTCGTCAACCGCTTGGCCAAACACATCAAACCCGGTGGCTATTTGCACTTGGCCACCGACTGGCAGCCGTATTCAGAGCAAATGATGCACGTGGTGTCTGCTGATCCCTTGCTCAAAAATACCGCCACCGACCCCAGCGGCTTTGCCGAAAAGCCCGCTTACCGCCCGCTCACCAAGTTTGAAAACCGAGGCTTGAAACTCGGCCACGGTGTGTGGGACTTGGTGTTCACCAAAATCTAAGGTAACGCATGCGCATCCCCACGCGCCATGGCGTAGGCGCTAGCCGCGTGTCGCTTCCCGCTGGGCCTTGGCCGACAGTGCTCGATTTTTTGCTGGAGCGCATGCCAGACATCTCGCGCAGCGAATGGCTGCAGCGCTTTGCCGACCAACTGGTGCTGGATGAATCGGCGCAGCCCGTAGCCGCCACACAAGCCTACACGCCGCATACCAAGCTCTACTACTACCGCCACATCCACAACGAGCCGGTATTGCCACAGAAAGCCAGCGTCGTGTTTGAAGACGACCATTTGATCGTGGCGGACAAACCGCACTTCATGCCCGTCACGCCTGCGGGCCGTTATGTGCAGCAAAGCTTGTTGGTGCAGCTCAAGCACCTCATGGGCAACGACGACCTCGTGCCCCTGCACCGCATCGACCGCGAAACCGCAGGGCTCGTGATGTTTGGCAAACGTCTGCAAGACCGCGATGCGTACCACGCGCTGTTTCGCGACAAAGAAATGCACAAGGTGTACGAAGCAGTAGCGGCGTACAACCCTGCACTTGAATTGCCTCGCGTGTACACCAGTCGTTTGCAGCCGGATGAACTTTTTTTCAGAACACAAGAAGTGACTGGCGAGCCCAACAGCGAAACACGCATCAGCCTGCTCAAAGTCGAGGGCCAACGAGCGCTCTACCAGCTAGAGCCCGTCAGCGGCAAACGCCACCAATTGCGCGTGCACATGATGGCGCTGGGCTTGCCACTGGAGGGCGATCAGTTTTACCCCACCGTGCTGCGCGGGCCAGATGCGGATGAAGACTTCAGCAACCCCTTGCAACTGCTGGCCAAACGCGTGGCTTTTACAGACCCAGTCACGGGCCAAGCGCGGGAATTTCACAGCGCGTTGCATCTGAAAATTCACACATAAAAAAAGCGCTAGCGTCTAAAACGCCAGCGCTTACATGCGAACAAAGAATTTAAATCCGCTCAGTCACCCAAGCTTGTACGCTGGCCAAAGCCTTGGGCAAGGCTGCGGCATCGGTGCCACCCGCCATGGCCATGTCAGGCTTGCCGCCGCCTTTGCCGCCGACTTGCTGGGCCACAAAGTTGGCCAACTCGCCTGCCTTGACCTTGCCCACGTTGTCAGCGGTCACGCCTGCGGCGATGTTCACCTTGTCGCCGTCCACAGCGGCCAACACAATCACGGCAGACTTCATTTTGTCTTTGAGCTTGTCCATGGTGTCGCGCAAAGTTTTGGCGTCCGCGCCATCGAGCTTGGCCACCAAGAGCTGGGTGCCTTTCACGTCAACCGCTTGCGTCAGCAACTCGTCGCTTTGGGCAGACGCCACTTTGCCTTTGAGGGCCGACACTTCTTTTTCAAGCGTTTTGACTTGGTCCAAGACTTGTGTCAAACGTGCATTCAACTCAGCAGGCGGCGCTTTGAGTGCGCCAGCGGCTTGCGCCACCGAGTCTTCGAGGGACTGCAAATAGGCCAACGCATTGGCGCCTGTCACCGCTTCAATGCGGCGCACACCAGCGGCCACGCCGCCTTCGGCCACCACTTTGAACAAACCAATGTCGCCCGTGGCTTTGACGTGGGTGCCCCCGCACAACTCGCGGCTGGATCCAATGTCAAGCACGCGCACCGTCTCGCCGTACTTCTCACCAAACAACATCATGGC
>JAIXRH010000124.1 GCA_027485285.1 Comamonadaceae bacterium | reverse complement strand
GCATGTCGAGGTTCTGATCCTCGTTAATCTTCGGAAAAAAAACTAACTGCAAACGACGAACGTTTCGCACTCGCCGCTTAATCCGGTGAGCCTTGCAACAGTTGGCCGATAGGCTGGGTTAGGGAGTCGCAAGACTTCCTAACTGCAAGGGAAAACATATGGGCTGGCACCACCTCGGGTACCTTGAGGTGGTGTGAGAAAAAAGGGTGCTGGCTGGGTGCGTAGCGTGTCGCTGCGCGACGCATTCGGCGAGACTCAAATCAGACGACTACACATGTAGAACTGTACGAAAAAGGCTTGTGGACGCGGGTTCAAATCCCGCCAGCTCCACCATTTGCAACGACAAAGGCCGCTAGGTTTAACCACCTAGCGGCTTTTTTCATATCAATGGCCGCAAGGCCTGTGACGTTTGTTGCAACAACGGCAACCAACGCATAGCCAGATCTGGCGCGTTTGGACTTGCCCCTGAGCGCACCAAGTTGAGTGCCGCCACCGTGTCCCCGCGTTCATTACGCAGAGGCACAGCCAAAGCGTCCACGCCTAGCTCGTGCTCTTGTGTGGCCAGGCAGTAGTCTTGTTGAGCGACGAGTTTGAGTTTTTGCTTCAAGTCTTTGGCATGCGTGGCGGTGTGTGTCGTGAGTCGGCTTAAGGGGTTGGCTTCTAGCCATGAGTTGAGGTGTGTGGACGTCAAGTTGGCCAGCAGCACTTGGCCTGTGGAGGTGGCGTGCGCGGGCAAGCGCGTGCCTACATGCAGGCCGTAGGCCAACACAGGGAGTTTGGCTTTTGTGGGTGTATCTGGGTCTTGCCAAATTCCCCGTGCCACGATGATGACCGCATCGTTTTGTAACACCGCCACCGAGCATGACAGTTGCGTGGCCATGCTCAATTGGTGCAAAGTGGGTTGCACGGCGCGAGGCAAACGCGCGCTGGACAAATAGCTGCCAGCAAAGCCCAGCACCTTGGCGGACAACCAAAAATATTGACCATCGGTTTCCAAATAGCCTAGCTCTGTCAGTGTCAACAAGTGCCGACGGGCTGCCGCACGCGTCAAGCCCGTGCGTTGAGCGGTAAGGCTGGCGTTGAGTCGTTGACGCTCGGTGTCAAAACTCTCCAGCACCGCCATGCCCCGAGCCATGCCTTCAATCCAGTCGGCTTTGTTCATGGGTGTGTGTTTGTGGTTGGTTGCGCGATCATCGTGCATCTATTCTATTCACCGTGCAGCTTTGTTATGTGAGATTCTTATTTGATCCATTGCGCCATTAATCTCGTTGCACTTCTAAATAAAAGGAATTCAGACATGCGTACGCAAGTGGTGATCGTGGGTGCTGGGCCTTCGGGCTTGTTGTTGGGGCAGATTTTGTACAGGGCCGGTGTGGACGCCGTGATTGTGGAACGCCAAAGCCCCGACTACGTGCTGAGCCGCATCCGTGCGGGCGTGCTTGAGCAAGTCACTTTGGATGTGTTGACGCATGCGGGCGTGGACCAGCGCATGAACAAAGAAGGCTTGGTGCACACGGGCTTTGATTTGTTGTTCAAAGGCGCACGCCACCGCATTGACTTGGCGGCCCTGACGGGTGGTCAAAAAGTGATGGTTTACGGCCAAACCGAAGTCACCCGCGACCTGATGGATGCGCGCCAATCAGCTGCCCTGACCACGATTTATGAAGCCGACGATGTGCAGATTCACGGCTTCGACACCACCAAGCCCAGCGTGAGCTATCGCAAAGACGGCAAAAGTCACACCATCGAATGCGATTTCATTGCGGGATGCGATGGTTTTCACGGCGTGTGCCGTGCCAGCGTGCCCAAACAATCAATCAAAGAGTTCGAGAAGGTGTACCCCTTCGGCTGGCTGGGTGTGCTGTCAGACACGCCCCCCGTGCATGAAGAGCTGATTTACGCCAACAGCCCGCGCGGCTTTGCCTTGTGCTCACAACGCAGCCACACACGCAGCCGTTATTACCTGCAAGTGCCGCTGACCGACAAGGTCGAACAGTGGAGCGACGACGCCTTTTGGACCGAGCTGCGCCACCGCTTAGACCCAGAAGCGCGCGATCAATTGGTGACTGGCCCAAGCATTGAAAAAAGCATTGCCCCGCTGCGCAGCTTTGTGACAGAGCCCATGCGCTTTGGCACCTTGTTTTTGGCAGGAGACGCTGCGCACATCGTGCCACCCACAGGCGCCAAGGGCTTGAACTTGGCGGCAACCGATGTGAAGTATTTGTCAGATGCACTGATCGAAGCCTGCGTTGAAAAGTCCCATGCGGGCATTGACCATTACTCCGCCCGTTGTTTGGCCCGTATTTGGCGTGCCGAGCGCTTCTCGTGGTGGTTCACCAGCCTCATGCACAACTTTCCAGACCAAGGCGAGATTGGCCAAAAATTTCAAGAGGCCGAGCTCGACTACTTGGTTCACAGCGATGCTGGTTCGCGCACCATGGCTGAAAACTACGTGGGTTTGCCACTGAATTTTGGTGAGTCATTAAGATCTACCCATGCGTGATCATGGGGGTGATCGCACCTAGACTTTGGGCATCTACTTAGCCCCGAACTTCGCTAATCGACGTATGCTTTCGCCTTTGTGTTGAGCTAAGAGTTGCGTAGCCCTGAAAAATAAAAAGGAACTTTTGATGAGTCAAAACTTAACGCCAACGTCTGCCGTGGACCGCTTTCTGCAAAGGCTGTGCGATGCCAGCGCCACCATCGGCGGTGTGGTGTTGGTGGCCATCGCTTGCGTCACGGTGGTGAGTGTGATTGGTCGTGCCTTCTTTTCGCACCCCATCTTGGGCGATGTGGAGTTGGTGCAGTTGGGCGGTGCGGTGGTGGTGGCGTCGTTCTTGCCCTACACGCAGTTTCGCCGCGCCAACATCATTGTGGATTTCTTCACAACCGGCGCTTCCGAAAAAACACAAAGCAAGCTGGACGCCTTTGGCACTTTGCTTTACTCGCTGGTGTTGGGCTTGGTGGCTTGGCGTGTGGCGGTGGGTGGCATTGACATCAAAGCCAACCAAGAAACTTCCATGCTGATGGCCTTGCCACTGTGGATTCCCTATTTGTTGATGGTGCCAGGTTTGGTGCTGTGCTCGGTGATCGGCCTGGTTCAAACCCTGCAGCATCTCGGCTGGATGGCAAAGGAAAACGTATGAGTACGATGAGTATTGGCTTGGCCATGTTTGGCGCCATGTTGGTGCTGATGGCCGTTCGCGTGCCAATTGCAATTTCTATGTTTGTGCCAGGCGCCTTGGGCTACTTGGCCTTGTCCGGTTGGTTGCCTTTGATGTCGCACCTCAAGGGCGCGGTTTACAGCCGTGTGTCGATTTACGACTTGTCGGTCATTCCACTGTTCATGTTGATGGGCGCATTTGCCGTGCACGGCGGTTTATCCAAGGCTTTGTTTGACTTTGCCAATGCCTTGCTGGGGCGTTTCAAAGGCGGCATGGCGATGGCGGGTGTGTTGGCGTGTGCAGCGTTTGGCTCTATTTCTGGCTCGACCGTGGCGACCACGGCCACGATTGCCCAAGTGGCTTACCCCGAGATGCGCCGTATCAAGTACTCGGGTCGGCTCGCCACGGCAGCTCTGGCCGCAGGCGGCACGATGGGGGTGCTGTTGCCACCGTCGGTCACCTTGATGGTCTACGCCATCTTGACCGAACAGAACATCACCAAGATGTTCTTGGCCGCCTACATTCCCGCACTGATCGCGGCGGTGGGCTATTTGATCGCCATTGCGGTGGTTGTGCGCATCCACCCTGAGCAAGCGCCTCAAGCCGAAGCAGCTTCGGGTGGTGAGTTGTTGACCAGCGCCTTGAATGTGTGGCCGATTGCAGCCATCTTCTTGGTGGTGTTTGGCGGTATTTACGGGGGCCTATTCACTGCGACAGAAGGGGCTGCCATTGGCACCGTGTTGACGTTCACCATTACTTTGCTGCGCCGCGAAATGACGTTTGACAAACTGGTGGCGTCCATTCGCACCACGGCTCAAACCAGCGGCATGATCTTTTTGATCTTCATTGGTGCAGACATGATCAACGCCTCGTTGGCCTTGTCGCAGCTGCCCGCGCAGCTGGCCGACATCGTGGGCCACTTGCAAATTTCACCTTTGGTGGTGATGGCAGGCATCATGATTTTCTACATCATCCTGGGCTGCGTGATGGACGAAATGTCCATGATTTTGCTCACTGTGCCCACCCTGTTTCCTGTCATCTTGGGCATGGACTTCTTCGGGTTGAACCCCTCTGACAAAGCTCTGTGGTTTGGTATCCTGATCCTCACCGTGTGTGAGATCGGTATGATCTTTCCGCCGGTAGGCCTGAACGTCTACATCATGAATGGCTTGGCCAAAGATGTGCCGATGGTTGAAACCTACAAAGGTGTTGTTCCCTTCCTGATCACCGACGGCATTCGTTTGGCGTTGCTGATTGCGTTCCCCGCCATCTCCTTATGGCTGGTGCACGCGCTCACTTGATTTTTTAACCGGAGACAAAAATGAAAACTCGCTTCCTCAAAATCGCAGCAGCCGCCGCGTTCACCGCGGCCGCAATCAGCCCCGCCGCGATGGCCCAAGACGTGACACTCAAAGTGCACCATTTCTTGCCAGCCTCATCGTTTGCGCAAACCATGTTGATTCAACCTTGGTGCGACCGCATCGCCAAAGAGTCGAACAACAAGATGAAGTGCCAGATTTATCCCTCCATGCAACTCGGTGGTTCGCCTCCTCAGTTGTTTGAACAAGCCCGTGACGGCGTGGCTGATGTGGTGTGGACCTTGCCTGGCTACACGGCCGGCCGCTTCCCCTCCGTGGAAGTGTTCGAGATGCCTTTCATGATGCAAAGCCCAGAAGCCACCAGCAAGGCCGTGTGGGACTACGTGGACCAATACGCCAAAGCTGAGTTCAAAGACGTCAAAGCACTGGCTTTCCACGTGCATGGCGACGGTGTGTTTCACATGGTCAACAAGCCTGTGCGTACCGCTGCGGATTTGAAAGGTGTGAAGCTGCGCGCCCCCACCCGTTCCACCAACAGGTTCATCGCCATGTTGGGCGCAACCCCCGTGAGCATGCCCGTGCCACAAGTGGGTGATGCACTCTCCAAGGGTGTGATTGACGGCGCCGTGGTGCCTTACGAAGTGGTGCCCGCTGTGAAGATCCAAGAGTTGGTGAAATTCCACTCGGAGACCGATCCAGCAGAACCCGCGTTCTATACCTCTGTGTTCATTTTTGCGATGAACCAAGCCAAGTACGACTCGTTGTCGCCTGAACTCAAGCGCGTGATTGATCGCAACAGCGGGCAGTCGTTGTCGGGTATGGCGGGTAAGGCTTTCTTCGAAGCCGATGCCGAAGGTAAAAAGCTGACGACCAAGAACACGACCAACGTGATTCCTAAAGCCGAGTTGGAAAATTGGAAAAAACTGTCACAACCATTGTTTGATTCATGGGTCTCTGACATGAACGCCAAGGGCCAAAACGGCAAACAAATGCTCGATGGTGCGCGGGCTTTGATTGCCAAACATCAGGGCGGAAAATAATCCCTGAGCTTGCCATCCAAAGGGCCGCAAATTGCGGCCCTTTTTTATTTCTCATCTTTTGTTGAAATTACTTCACCAGCAGCAGATGTTGGGCAAAGAACACGGTCAGTTCTTCGCGTGCAGTGAGTGGGAAGACGCCTGAAACATACTGATCAGGTCGCACCACGACGATGGCACCCTCGGCATGAATCTCGCGGTCACGGAAAATGTCACGTCCATGTCCTGATGCAAAGATTTGGTTCACATCGATCAGCCCCAAGGGTGTTTTGATCGGTTTGAATGCGGCAGGCACATCGCCTGGCTCAACCTCGGTGTAGTCTTGTTGGTAGATCACCTTGGTGTCAAAGACGGCATCGGTATCGCCATCACGCGGTGTGTACTTGACGCGTGGTGACTCAGGGTCGTTCTGCCACCAATCTGCGAAATCCGCAGTCAGGGTGTTGGCGGTCGCAGGCGCCGCGCCATCGGCAAACACATACACACGCCAGCGTCCATCAGCCTCATGCAAGTGGCCCAGTTGACGCCAACGGTTGTCTGCACGGCGCATCACCTCGGTCGACTTGAAACGTTTGCCAATGGGGAAGCCCACCGCCAAATGTTGATGTTCAGCGCCTGCCACGATTTGATTCTTGGGGTACTGGGTCATGAAGCCCATGGGGAATTCAATCGTTTTCTCGTACCAGCGTGCTAAGTCCTGGGGGTCATCCCATTCGTCGACGGGGCGAGCCATGAGCGTGGACCATTCTTTGTCGAAGTTGATGAGGTCTTGTGCGATCACACGGCGCTCGGCCGAATAGGTGTCAAGCAGTGATTCGGGCGAGCGACCTTCGAGGACCGCCGCGAGCTTCCACGAGAGGTTCCAGCCATCTTGGATTGATACGTTCATGCCTTGGCCAGCTTTGGCCGAATGCGTGTGACAGGCATCGCCCATGATGAAGGCGCGCGGGTGCTGGCGGCCGACGCGTTCTGGGGGCACGTTGTCGAAGCCTGTGGTCACGCGGTGTGCTACCTCGTAGACCGACCACCAGGCGATGCTTTTCACGTCGAGGGAATAGGGGTGCAAAATGGCATTGGCGCGACGAATAATCTCGTCCAGACGGGTCTTGCGGATCTCGCCGGCATCGTTTTCATCTTGGTTGCCAAGATCGACATAGAGGCGTGAGAGGTAGCCACCTTCGCGCGGAATCAGCAAGATGTTGCCTGCGTTGTGCGACTGGATGGAGCACTTGACCTGAAAGTCAGGAAAGTCCGTGTTGCACAGCACGTCGATCACGCCCCATGCATGAAGGGCGGCGTCCCCTTCCAATTGATGCCCGAGTGCCGCCCGAACGTTGCTGCGTGCACCATCGCCACCGACCAAATACTTCGTCCGAACGGTGCGTTCTTCGCCAAGCCTCGGACCTGCGATGTACCTGATGCGAACAGCCACAGGATAAGGCTGGCTCTCGTCAATCTCTAGGTCTAAAAATTCAATGCCGTAATCTGGCACCACCTTGCCGGGGGAGTTGGCTGCATGGCCTAAGAAATAGTCTAGGACGCGAGACTGGTTCACGTAGATGTGCGGAAATTCACTCACGCCATGGGCATCATCGGGCACGCGTGAAACCCGAACGATGTTTTCAGGGTTCTTGTCGTCGGGTTTCCAAAAACACATCTCGACATTTCGGTAGGCCTCATCCACGATGGCATTGGCAAACCCAAACGCTTGGAAGGTTTCGACCGAGCGTGCCTGAATGCCATCTGCTTGTCCTTGCGTCAGTCGGCCTTCGCGCTTTTCAATGATACGCACGTTGATGCTGGGAAAATGCGACAGCTGTGCGGCCACTGTGACAGCGGCGGGGCCAGTGCCCACGATGAGCACATCCATGTCATCTGGTATCTCGCTGGGGCGATTCACGCCATGGCCAGAAGCTGCTTTGATTCTGGGGTTTTCTGAAACGTAACCGCGGTGGTGGAACTGCATGTGGAATGTCTCCTGGTTCTAGTAAAGCCGCATGGGCTCACCGTGTGTCATCGATGGATGCGGGCGTGCCGAGATTTTTTTGCAAAGTGTCGAGGGCGTCATACACCTGTTGCAGTTGCTTCACGCCCACCAGTTTTTCAAGCTTTTGGTATTCGTGCTCAATCATGGGGGCCATGCTTCTTCCCAGTTTTTTGGTGGCTGCGGTGACCGTGACTTTGACCCTGCGTTGGTCATGTTCCATTCGTTCGCGCTGGATCCACCCAGCCTCTTCCATGCGCATCAGAACTCCGGCAATGCTTGGGCTTGAAATCAAGCATCGATCGCACAGCTGGCGAGGCTCTAAGCCATCTTCATCCAGCAACACACGCAGAATTCGCCATTGCTGCTCGGTCACCCCATGGTGGTTGAGCACAGGGCGAAAACGACGCATCAAAGCTTCCCTGGATTGCAGGAGCAGGTGCGGTAAATTTTTGTGCCGGAGTGGGCTTTTCATGGGTTGAAATCAATGTTTGAGAATGGAACTGTAACGAGGTAGAACCTGTCTGAGTGCTTGTGCATGCGTGAGGTGAGGGATAACACCCATAAATAGTTCACCGAAGATTCATTGACTCACTCACACGTGAGTGTTCAAATTACAAACATATTAGCGAAAAGCTTGATTTCAAAGAATTGACCATGTCGAAAATTTTTCATCCGCTGAGCGGTGGTACGGTTTATGGCACGTTGTTGAACCATCGTGAGGCCTTGGCCGCGTTGGGCGATCAAGTCAACGTTGCGCCCTACAAAGCGCCACCGAAGGCGCCGATTTTGTATATCAAACCGCGCAACACGTGGGCGACAAGTGGTGACGTCGTGTTTGTGCCCTCAGATGCGCAAGAACTCCAAATGGGGGCGACTTTGGGGTTGGTCATCGGGCATACCGCATGCCAGGTGAGCCTAGAGAATGCGTTGGACTTTGTTTCAGGCTACGTGGTGATGAACGACATCAGCGTGCCGCACGCGTCGTTTTATCGCCCTTCCATGCGCTTCAAATGCAGAGATGGTTTTTGTCCCATGGGTGCCTATGTGCCACGCGACGCTGTGGCCGATCCTGATGCACTTGCGGTGACGGTAGCGATGGATGGCGAGGTGGTGCAGCACACCAATACAGGTGGACGCATTCGCTCAGTGGCTCAATTGTTGGTTGACGTCACAGACTTCATGACCTTGAATCCGGGTGACATCCTCAGCATTGGCGTGTCTGCGCATGCGCCACTCGCGCATGCCGGGCAACACGTGACCATTACCATTGAAGGTGTGGGTCAATTAGACACTGTGTTGGCGGCGGAGGCGTGGGTATGAAGCGCGCAAAAGTCGCCTACGGGGGGGCCATTCATGACGCGTTTGAGCATCCCGCAGGTTTGAAGTTGGTCGATGGTCGCGTGGTGGCTGAAGATGCGGTGGTTTGGTTGCCGCCTTTTGAGGTGGGCACCATCATCGCTTTGGGTTTGAACTATGCGGACCATGTGAAAGAGCTCTCCAAAGAGTTGACCGTGACCACCAAAGACGAGCCCTTGGCTTTTCTCAAAGGGCGCAGTTCGCTGATCGGCCATGCTGCGCAGACCCGTCGTCCTGATGGCGTGGTATTTATGCACTACGAGTGTGAGTTGGCTGTGGTCATCGGTAGAACTGCAAAAAACGTCAAGCGCGAAGACGCGATGCAACACGTGGCTGGTTACACCGTTGCCAATGACTACGCCATTCGTGACTATCTAGAAAACTATTACAGGCCCAACTTGCGGGTGAAAAACCGAGATGGCGGCACGGTGCTGGGCCCTTGGTTGGTCGATGCCGCCGATGTGCCCGATCCACACGCCTTGGCATTGAGAACTTGGGTGAATGGCGTTGTGACGCAACAAGGCAACACGCGCGATTTGATTTCGGACATTCCAAGCTTGATTGAGTACTTGAGCGGATTCATGACACTCAATGCAGGTGACGTGATCTTGACCGGTACACCCGACGGCGTGGTCAACGTCAACGTCGGCGATGAAGTGGTCACTGAGATTGACGGCATTGGCCGACTGGTCAACACCATCGTGGCAGATGTCACGTTTGGTCGTTGAACCTTTTTGAACATTTGAATGAAGGACAGCATATGCGTATAGACCATCTGATCAACGGTAAATCCGTGCACGGCAGTCAGTACTTTGAAACGGTGAATCCAGCGACGCAAGATGTCTTGGCCGAAGTCGCCAGTGGCACAGCCGTGGAGGTGAATGCAGCTGTGCAAGCCGCCAAAGACGCGTTTCCTGCATGGGCCGCGCGTCCTGCAACGGAGCGCGCCAAAATCATGCGCAACTTGGGCGACTTGATCGCCAAGCATGTCCCAGAAATCGCCCAGGCCGAAACCAAAGACACGGGTCAAACCATCAACCAAACCGGCAAACAGTTGGTGCCGCGTTCGGCCGATAACTTTTACTACTTTGCAGAAATGTGCACGCGTGTGGATGGCCACACCTACCCAACGCCCACACACTTGAACTACACCTTGTTCCACCCCGTCGGGGTGTGCGCCTTGATTTCGCCTTGGAATGTGCCGTTCATGACCTCCACTTGGAAGGTGGCGCCGTGTCTTGCTTTTGGCAACACTGCCGTGTTGAAAATGAGTGAACTTTCACCCTTGACCGCTTCACGGCTCGGTGCGTTGGCCCTAGAGGCGGGTGTGCCTGCGGGCGTGTTGAACATCGTCCACGGTTACGGCAAAGAAGCGGGTGAGCCCTTGTGTGCCCACCCTGACGTGCGTGCCATTTCATTCACAGGCTCCACCGTCACAGGCAACCGAATTGTGCAAGCGGCAGGCTTGAAAAAGTTCAGCATGGAGCTGGGTGGCAAATCACCCTTTGTCATTTTTGAAGACGCTGATTTAGACCGTGCCTTGGATGCCGCCATCTTCATGATCTTCAGCAACAACGGCGAGCGCTGCACCGCAGGCAGCCGTATCTTGGTGCAAAAAAGCATCTACGCTGATTTCGCCGTGAAGTTTACGGAGCGTGCCAAACGCATCGTGGTGGGCGACCCCTTGGATGAGAAAACCCTCATTGGCCCCATGATCAGCCAAGGCCATTTGGCCAAAGTGCGCAGCTACATCGAGTTGGGCACCCAAGAGGGTGCATCGATCCTGTGTGGCGGTTCAGACGCCCCAGATTTACCAGCGCACTTGCGCAAAGGCAACTTCGTGCGCCCTACCGTGTTTGCCGATGTGGACAACCGCATGCGCATTGCACAAGAAGAAATCTTTGGCCCAGTGGCTTGTTTGATTCCGTTCACCGACGAGGCCGATGCCATCCGCCAAGCCAACGACATTGACTACGGTTTGTCCAGCTATGTGTGGACCGAGAACCTTGGCAAAGCTCACCGCGTGGCAGCTGCCATTGAGGCAGGCATGTGTTTTGTGAACAGCCAAAACGTGCGCGACTTGCGTCAACCCTTTGGCGGCACCAAAGCCAGCGGCACCGGGCGTGAAGGCGGCACCTGGAGTTACGAAGTCTTTCTTGAGCCAAAAAACATTTCGGTGTCCATGGGCTCGCACCACATTCCACATTGGGGCGTGTGAGCGTCTGCATCTGCCACGAAAGCGAGGAGACAAAAATGGGACAGCTCAAAAACACAAGGAGTGCTCGCCATGGGTAAGCTCGCATTGGCCGCCAAAATCACCCACGTGCCCAGCATGTACCTGAGCGAATTGCCGGGCCCACGTTTTGGCACGCGTCAAGATGCGATTGAGGGTCACCAAGAAATCAGCCGTCGTTGCCGCGCATTGGGTGTGGACACCTTGGTGGTGTTTGACACCCATTGGTTGGTCAATGCCAATTACCACATCAACTGCGGCGTCCATTTCAAAGGCACGTACACCAGCAATGAATTGCCGCACTTCATCAGCAACATGGGCTATGAATCTGCGGGCAATCCAGCGCTTGGCCATATGTTGGCCCAAGCGTGTAACGCCTTCGGTGTCGAAACACTGGCGCACGATGCCACCACGCTGCAGCCTGAATACGGCACCTTGGTGCCGCTGCGCTACATGAATGCAGACCAGCACTTCAAAGTGATCTCGGTCTCTGCGCTTTGCACCTCCCACTACTTGAACGACAGTGCGCGTTTGGGTTGGGCCATGCGCGAAGCGGTAGAAAAACATTACGACGGAACAGTGGCTTTCTTAGCAAGCGGATCGCTCTCACACCGATTTGCGCAAAACGGTTTGGCGCCTGAGTTCGCTTTCAAGGTGTGGAGCCCATTTCTCGAACACTTGGACGCACACGTGCTGGCGATGTGGCACAAGCGCGAGTGGGCCGACTTTTGCGAGATGCTGCCTGAATATGCAGCAAAGGGCCACGGCGAAGGCTTCATGCACGACACCGCCATGTTGCTGGGGGCCTTGGGTTGGCGCGGCTATGACGGTGCTGTGGACATCGTCACACCGTATTTCGGCGCCTCAGGTACGGGGCAACTCAACGCGGTGTTCGAGGTCACACCACAAGACGGTCAACACCTCCCTGCTGCGGTGGCCAGCCAAGCGCAGGGTTACAAAGTTGCTACCCGGTTGTAAACCATGCCCCATCTTGTCATTCTCTATACCGGTCAACTTGACCAATCGGTCAACATGACCACGTTGTGTCGACAACTCGCCGATGCCATGCTCACCGTCACCGACGAAGCTGGCAAACAAGTGTTTCCCACCGGCGGCACACGCGTGCTGGCTTACCCCGCACCGCACTTTGCGGTGGCCGATGGTGGTGCAGCCGGCAAAGCTGCAGGGGGTGATGGCGATTACGCCTTTGCTTACCTGAATGTGCGCATGGGCCGAGGCCGCAGCGAGGCGACGCAACAACGCGCAGGCGAGACCTTGCTTGCCGTGGCAAAAGCATTTTTTGCACCCCTCATGGCCACGCAACACATCGGGGTTACTTTGCAAATCGACGTGGGGCAAGAGGTGTTTGATGCCAAGCACAGCACGCTTCACCCCCTTTTCAACCATGCCTGAACATGTCCGTATTCACTGAAGCACAAATCCAAGCCTTGGCCGCAGAGCTGAACCATGCGGAGAAAACACGCACGCAAGTCGAGCATTTTTCGAAGCGCTTTGCGGGGATGACCATCGAAGACGGCTACCGCATCAACCGTGCATGGATGGCGTTGAAATTCGCGGAAGGTCGCACGCTCATTGGCCACAAAATTGGTTTGACCAGCCGTGCCATGCAACAGTCCAGTCAAATTGATGAGCCTGATTACGGCACGTTACTGGACGACATGTTGTTCACCTGCACCGCGGGGCAAGTGCTGGATATTCCATTCAACAAGTTCATCGCACCCCGTGTGGAAGTTGAGCTGGCGTTCATTCTGAAAAAAGAATTGCGTGGCCCCAACGTCACCCTAGAAGATGTGTTGGACGCGACGGCCTACGTCACACCCGCCATTGAAATCATCGACGCCCGCATCGAGCAATTGGATCGCCACACCCAAGTCATGCGCAAGGTGTTTGACACCATCAGCGACAACGCGGCCAACGGCGGCATTGTCTTGGGGGCCAATCAAGTGGACGCCAAAACCACCAACCTGCCTTGGTGCGGTGCCATCTTGCGTCAAAACGGAGTGGTCGAAGAAACGGGTTTGGCCGCTGGTGTGCAAGGCCATCCCGCCATTGGCATCGCTTGGTTGGCCAACAAACTGGCGCCATGGGGCGAACATTTGTCCGCAGGTGAAATTGTGTTGGCAGGCTCCTTCACCAAACCGGCACCGGCCAAACTGGGCGATGTGTTTGAGGCCGATTACGGCCCGCTCGGATCTTTGAAATTTAAATTCGTTTAAAAGGTACGCCCATGACAGACGCCTTCATTCGCCCCCAGCGTTACAGCGATGCCGAATG